>NZ_JAQFVG010000154.1:0-1370 GCF_029439455.1 Caballeronia sp. BR00000012568055 | reverse complement strand
TTGTTTGTCGGCACGGATCACATAGAATTCGCTGGAGCCAAAACCAATCCCATGGACCAAATTTCTTGCGATACCGGCCTTGCCATTTTCAAAGCATGGGGTGACTTTGGCGACGAGCACATCATCGTCCTGAAAGTAGGTATATTGTTTCAGAACTTCGCCAATCGCCCTTTCCTCCTTGGCTTGGAAGAACATCGCATTTTCCTGCAAGTCAGCCATAGGCACAAACGATACAGGCATTGCCTCATCGGAAATCGCTAACTGGGATTTCTTGGGGTTAACTTCGGAAATCTCAGCAATGCTTCGCAGCGGCCATTCCGGCTTCTTCGCGATGCGTGGCGTATAGCTCTCCACTACCTGACGTGAGCCATCGATAATTTTCTGATAGCCATCAATTTCAGCGACGATCTCGCGCTGAACATCAATGGGAGGTAGAGGGATTTCAATTCCAGAGAGTGCGCCTTTGGAGAACTCTTTGAACGTTCCACCCGTCGCCAACGCCTCGAGCTCCTGCACCAATGATTTCATCATGCAGGCCAGAAATTCAGGCACTACCCGGCTGAAGTCCTGAATAACGATGTTCTTGAAGCCTTGATTGGTTGCGGTTGGAATGCGCGCAATCGCAACCCGCCCAATGGTTGCCCGACTGGAAACCAATACGGTGCCGATCGGCAAAAGCTTGGCTGACGAGTTTTTCAAACCCTCGTCGCTGATTGTGCGCGCGGTGTCTGTTACCTGGGTGATGAAGTCGGATTGGGGCAGGTCAACCAAGGTTGCCCACGCCACGCCGCCATTCCAATAGGCTGGCTCGTCGGATTTAGGCGTTCCGCCACTTTCAATCCGGAAAATCGTTTCATCGCCGAGGGATACCATGGGCCAATGATGAGATCGCTCCGTGTCCAACCGATAGCGATCGCCGCTTAGGCTCCAGTCAGCGTTCTCTGCGATCTGCGCCCTGCTCACCCTGTGCGCCAGCTCATTTCCCTCGAAAACACCAGGAATAGCAAAGAAATTCTTCAACGCTTGCTCGGCAAGAGGCAAATCGTTCTGCTGGATAGGGCGACGCTGCGCACCCAATGCGAAGCCATCATTGCCTACCTTCACAAACAACACTTTGTCAGTCTGCTTGGCCAAGCGCTTGTCTAGAATCAGGATGGAAGTTTTGACGCCACTGTAGGGCTGGAACACGCCAGCGGGCAACGAGACGACGGCCACCAGCGAGGTCTGCACCAGCAGCTTGCGCAGCGCCTTGTAGGCGGTACCGCTCTGAAAAATGATGCCCTCCGGCACGATGATGCCAGCACGACCGTTCGGACTCAGGTGCTCGTGGATGTAGTCAACGAACAGCACTTCCGAACGCGTGGCTTGAA
>NZ_JAQFVG010000153.1 GCF_029439455.1 Caballeronia sp. BR00000012568055 | reverse complement strand
CACTGCAGAAACAACGCAGGCTCGCTGACCGCGACGAACCGGAAGCAGGCATGCACGGCGGCAAGCCGCGTGTTGCGTGTGCGCACCGAATTGCCTCTGCCGTGTTCGAGGTGCTGCAGGAATTCCTCGATCAACGACACGTCGAAGTCCTCGATTCGCAGCTTTGACGGCGCGCGCCCGATATGCTTCGTGGCGAACGCCAGCAACAGCCGGAACGTGTCACGGTAACTTGCCACCGTATGCGAACTCAGACCTTGCTGCTCGAGCAGGCGCTGCGTGAAGAAGCGCTGAACGAGGGCTGGGAGGCTGGCGGCGCTCACGGCCGTTCTCCCGGACAGTCCTTGTCGAGATAGGCTGCCGCGAGTTCAAGCAACTCAGGAACCGCTTCGATGTACCAGTACGTAAGGCCGATGTTGACATGCCCGAGGTAGGCGGCAAGTTTCGGCAACTCCCGACTTACGTCCAGACCGGCGCGATACCATTCGACCAGCCTGCCAGTCGCGAAGCTATGCCGGAAGTCCTGGAGGCGCGGGCCGTAACCATCGCACCCGTCCTCTGTCGCCGATCTCAGACCAACAGCGCGCGACATTCTGACGAACATGCTTCGTACAGTGCCTGCCTTCAGTCGCTTGCCTCGCTCACTAACCAGGAACGCCTCGCTCAATCGTACAGGACAGAGTTGATCGCGTTTCCGGGCATAGTGTTCGAGAGCCACCCGGGAAGACTCTGCTACAGGAACAAAGCGGGATTTGCCGAACTTCGATTCCCGGATGGACAATATCCCGCTGACGAGGTCAACGTCGGACCGGTCGAGCCGAAACGCTTCGCCTGGCCTGAGGCCCGTCGCTACAAGAAGCCCTATGAGCGTCGAATAGGTCAGTGCTCGCATGCCGGTTCGGGACCGCAGTTGAGCGGCGCGGGTCATAAGCCGATCAATTTCCTGCTCAGTGTAAATATGCGGGGCGTTGCGCCGTCTGCGGGCACTCAGGAGTCCTGCTGGAGGAATCTGGTTTCGACTGTCAATCACGTTCATCCATCTGGCAAATCCTCTCACTTGAGAGAGACGCCGCCCCCACGTAGCGCGTTCGACGAGTTCGGGCGTCATCGCCCAGCGCAGAGCCAGATCGGTTGTAATGAACTCGGCGCCTTCGCGTTCCAGCAAATCAACGAAATGACCGAGTGCCAATGCAGGTTCATAGAATGACGCCCCGAGAGCACGGCGGACTGCCACGTACTGGGCGAGAGACTCGTAGATCGCAGTCATATTGCACCTCCCGCCGTGGGCCACGAACGCGCGACACCGCGCAGGTCCTCAAACGCGACCTTTGCGTAGATCGCGGTACTGTCGGGTGAGCGGTGCCGCAAGACCTCGGCGATTTCTGCCATCGAGGCCCCGTGACGAATCATCGTCGTCGCCAGACCGTGACGGAACAGATGT
>NZ_JAQFVG010000152.1:3979-5190 GCF_029439455.1 Caballeronia sp. BR00000012568055 | reverse complement strand
CACAGTCAAACCGTCTTCGTTGACGAAGGATTCGGTGAGGCCGCCGCCGTTCAGACTTAGAAACACGAAGCCATTGGCCACGCGTCCGGAATAAAGCACGTCGGGCACCTGATGGCTTTCGTGCCAGATGGCTGCGGGATTGCCGACGAGTAACGACGGCTCTCCGGCCGGGATTGCGCCGTGCCCCGCGCAACGTGGGTGCACGACGCCGCTTTTTCCGGCGCTGGCCGGAATGATGTGGCCAAGCTTGTCGCGATCGCAATAGACCACACCGGCATGCATATGTCCCCAGTACCACCACACTTCGCGATCGACGAAAACGTTCGAGACTTGCTGCCAGAGAGCCGTCGGAGTGGTCCCGTCGAGCGACAGGCCATTGTGATGCGTGAGCAAAATCACACGTTTCGGATTCGGATTCGCGCTCAGGCAAGTATCGATAAATGCGACTTGTCCGTCATCGAGCACGCCGTTCTGATAAAGCTGTAGTTCGCTTGCATGGTAGGCCGTGTCGAGTCCGATGATGAGCCAGTCCTGATTCGCCACCGCGAAGTAACTGTTTTTTCCCTGCATCTCGAACATGTTGCTGTTGTCGAGCGTGCCGTAATATCCGACCGCGCCGGAATACATCTCGTGATTCGAATTCAGCGTGAAACTCCCGGTCTTTCCCGCAGGCCATGCACTGATAAAGTTGTTCTGTTCTTCCGTCGTGCTGCCCGAGTAGTACACGTCGCCGAGATGGACCGTGTAATCAGGCTTAAGCGCACTCATTGCCTGAGCGACCTTTCCCGACGGAGCGAGTTGATGATCCGTGCGATAGTTGGTGCCGGTTCCCCAATCGCCCGCAATTGTGATCGATGCATTCGCTAACAGTGGGGGCGTCGGCTGCGGGGGAGCGGTGCGAAAAGGTGCTTTAGTGCTTGCGGAAAAATGCGAAAGCCAGTTCACGACGCAATAGGACCAGTTGGTATCGAGCGACTCGTATTGATTTCTACCAACGAGGTCGCCTTCATCGGATATCGTCGTGACTGACACGCCGCCCGTGGGCGATGGAAGCACTTGCGCGTGCATAAGCAAGCTTTTCACGTTCGCGAGAATGTTATGTACCGGTGACGCACTGGTGTTGCCGTTAAGCAGGTCGGTGGCCTGGCTTTGTGCCTGATTCAAAAGATAGTCGAGCATCTTGTTCTGTTCGGTCGTGCCATTCTTTCGCA
>NZ_JAQFVG010000152.1:0-3959 GCF_029439455.1 Caballeronia sp. BR00000012568055 | reverse complement strand
CAGTTTGTCGGTTGACATGGCGTGACAGCCCCTCGTAAAAAGCACTCGAACAAAGCCACGGCGCGCAGGCACCAGTACGACCGTTCGTCGCGGTGAATATCAGTAGGAATGAGCTCGTGAACCGGTCGGGGACACGCTCGCATCGCGACCCGGTGCGAATCAGCATAGGTCAGCGTTTGGCGCGGGAGAAACGGAGTCCGAAGTGTTTGGTGGGCTGGCAGACATACAATGTTTTCGACAACTTTCGCATGCAATTTGAAAGGCTGTGAATGACAAAAGCGCACACGATCACGCCGCTCGTTACGCGCGTCGTTCACCTTTCTTTCTTTGTTGAAGCGAAGGCGGTCTTTCATTCAGGCTGATCGACGACTTTTCGTCGGTGCTGCCTTCATCGAGAAATTGCCGCCGATACGCCGCTGGCGTGGCCTGCTTCCACGCCTTGAATTGCCGATTGAAGTTGGAAACATTCGCAAAGCCGGAACGCGCGGCGATCACCGATATTGGCAGCGATGTGTCGCCCAGCATGCGGCACGCGTGCCCGATACGAACCCGCGTGATATAGCGACCGACGCTCTCACCGATATGTTGTACGAAGTAACGCGCAAGGGTCCGCTCTGACAAACTGGCGGCCTCGCAGAGATCCGCGAGGCGCAAGGGTTCGGCGAAGCGCGCATCGATCATGGATAGCACACGGTTGATGCGCTCCGGTTCGTGGCCGGACGGTCCCGCGTGAGTGGGATTGAACGCGCTCGGTGAAGCCAGCGGATGACCCGGTGCGTCGGCCAGCGTGCAGAGAATGTCGAGCGCCGCGCTGAGTCGTTCGCGCGGCACGTTCGAGAGCAACGCGTCGAGTTTCGCGCGCATCGATTCTCCGGCGGGCGGCGCGAATGCAAGGCCGGATGCCGCGCGCCGCAGTAGCTTGCGCAAAGGCTCGTATTCGCGGCAGCAATCAGCCATGCGGCGTGCCCATTCGCCATCGAACCAGATGACGATGGCGACTTGCGGCAAGGCTGTATCGATCGATTTATTCGATGCCCACGTGTGCGGCAAATCGGGCGGCACGAGTACGAGATCTTCGGCCTGATAGTCGCTGACCGAGTCGCCGATATAGCGCTTGCCGTGGCTATTCATGGTCAGCGTCAGTTCGTATTCCGGATGGTGATGCCATTCGAACGGAATGCGCGCAAGCCGCCGATGGTAAACCCGGACCGAACAATCCTCGCCGAACGCTACGTGTTCGTAGGCTGGTTTCATGGCCGAAAACGCAAAGGAATTGCCTGAATAGTATCACCGGCGTGAGGGCGCGCGTCATATGCTTGGCGCACTGAAATTCGATTGGGAGACAATCATGGCGCTAATAGTCGATGACTTGCCGGCAGCAATTCGTCAGGCAAAAAAGGAGCTGCGCGCTGCGCTGCCGAACTACCGCGAAGTATTTGCAGAAGTCGAAAAATCGATCATCGAAGCGGCGAAGCGTGTTGCGGCGCAGCGCGAGCGCGGCGAAGATGTCATTCCAGAAATCCAATTTGCCGATATCGCCGCCGGACGAGTCAGTGACGCGCAAATCGCGCTCGTCAAATCAAGCGGTGCGTGCGTCATTCGGCAAGTGTTTCCGCGCGATCAAGTGCAAGGCTGGGACGAAGAGATCGCGCGTTACGTTGAGCGTAATCATCTCGACAAGCGGCTGGAAAATCGCGCGGAAGATAAATACTTCGGACAACTTGCTTCAAGCAAGCCGCAGATTTACGGCGTGTACTGGTCCAGACCGCAAGTGATGGCGCGACAGTCCGAACCTTTGACGGCGGCGCGCGTGTTTCTGAACAAGCTGTGGCGCAACGAAAGCGAAGGGCGCGTTCATTTCGATCCTGAAAACGTGCCGGTTTATGCGGACCGGCTTCGTCGGCGGCCGCCGGGTTCGGCATCGCTCGGGCTGTCGGCGCATTGCGATGGCGGTTCGGTCGAACGCTGGATCGAAGGTAATTTCCGCAAGGTGTATCGGCATGTGTTTTCCGGCAACTGGCGCGAATACGATGCCTTCGATGCCGCGTTTCGCCCGGACGTGGAAGAGATTGCATCGCCCGCCGTGTGTTCGATGTTCCGCACGTTTCAGGGCTGGACCGCGCTGACGCCGCAAGGACCGGGCGACGGCACGCTGCAACTCGTGCCTATCGCCAATTCGATGGTCTATATCCTGTTGCGCGCCCTTCAAGACGATATCGCCGATGACGACCTGTGCGGCGCCATGCCCGGACGCGCGCTCTCGATCAAGCCGGAATACCACGCGCCGCTGTTTGAAGCGCTCTCGTCCATTCCGAAGATGCAGGCGGGCGACACCGTGTTCTGGCACAGCGATGTGATCCACGCGGTCGAAGACGAGCACAAGGGCGCGGGTTATAGCAACGTGATGTATATCGCCTCCGCGCCTGCCTGCGCGAAGAACGATGCTTATTTGAAGCGTCAGTTGCCGAGCTTTCTGAAAGGCGAAAGTCCGCCCGACTTTCCGGCGGATCATTTCGAAGTGGATTTTCAGGGCCGCGCTACGGCGGACGATCTTACGGCAATGGGAAAATCCCAACTCGGTTTCGCTTTGTAGTTGGATATCCTTATGAAAGTAAAGGAGTGCGCGAACAAGCGACACTCCGTTCATAAATAAAATTCGGAGACTGCAATGAAATGTACGCTCACGTCGGCGGCTGCGGCCGTCGCGCTGGTTATCGCCGGTACGCACGCTGCTGAGGTGGCTCAGGCGGGCGAACAGGTTTCTGTGCTGCATTGGTGGACATCGGGCGGGGAATCGAAGGCCATTCGCGTGCTCAAGGACGATATGAGCAAGCAGGGCTACGAGTGGAAGGATTTCGCGGTGGCAGGCGGCTCTGGCACGGCGGCCATGACGGCGCTCAAGACGCAGGTGATCTCGGGCAATGCGCCAACGGCAGCGCAAATCAAGGGGCCGTTGATTCAGGATTGGGCCGATCAGGGCGTGCTGGTGACCATCGATCAGGCCGCGTCGGATTGGAAGGCACATATTCCCGCTCAGATCGATAAGGACATCAAGGCGGACGGTCACTATGTCGCCGCGCCTTTCTCGGTGCATCGGATCAATTGGTTGTGGATCAACAAGGCCGATCTCGACAAAGTCGGCGGCACGCCTCCGACGACGTGGCCAGAGTTTTTCGCACTCGCCGACAAGTTTCGCGCGGCGGGCATCACGGCAGTCGCGCATGGTGGTCAGCCGTGGCAGGACATGACCATCTGGGAGACCGTGGTGCTCTCGCAGGGCGCGGAGTTTTATCGAAAGGCACTGATCGATCTCGACCAGAAAACACTGACTTCGCCGCAAATGGTGCAGGTTTTCGAAACCATCCAGAAGATTCGGACTTACTTTGATAAGGCCTATCACGGCCGCGACTGGAATCTCGCGACTGCAATGGTGATTTCCGGCGCGGGCGGCATGCAATTTATGGGCGACTGGGCCAAGGGCGAGTTCGCGAATGCGAACAAGAAGGCGGATGTCGATTTCGTCTGCGCGCCTGCGCCGGGCACATCGAACGCTTATACGTACACGGCGGATGCCTTCGTGTTCTTCCAGCAGAACGGCAAGAAGGACGCGACGCCGGGCCAGCTTGCGATGGCCAAAACCATCATGTCGCCCGAGTTTCAGGAACAATTCAGTCTCAACAAGGGATCGATTCCCGTCCGTCTCGATGTACCGATGGACAAATTCGATAGCTGTGCAAAGAAATCGCGCGCAGACGAGCAGGCGACGATCAAATCGGGCGGCTTCTTCCCGTCATTGGCTTTCGGCGAACTCCAATCGCCGGTCACGGCAGGCGCGATTACCGACGTCGTCACCAATTTCATGAACTCGAACGAGGACGCGAAAGAGGGCGTGCGCAAGCTCGCGGCAGCTGCGAAGGTGAAGTAAGGCATGCTGACTATGCCCGGCTAATCTCGATCGA
>NZ_JAQFVG010000151.1 GCF_029439455.1 Caballeronia sp. BR00000012568055 | reverse complement strand
CTTGCAAGTGATCGAAATCTGGACACGCTGCTCGATCGTCTCGATGGGATCCTCCTGCCGGGTGGAGCGAGCAACATCGATGTTTCGCTGTACGCCGGTAATCAACAGCAAGTAGGATCGCTTGACCGAACGCGCGACGCAATGGCGATACGTATCGTCCGAGAGGCTGTAACGTCGGGGCGTCCGGTGCTCGGTATATGCCGAAGTATGCAGGAAATCAATGTTGCGTTGAGAGGCTCTTTGTACGCGACACTTCACGCGGAGCCGGGAAAGCTGGATCATCGGGCGAACCGCGCCCTAGCCTTCGAAGAACGCTATCGAGATGCACACGACGTCGCTTTTGTCCGCGGAGGCTGGCTTGACGAGGCGATCCGGACACGCTCCTCAAGCGACCGTCCAACTCGTGTGAACTCGCTGCATGGGCAAGGTATCGCGGCGTTGGCGGACGGATTGCGTGTCGATGCATATGCCGAGGATGGCACCATCGAGGCGATCTCGCATATCAGTGCGCCAATCTTCGGTGTGCAATGGCATCCCGAGTGGTATGTGAGGGACAGCGTCGTGAACTGTGCTGTCTGGGCGCGCTTTGGGCGCGAATGCGCGGCCTATCTGCGTCTAAGGTTGACAAAGTTGCCTTCATGATCATTTATCGCACGCACTTAGACCCGAACGCGCCCGCTTTTCGTTGAAACATCGATGCAGGACGTCGAATCAAAACCCACGACGTGCTCGCCGGGAGACTGATCCGTCTCTTCCTCTCGCCTTATAATCCGGCATGACTTCCTCGTTTCCCCTCGCCACTACGCGCCTGAGTGCCCGCCTGAGCGCGCGCACGTATGCGCACCGCCTGCCTTCCACGAATCTCGAACGCCAACGCCACGAGCCGCGCCGGAGCCGCGCATGAAAGTACCTAAACGGCTTGCACCGCTTCTTGAAGAAGGCCTGATCGATGAGGTCATCGGCCAGTTGATGAGCGGCAAAGAGGCCACCGTCTACATGGTGCGTTGTGGCGATTCCATGCGTTGCGCCAAGGTCTACAAAGATGCGAAGCAGCGCAGCTTTCGGCAGGCCACGTCGTATCGGGATGGCCGCAAGGTCAAGAACAGCCGGCAGATGCGCGCGATGGAAAAAGGCACGCGTTATGGCCGGCAGATACAAGAGGAATCGTGGCAAAACGCCGAAGTCGATGCGCTGTTCAGGCTCGCCAACGAAGGCGTGCGCGTGCCGCAACCGTATATCTGCACCGACGGCGTGCTGTTGATGGAACTCGTGCTCGACGAGTCCGGCCATGTCGCTCCGCGCCTGAACGACGTCGATCTGACCGAAGCCCGCGCACTCGAAATGCACGCGCTGCTTCTGCGCCAGGTAGTCCGGATGCTGTGCGCCGGGATCATTCACGGCGACCTGTCTGAATACAACATCCTGCTTGCGGCTGAAGGTCCGGTGATCATCGATTTACCTCAGGCTGTCGATGCCGCGGGCAACAATCAGGCCGCCGCCATGCTCATGCGCGATGTCGATAACCTCGCTAGTTACTTCGGCCGGTTTGCGCCAGAACTTCTGAGTACTGAATATGGAAAGGAGATCTGGTCGTTG
>NZ_JAQFVG010000150.1 GCF_029439455.1 Caballeronia sp. BR00000012568055 | reverse complement strand
TCGGCCTGCTGCTTGCGAACGGCGCATTCCTTTTATCGACTGCCGTATTCGAAGGCGACTGGGTATGGCGCTTCGAATGAGCGTGTCGGAATCGCCGGAATTCGAAGCAGTGAAGGCCGAGAACAAGGTCATGAAGGCACCGGCGCTCGAAGTGATCAAGAGCGACTGGCGCAGCATTCTAAAGATCATCGGCCTGCGTATGGCGGAAACCGGCGGTTACTACATCACGACGAGTTTCATGCTTTCGTATGTGGCGCTCGCGCATGTTTCGACCACCAAACATGTGTTGTGGGGCACGCTGATTGGTTCCGCGCTCGGGCTTGTCAGCCACCTGATTTACGGTGCGCTCAGCGACCGCGTGGGCCGTCGTCCCGTGTTCATATTCGGCGCGCTGTTCACCATCGTGTTCGGCATTCCGATGTTCATGCTCATCAACACAGGCGCGATCATCATGGTGATCGTTGCAGTCGCGCTGTCATTGCTGGTCAGTCACGATCCGATCTTCGCGGTGGAAGCAAGCTGGTTCTCCGAGCAGTTCCCGGCCAACGTGCGTTCATCGGGCATTTCGCTGGGCTATAACGGCGCATCGGTAGTGGCGGGTTTGCTGCCGATCATCGCGACGGCAATCTATGGCGTGTTCGGCTGGATCGGACCGGCGCTGATGTTCTCCGCACTCGGCGTGATTTCCACCTGCTGCGCGTTGACGATGCGTGAAACCGCGCCCGTCGCGATTGCACGACGTCGCGGTACATCGGATCAAACCTTGATGCACAGCACGCGCTGAACTCATTTCAGGAACAGCACGGGCGCGAACTTGCCGTCCTTCGACGATAGCTCCACGGTCTTGTCGCCAGTGTTTTTAAGGCACAAACCCACTGTTGGATTGCCGGCCGACATCGCACTCTTCACTTGCCCCGTCACGTCAATAAGACGGGGCTTTTCTTCACTGTTGATGCCGAAACTGCCGAGCGCTACCGGCGAACAATCGGCCATCTTCGGTGCGGTTTCCGTGCTGTCCCAGCGAGGCGTAGCACCATAAACCCTGATGGTGGCCTGCGTCGAATCCGTCACGTTGCGTCCGTAGGATTGCAGCCAGATTTTCGTCCACGGGAAAGCGGACACGTCAGAAGGCGTTGGGAATTTCATGAACGCGGTATCGCCGGGACCGAGTTGCAGTGTCGGTCCGCTGGTGGACGTGTTGCCGCTTGCGCTGATCCAGCCATCGGCTGTATCGGTCGTGTAGAACATCGGAATCTGGTTATCGCACGCCGCCAGGATGTTCAGACATTTGTCCACGGCGTACTGCATGCTGTCCGTTTTCCAGCCGTTCACGAAGTCTGCGTGTTCGGTGTAGAGCGAGCCCCATTGCGGCACCCATACGCCGTTGTCGAGTTTCGGATCCATCGAAAGCTGGGCGGTGGAAAGATCGCCATCCAAACCAAGTCCGTAATGCACGTGCATTTCCAGCCTCGGCACTTTGACCGGATAGCTGTCCGGGCACGAACCATTGCTGTTGCTGTAAGCCATATTTACGATCTTGGCACGGAAGTCTGGCGCCTTATTCTTGCCATCCCAACAGTTCGGAAACCGAATTATCACTTCCAGATGTGCATGAGTTCCGCTTGCATCGGTAATCATCGGGCACGCGGCGGGCGCAGTCGTTGACGGTCCCTTGCCGAAGCAGTTATAGGTGATTTC
>NZ_JAQFVG010000149.1:3265-4462 GCF_029439455.1 Caballeronia sp. BR00000012568055 | reverse complement strand
CCGTCGTCGAGCAGACAGGTAAACGTGCCGCCTGCGCCCGAATACTGCGTTCGCCATGCCGTGTGCCCCCGGTCCCCCGGCAGTGGCGGATAATGCACACACTCAATCAACGGATGATCCTGCAACCAGGACGCGATATCGCAGGCCGATCGAAAATGCCGGTCCATCCGCACCGCCAACGTCCGCAATCCTCGCAACGCGAGGTTCGCGTCGTCCGCACCTACAGCCTGCCCCGTCAGACGACTCATGCTCTTCACGCGGTCATATATCTCAAGGCTCGCGAACACGGCCGCGCCGACTATCGAATCGGAGTGACCGCCGATGTACTTCGACATGCTGTGAATGACGACACTCGCACCGTGATCGAGCGGATTGAAAAAATACGGCGTCGCCCAGGTATTGTCGACAATCACCGGCACGCGCCCTGCGATCTCGACAACATCACGTAGCACGCACATATCAAAGTTCGACGAACCCGGGAGGTCCAGATAGACCGCGCATGTCTGCTCGCTGAGGTTGGCCGCGAGTTCGACCAGATCTCCAAGCGAAAATTCGTCGATGAATACGCCCTGTCGAAGCAGTGCGCTATCGCAGAACTTTCGTGCGGCGGCGTAGGACGAACGCGAAATCAACACACGGTTCCCGGGCGACGCCAACGCCTGCAGAACAGTTGCGATGGTCGCCAGACCCGAACACATCACAAGCGCGGCAGCGCCATGTTCGATTTCCGCCATCGCCTCGCACAGCCCGTCCGTCGTGGGTGTCCCCCAACGTCCGTAGTGGTACGGTGCAGCGCCCGGCGCCATTTCATCAAAGGATCCGAAAAGAACCGTCGACCCGCGATAGACCGGCGGATTGACGAAGCCGAAATGCGCGTCGTGCGCACGACCCACCATCATGAGGGTTGTTCCGGTCGTTCCCTTCCGGGCGTGCGAACCTTCGTCGATCATGAGTGTCCCCTCCGGAAGGCCAGCAGGCCCGTCAAGGCAATCGCCGTGAAGGTGACCCATCCCAGCGCAGGCACGGTCCAGCTTGCGGCCTGAGTGCCGATGAAGTTACCGAGCACCCCTCCGACCGCCCACGAAACCGCCGAAGCACCGAAATAGCTGCCTGCATTCCCGTCTGTCGTCAGGTTGGCGAGTCCGATATTCGACGCAGGAAGGATCAGGCTTTCGCCAAACGTAAAGACGATAGCAA
>NZ_JAQFVG010000149.1:1853-3213 GCF_029439455.1 Caballeronia sp. BR00000012568055 | reverse complement strand
CCCGCCCCCCAATCACGGGAGAACAGCAGCGCCGCGATCACGAAACAGCCGCACATCACAGCGTGCCCGATCATCATCAGAGATCGCCAGTTCGCGCGCTGAAACCAACCCATACCCATCCACGAGGTGGCGATGCCGATCAGTGCGTTCGTGATATAGAACGGCCTGACGCCGTTATAGCCGTGCGCGCCCTGCGAAAACGTGAGCGGAATGAATACGTAGATTTGCGTGTACACCGTCCAGAACGGCACGAGCGCCCAGCACAGCCGGCGGAAGCGCTTGTCTTCAAACGCGGTCAGCAAACCGCGCAGCGGGTGCGTCTCGACTGTCTTGCGTGTTCTCCGCTCTGCGACCCAGGGGGCTGCCAGCGCAAGCGCCGCAAAGATCACGCCGCTCGCAAGAAACGGCAATGTGGAGTTTGTCGCGGGCACGGCGAGCAGCAGTGCCGGACCAATCAATGCCCCGAGATTGAGCGCCAGATTGTTCAATGCAAAGACCTTCGGCCGCACCGCAGCGTCGAGCGAACCGAAGACCGAATACGCGGTGGTTTCGTAAAGAGCCGCGCCGAGTCCAGACAGGAATGCCCACATTATCAAGCCTGGAACGGACTGCGCGAAGGCTAATCCGACAAACCCCACCGCACGGCACACCAGACCAAGCGTCGTTAGCAGCCGACTGCTGAATCGATCGGTTGACGCACCAAGTACTAGCGGTAACAGCCGGCTTGCCAGCAAATTCACCGTCAATACACTGGCGACGCTGCTCGCGTCGAGATGGCGCTCCATATTCAGGAATGCGGCGAGCAATGGCAGAGATCCGAACACCGACAGATTCACCAGGAACTGGAGGATCAGCAGGATCCGCGTCGAAACCGATACCCCTTCGACGATTCCGGCGAGCCATGCGCCCGGACGCGTGAACTTCATTGTATGCATCGCGTTACCTCGGCAATGCGGCCGGTTCCTTGGCCGTAGCAATCCCGCAGTGAAACTCGTTCTCAAGCGCGAGTGCGTCGGCGGGGTTCCGCGCATACACCATGTACTCGATTGTGCCGGTACCTAGGATATCCTCTGTGAGCACGACGACGCCCGATTCGTTGCCACGTCCTCTCAGTGACCGCGAGGCGTCCAGGGCCCGGCCCAAATCACAAACGGGAACCCGATTTCTCGTCACCACGGTATGCGTGGAAAGATAGTCCGGACCCACCAGCGCGCGCAGGATCACGTCGAAGTGACTGCAGCCGCCGCTGCGGCCGTTGACCTCCGTAAAGACGATCTCCCTGCAGTCGGTCACGATGGCGTCGAAGTTCGCGCGCCCAATGAATCCAAGACGCTGCGAGATCGACGCGAGCACATCGCTT
>NZ_JAQFVG010000149.1:0-1833 GCF_029439455.1 Caballeronia sp. BR00000012568055 | reverse complement strand
ACATAATCATCCCGTTGCCGCGCTTGTCCCCGGAAGCGTCCATCCGCAGATCGCCGTAGCTCACCAGACGGGACGCGTCCGCGCCAATCTCATACTCGGCATACAGAACATCTGAGCCTTCGTAGAAGCGTTCTACGATCACCTGGCAATTGCCTGCCGTGTCGGTCTGCAGTAACCACAGGTCACGGGCGAACGCGGTATCGACTTCGGACAGATGCGTAAGCGCGTACACCTTCCGAACGCCCGGATAGCAGGGACGCCGTTCGAGCGTGACCGCGACATTGCCGTCGCCACCGGCATTGACGTCCTGCTTGACAATGACGCTTGCATACCTGACAAGCATGTCCTGCAGCGTAAAGTGAAACTCAGAGAACGAACGGCATACACGACCGTCCGCGCACCCGACCCGCCCCGATGCCAGCGCTCGAAATACCGCCTTGCGATTCAGTAGTTCGGCTCCGGCCTGCGCCATGAAATTTGAACCGTTCGATACTGGCTGCCGGATGCCGAGTCGATCGCAGAGCAGTCCGACCGATGAAGTATGGAAGTACGGATGGACCGTCCACTTCGCGCCACCCACGCGAAGACCCCGTAACGCTGCAATCATCGCTTCGTCGAGCAGGCGATCGGAGGTGAGGACAACTGGATCGGAAGCGTCGGAAGACGGGGATACGACCTGCGCGGCCGAGAGACGATGCCCCATCACCTGGGAAATGTACTCCATCATGCGGTCCGAAACCGGGGAAGGCAGGATCGCGACATCCTCGCTTGTCATTTGCCAGAGAAGCCGTCTTGCCGCAATGGCTGATACCTGACGCAGCGGAAGCGATGCACGCTTCGTATCGCCGATCATTGCTTCGTTATCCACATTGCCCACGATGAGTTTAGCCATGTGTTGCCTCTTGCTCTCGGCGTTGAAGAAGTTTCCGGCACACGTGCCAGTGCCATCTCAGATAAGACGATTCGCGGTGCATCCCGACACTCGGGCGCGCGCCGATTCGCGCGAGCAGTGGGGCCGGCGCGCTTGGGTAGCGGTGATGTTCGGTATGGAAATTCGCATTCCACATGAAGAATCGAACGAAACGGTTGCTCGTCGTCGTTCGCGAAGCCAGATAGCGCGGCCGCACCGGTTCGCAACCGTAGTGCTCGGGCAAACCAAAGAACATCAACCAAAAGTATCCGATAATCAGCGGGCCGATATAAATCGTGAGCAGTACCGGCGGCCAGATGCCGGTCGCTGTGACGATCGTGAGAAACCATGCGGCGATGCGCAGCGCTTCGCCGCGCGCTTGCGTCCGACGTTGCGCCTTCGCGAGATATGACGGCATTCGACCGAGAATCAGGTACGCGTTCAATAGCAGATTCGAAACGAGAAAACCAACACCGCTCATGGTCCACATATATCGACGCAAAGATTGGAACCGCGCGGCCGACTCTGTGTCCTCATCGGTTGCCAGGCAGCGGTGATGTTTCAGGTGTTTGTCGGTATAGGCGGTGTAGTTGACGAACAAGACGTTCGCAGCGAGATTTCCCACGATCGTGTTCATACCTCGCCCGCTCACGAAACTTCGGTGCAGGCATTCGTGGGCAAGATTCAGAAATCCGCTTAGCACAAACCCCGCCGCGATCATCATGACGATTCTGACGACAGCGCTGCTGGATCTGCATGCGAACCATGCCAGCAAGCCGAAGGCGAACGTCACCAAAACTAACTTCAGAACCGCGCACGCATCGCGGATTCCGCGTCGCTGCGAACGATATGCCGCGATCTCGGTCAGCACAGGATCTGGATAGCGCCGGGTGGAGCGCATGTTCATTCAGCCTGTGACACGA
>NZ_JAQFVG010000148.1 GCF_029439455.1 Caballeronia sp. BR00000012568055 | reverse complement strand
CTCGGCAAGCAGCCGGCGCAGGCGCGCAAGGCCGCCAGTTCGCATATCGCTACCACCACCGCGTGTTTGCGCGAGATCGAGGCAGAAGAGCAGCGGCTGGTGCGCGCGACTCTGCGTTTAAAGGGCTGGGAATAGACGTAGGGAATAGCCATTAGCCGCACTGGCACGGCAAAATTAAGTGGTAGGACCAGTGGTTTGACATCTCGACAGTCTCGGTTTGGCGCGAAACAATGCGCGCTAGCAAATCAAAGAAGTAAGGAGACTCGCGATGAATTCGCTCACTGCCCAATCCCAATTCGAAAGCGCCACTTACGCCAAAGTCACCTGGCGTCTGCTGCCATTCCTTTTTATCTGCTATGTCGCGGCCTATCTGGACCGCGTGAACGTCGGCTTTGCCAAGTTGCAGATGCTTAGCGATCTCAAGTTCAGTGAGTCCGTTTATGGGCTTGGGGCGGGGATTTTCTTTATCGGCTACTTTATCTTCGAAGTGCCAAGCAATATTCTCTTGCATCGCGTCGGCGCGCGCGTATGGATCAGCCGGATCATGGTGACGTGGGCGCTGGTCTCCGCCGCTTCGTTGTTCGTGACGTCGCCCGCGATGTTTTATACGCTGCGCTTTCTGCTTGGCGTTGCTGAAGCAGGGTTCTTTCCGGGCATCGTGTTGTATCTGACGTATTGGTATCCGTCGTCGCGCCGCGGCCGCATGAATGCGCTGTTTATGATCGGCATTCCGGTGGCGGGCGTGATCGGCGGGCCGCTGTCGGGCTGGATCATGCAGGCCTTCAATGGCGTGCATGGCTTATCGAATTGGCAATGGCTGTTTCTGCTCGAAGCCATTCCTTCGCTCGTGCTTGGCATCGCGACACTGTTCATGCTGCCGAATGGCATTCGCGCCGCGAAATGGCTCGACGATCGTGAGAAGCAGCTTCTCGAAGATAACATCGCACGCGACGAAAATCCCGGCGCGGATCATTCCCTGAAAGCGGTGGTATCGAACGGTCGTGTCTGGCGGCTGGCCGCCATCTACTTTTGCTGCATGATGGGCCTGTACGGAGTGAGCTTTTATTTGCCGACGCTCATCAAGGCCGCAGGCGTAAAAGACGCGCTGAACGTCGGCCTGCTCACTGCCATTCCTTATGCCTGCGCCATTGTGTCGATGATTCTCGTTGCGCGTTCTTCCGATCGTCGCAACGAGCGCCGCTGGCATCTCGCGCTTGCAGCCATTCTTGCGGCAGCGGGCTTCTATGCGAGCACGCTTCAGGCTGGCAATCTCTTGGTCGCGCTTATTACCTTGTCGCTCGGCACGGCCGGTGTATTGTCGATGATGCCTGTTTTCTGGACCTATCCGAGCAGCGTGCTCTCGGGAACGGCCGCTGCTGCGGGCATCGCAATGATCAACTCCATCGGCAATCTCGCGGGCTTTGTGAGTCCGTCGATCATCGGCTGGATGAAGGATGTGACGCACAGCACGAATGCGGGGCTGGTCGTGGTGGCGGGAGCGCTTGTCGTCGGTGCATTGCTCACGCTGACGCAGCGTGCGGCGGTATCGCCCGCGTCGGGTGCTTCGTCTTCGGCACCGCGTCGCGCCTGAGGCCGCCATGTCCGATACCGCTCAACACGGCCTCAGCGCCAGTCGCGAAGGCAACACGCTGATCGATACGCTTGGCAATATCGTTGGGAAACCTAACATATTGACGGGCGATGCAGAAACGCGTCGCTATCGCACGGGTTATCGCTTCGGCGCGGGCCGTGTGCTGGCGGTCGTGCGGCCCGGTACGCTCGTCGAGCAATGGAAGGCGCTGGTGGCGTGTATCGCGGCGCGTGCGATCGTTATTACGCAGGCGTCGAATACGGGACTTACGGGCGGCTCGACGCCCGATGGCAACGACTACGATCGCGATATCGTCATCATCAGCACGACGCGCATCAAACGCGTGCATCTGGTGCGCAATGGCACGCAGGTCGTGTGCATCGGCGGGACCACGCTCGATCAACTCGAACGCGCGCTCAAGCCTCTGGGACGTGAGCCGCATTCGGTGATCGGGTCGTCGTGTATCGGCGCGTCGGTGCTGGGCGGAATCAGCAATAACTCAGGCGGTTCGCTGATACATCGCGGACCCGCATACACGGAGATGGCGTTGTTCGCAGCCGTCGATGCAGCAGGCGTGCCACGGCTCGTGAATCATCTTGGCGTCGATCTCGGCGCAACGCCGCAAGTCATACTCTCGCGCATAGAAAACGGCTCTTTTACCGATGCCGATGTGCAAGACGGCGCCGCTGCATCCGATCACGCATATGCCACCCACGTACGCGATATCGACGCCACCACGCCCGCGCGCTTCAATGCCGATCCGCGCCGATTATTCGAAGCCTCCGGATCGGCA
This sequence comes from Caballeronia sp. BR00000012568055, assembly GCF_029439455.1. Lineage (GTDB taxonomy): Bacteria > Pseudomonadota > Gammaproteobacteria > Burkholderiales > Burkholderiaceae > Caballeronia. The sequence continues at coordinate 2,848 of NZ_JAQFVG010000148.1, read as the reverse complement.
GGCAAGGTCATGACCTTCGCCGTGCGGCTCGATACTTTCGCGGCCGAGCAGGGCGCAAAGGTGTTCTATATCGGCACTAACGACGTTGATGTGCTGACCGATATCCGCCGCCACGCGCTCGCCAATTTCACGCACTTGCCGATTGCAGGCGAATATCTTCATCGCGATGCCTTCGATATCGCGCGCAAGTACGGCAAGGACCTGTTCGTGATGATCGACAAGTTCGGCACGGATCGCCTGCCCTTGTTTTTCAGCCTCAAAACGCGCGCCGATGCCTGGTTCGAGCGCTTGAGCTTCGTGCCGAAACATCTGTCCGATCGCGTGCTGCAATGGATCAGCAATCTTTTGCCGGAGCATTTGCCGCAGCGTTTGCTGGAGTATCGTCAGGAGTACGAGCATCATCTTATGCTGAAAGTGCCCGCAAAAGGCATCGACGAAGCGCGCCTGTTTCTGCAAGAGCGCTTCGCTCAATCCGGCGGCGCATATTTCGAATGTAGCGATGAAGAAGGGCGCAAGGCCTTTTTGCATCGATTCGCGGCGGCGAGCGCGGCGGTGCGTTACCGCGCGGTGCATCATCGCGAAGTAGAAGACATCGTCGCGCTGGATATTGCATTAAGGCGCAATGATCGTGACTGGTTTGAACGTTTGCCGCAGAAGATCGAGAAGGCCATCACGCTGAAGCTGTATTACGGGCACTTTCTATGTCATGTGTTTCATCAGGACTACATCGCTATCAAGGGTACGGACTGCATGGCGCTCGAACACGAGATGCTCGAATTACTCGATGCCCGTGGTGCGGAATATCCTGCCGAGCACAACGTTGGCCACTTGTATGAAGCGAAGCCGCAACTCGAAGCGTTCTATCGTGATCTCGATCCGTGCAATTGCTTCAATCCCGGAATCGGCAAGACATCGAAATTTGCGGCATATCGGGAAAATGCAGAGACTTAATGCTTATCGCGCACTTGCTTAGCAGGAGAAATTGGAAGGCCGCGTGCGCGGGAAGCGATAGCATGATTGTCTTTCATCATCGCTTTCCCGCGCATTTATTCGATGTCAGCCACACTTCCACGCTTCGGTGTCTGGGCGCTCGTGCACGGCAGCCGTGCGGCCTTGCAGGATCCGGCAGAACCTTATGACGCGTCATGGGCGCGCAATAAATCTCTCGTGCTCGAAGCCGAGCGTCTCGGTTTCGACTCCGTACTCGTCGCGCAGCATACGGTCAATCCGCATGATCCGTCGCTCGATCAACTCGAAGCGTGGACGGCGTCCGCTGCGCTCGCGGCGCTGACATCGCGAATCGAAATTATCGCGGCGATCAAGCCTTATCTTTATCATCCGGTCGTGCTGGCCAAGATGGCGCAGCAAATCGAGCACATCAGCGGCGGACGTTTCGCGATCAATCTCGTGAACGCGTGGAACAAGCCTGAACTGGAGCGCGCGGGAATCGGCTTCCCGGAGCATGATGAGCGATACGCCTACGGCCGTGAGTGGATCGGCGTGGTGGAAAAGCTGTTGCGTGGCGAGTCTGTCAAGCATCGCGGCGACAATTTCCATATCGACGATTATCGTTTGCTGCCTGCCGATCCGTATCGCGCGCGGCCGCGTATTTATGTTGGCGGCGAATCGGAACCGGCGCGTTCGCTCGTCGCCGCACATGGCGATACATGGTTTATCAACGGCCAGCCTATCGACGATGTCGCGCGTCTGATCGCGGACGTATCGTCACGTCCTCGTGCTGCGGGACAGGAGCCGTTGCGCTTCGGCTTGTCGGCGTTCGTGATCGCGCGCGAGACGCAGGAAGAAGCCGAGGCGCATCTTCAGCATCTCTTTGCGCTCGCCGAACTCGATAAGCCCATTCGCGAGCAGCAGAAAGCCAACACTGATCCGAATGCAGTCATGCATCCAACGTTCGCACGCTCGGCGCGTGTCGGCTCGAACGGCGGCACCGCAGCGGGACTGGTCGGCGATTACGATACGGTGGCGCAGCGTATTGTGGCGTTCCATCGCGCGGGCATCGAACTGTTTATGCTGCAATTTCAGCCGTTCGAAGCAGATATGAAGCGGTTTGCCGAGGAAGTGGCGCCGCGCGTGCGGCGCATATTGACGAGTGCGTGAGTCCAAAAAATCAGAAGAACGAACCAGTTGGCGGAAGCTTTCCGTGTAGCAGGTTTTCGCCGAGCAAGCGCTCTTTATAGAGTCGCGGGTTGTGTGAGGCGATCACCTTGATGTTGCGCCAGTGCCTGTCCAGCGCACCAATACGCGATACCACCGACCCCGAACCCAGATCGATCAGCCAGCTTGCAACTTGCGGCGCAAGATCATCGATCACGACCTTCGCCTCCGATGCAGCGAATGTCGCGGCAAGCGTGGTGTCGGTTTCATCGCGCGTACCGTAGTGATTCCACGCGTGCTGAAGCGCGTCGGCGGCGCGGTCGGCGGTTGCTTCGATACTGGCCGCATAGGCGCGAATCCGTCCGAGCAGCGCCTGCAAAACCGGCTCATCCGCAGGATGCGCGGCATCGCCGTGATAGAAGTTGCGGCCGCGTGCGTGCAATACGTCCACTGCATCGAGTGCGACGCGCCGCACAATACCCGCAATGCAATTCGTCAGATAAACCTGATGCAACGTGAATCCCCACGGCGATGCATCGTTCGACTTCGGTGGATCGGGCGGATAAACATGCGCGGCGGGCACGGCCACGTTATCGAATCTCATCGTGCCCGAGCCGGTGAGTTGCTGGCCGAAGCCTTGCCAATCGTCGTGCCGATCGATCCCTTCGCTTCGTTCAAGCACATACTGCACGGTCTGTCCCGCACGGCTTTCTACAGCAGTGCCAATGAATGC
>NZ_JAQFVG010000147.1 GCF_029439455.1 Caballeronia sp. BR00000012568055 | reverse complement strand
CGACTGACGCCTTCAAAGCCCCGATGATCTACAACCCCTGGTTTGACAAACAGGGCATTGACGCCGTGGTGATGCCAATGGGCGTCAAGCCGGAAGACTATGTCGATTTTCTGCCGCGGCTGTTCAAGCTCACGAATATTCGCGGCGCGCTGGTCACCATGCCGCATAAGGTGACCACCGTCGGTCTCATGGATGAGATCAGCCCGACCGCCCGCATTGCCGGGGCTTGCAATGCCATTCTCAAGCGTCCGGACGGTACGCTGCTAGGCGATCAGTTCGATGGCGAGGGCTTCGTGCGTGGCATAGAACGCAAAGGCCGCATGCTCAAAGGCACACGCGTGCTCGTGTTGGGCAGTGGCGGTGTTGGCTCGCCGATCGCGGCATCGCTTGCGGCGGCGGGCGTTGCGGAACTGGCTATATTCGATACCAACACCGCATCAGTCGAAGGTCTGGCGCAACGTTTGCGCGACCATTATCCGCTGCTTGTCGTGCGTACTGATACGCGCGATCCCGCCGATTTCGACGTCATCGTGAATGCGACGCCGTTAGGCATGAAAGAAAGCGATCCCTTGCCTTTCGATATCGATCGTATCGCGCCGACCACGTTCGTCGGTGAAGTGGTGATGAAGTCCGAGTACACGCCGCTGTTGCGCGCCGCAAAAGAAAAGGGCTGCGCCATTCAAGTGGGCACGGACATGCTTTTTGAAATGATACCCGCCTACTTGGAATTCTTTGGCTTCGGCACAGCTACCGCCGACGACTTACGCGCCGTCGCGCAAATCCGCTACGCATGAATGCCGTGAATCTATACTGAGTGTCGAGACGACACGCAGACGCTCATCCTCTGACGAATAACGATAAGCGGGAGGGATCATGGGAACGACTGCAGATCACGGTGGCGACGACGATACGCATCGCCGTCCGTTGCTTGGGCTTGCGCTTGCAGCGCTCGGTGTCGTATATGGCGATATCGGAACGAGTCCGCTCTATACGCTCAAGACCGTCTTTGATCCGTCCGGTGGCTTGCCTTTGCAGCCCGCCAATATCATCGGCATCGTCTCGCTGATTTTCTGGTCGCTTACGATCATCGTATCGCTTAAATATGTGACGTTGATTTTGCGCGCCAATAATCATGGCGAAGGCGGCATCATGGCCTTGCTTGCTTTAGCGGCGTCGTCGGTCAAGGATAAAGCGAAATTGCGTCGCGCGTTGCTGTTGATCGGCGTAATGGGCGCAGCGCTTTTTTATGGTGATGGCGTGATAACGCCCGCTATTTCCGTGCTAAGCGCGGTAGAAGGTCTCGAAGTTGCGGCACCTGTTTTACAGCCCTATGTCGTGCCAGTGACACTGGTCGCGCTGATCGCACTGTTCCTTATGCAGAAGCACGGCACCGCAGGCATCGGCGCAGTGTTTGGGCCGGTGATGGTGTTGTGGTTCATCGTGCTGGCCGTGTCGGGTCTGCTAAATATCGCAGATTCGCCGCATATTCTTGCGGCCTTGAATCCTTTTGAAGGCTTGGCGTTTTGCGTGCGGCATCGCTGGCTTGCGTTTATTGCGCTGGGCGCAGTCGTATTGTCTTTGACAGGTGCGGAAGCGCTATACGCGGATATGGGCCACTTCGGCTCGCAGCCCATTCGCCTGACATGGTTTGCCGTCGTATTTCCCGCGCTGGCGCTCAATTATCTCGGTCAGGGCGCGCTCTTATTGGCCGATCCGGCCGCACTGCAAAACCCGTTCTATCGCCTGTTTCCATCATGGATGCTTTATCCGATGGTCGTGCTATCGACCATTGCAACTGTAATCGCTTCGCAAGCCGTTATTTCAGGCACTTATTCGATGACCAAGCAGGCAATGCAGCTCGGCTTTCTGCCGCGCATGAATGTGGTCTACACATCAACTAAAGAAATTGGGCAGATCTATGTGCCGGGAATCAATTGGACTTTGCTGCTAGCGGTCGTGGCCGCGGTGCTTGGCTTCGGTTCGTCTACTGCTTTGGGTTCCGCTTATGGCATTGCGGT
>NZ_JAQFVG010000146.1 GCF_029439455.1 Caballeronia sp. BR00000012568055 | reverse complement strand
GAACGAGTCTTGCGAAAACTTGCGTCAAACACGAAAAGATCGCGCGAAAAAGGGTTGACAGCGTTCTAAGGCTTCTACATAATCTCGTTTCTCTGATGCGCGACGCCTGACAGCAACACGACGGCGAAGCAAAAACAGAGGAAGTAGCAAGCAGGAAAACGCGGGAGTAGCTCAGTTGGTAGAGCGCAACCTTGCCAAGGTTGAGGTCGCGAGTTCGAGACTCGTCTCCCGCTCCAGTCAAAGGGGAAGCACAGCTTCCCTTTTTGTTTGGTGGATTGGTCGGCTTCGTTAAAGCGATCGACACCAACATCCGCTTGTGGCGCGGTAGCAAAGCGGTTATGCAGCGGCCTGCAAAGCCGTTTAGACCGGTTCGACTCCGGTCCGCGCCTCCACTTTAAAAGCCCTGATCCGTCAGGGCTTTTTCTTTTCCCGCGTCGGCTTTTCGTAGGCGGCGCGCGGCATAATTTCGTGTCTTTGTATTGCGCATGCCGCTATCCCGATTCCCATGACCGACCGACTCTCCGACCTTGAATGGCGCTGGAAGCGCTTCGACGATCTCACCAGCACCGAGGTGTACGACATGCTCGCCGCTCGCAGTGCAGTGTTCGTGGTCGAGCAGAATTGCGTGTATGGCGATATCGACGGGCTCGATCTCGATGCGTGGCATCTGTTCGCTTATGCGCCCGGTGAAACGCGTCCTGCGCTTGCGGGTTATCTGCGTGTGTTGCTGCCTGGCTTTCCGCAAGAGCAAGAGAAGGACGTGCGCATTGGCCGCGTGCTGACGACGGCGAAGTTTCGCGGCTTCAAGCTCGGCAACGCCATGCTCGAACGCGCGCTCGAACATATCCTCGCACAATGGCCGGACGAGCCGGTGAGCCTGCACGCGCAGGCGCATCTGCAAAACTTTTATGGCGCGTTCGGCTTTATGCCTTCGTCCGGTATTCACGATGAAGACGGCATTCCGCACGTGTGGATGCGTCGCCCGGGCTTTCCTTCATGATGCTGCGCGCTTCGTGCTGCTGATGCGCCCACGCGGAGCACGTCGTTCGTGACGCAGGCGCGAGCGCGCCGATAATCGCAGCCAGTGACGCAGCGCGATCAACGCGCCGATCACGCTCATCATCGAGCCGGGAATCCAGAGCAGAAGGCCGCCGATCTGCTGATCGCGCATCGGCGT
>NZ_JAQFVG010000145.1 GCF_029439455.1 Caballeronia sp. BR00000012568055 | reverse complement strand
TGCTGCCAATTGCATAATCCACTGCGTTCAGGTTACGTGGGAGAAGCACTCTGCGCATCGATTCAAAGCGCAAAGGGAAACTTCGAGAATCCTTTTCCGCCATAAAAGTTGTGCGCTGGCTCGTAAAAGCGCAGTAGGCGTTGACCGGGTTCTGCCAAGAGCGAGCGACTGGTCGTACGTTGGCAGATCACTACGCGGTCTGGAACAGGATTCAGTTGCCGTGAGCAAACTGGCATTCTCAATAAATCTAACAGACAGCTCACAGACATTCGGCGATAATATGGGATTCCAGTGGCATGCTGCCGCTTTTCTTTGCGAATGCCGAATGTCCGACCTTAAAGTTGATAGAAACGCCAAGACCTTGCGCGAGCTGACACTCGAAAAATTGCGCGAGGCCATTGTGCAGGGCTACTTCCGCCCCGGCGCGCGCCTGGTGGAACGTACGCTGTGCGATGAACTCGGCGTCAGCCGTACCGTCGTGCGCGAAGTGCTGCGTCACCTCGAAACTGAAGGACTGGTCGAAACCGTGGCGCGCACGGGCCCCATTGTGGCTCGGCTCGATCCTACCCAAGTCGCCGAGATCTACGAACTGCGTGGACTGCTCGAGGCGAATGCCGCGCGCGCTTGTGCGGAAAACGCGACGCCGGAAGTCATCAAGAAGCTGCGCGGCATTCGCCGAAAGATCGAGGCAGCGTTCTCGAAAGACGCCTTCGCCGAAGTGCTGACGCAGACCGAAGCGTTCTATGACGCGCTGTTCGAAGGCGCGCAGAAGTCGGTGTCGCTGTCGGTCGTGCGCACGCTGAATACGCGCATCAACCGGCTGCGGGCGCTGACGATTTCATCGACCGGACGCGGCGCGGAATCGAATCAGGAGATGAATACGCTGCTCGCCGCTATCGAAAAGGGCGATGGCGCGGCGGCGCACGAGGCATCGTCTGCGCATATCCGGCGCGTGTCGGAACTGGCGCAGCAGGCGCTCAGCCGCCTCGCCGAGCCCGACTGACCGCGCTCCGACGCACGATGAAAACCGCCGCAAGGCGGTTTTTTTTCGTCCGTGGTTTCCCGCGTCACGGTAATTTCTCGTCGACCGTATCATGGTATTCCATAATACCTTGCCGTTCGTCTCGTTCGTAATATGGCATACCATCATCTGGTGAAAAATCAGGTGACGGACCGAAGCAGCCATCAAGCGAAATTCGAGGGAGCAGGGCAGATGAAGCCGGAACAAAGCCGCGTGATCGCGGATGGCATGGCAGGCGGCACGCGCTACGCGCTGTATGCGTCGCGGGCCGGTGAGCGTGCCGAAACGGTCGTGCTGATCCACGGCGTCGGCATGAATCGCAGCGTGTGGGCGCCACAGGTCGATGCGCTCACCACGCGCTTTCAGGTGCTCGCGTACGACATGCCCGGTCACGGCGAAAGCGCCCTGCCAAGCGCCGAGCCGACGCTCGCCGAATACGCGATGCAACTGGTCTCCTTGCTCGATGCGCTGAAGATCGAATGCGCGCACATCGTCGGTCATTCGATGGGCGCGCTCGTCGCGCTCGAATTCGCGCTGACGCACCCGTCGCGCACGTCGAGCGTCGCGGCGCTGAATGCCGTCTACGACCGCACGCCCGAGCAACGCGCGGCGGTGATGGACCGCGCATCGACGCTGGATGCCGGCGCGCGCGACGCAGGCGTGGACGCCACCATCGCGCGCTGGTTCGGCGTTCCGGTGCCGGCGTATCTCGAAGCCGCGGCGCGCGACCTGCGCACGCTGCTGCTTACGGTGAATCCAGAAGGCTATGCGCGGACCTATCGGCTGTTTGCGAGCTCGGACGCCGTGCATGTCGGCCGGCTCGGCGCGCTGGCGATGCCCGCGCTGTTTCTCACCGGCGAGTTCGATCCGAACTCCAGTCCCGCGATGTCCGAAGCGATGGCCGCCGCCTCGCGCGACGGCCGCGCGGAAATCATCGATGGGGCGCGCCACATGATGAACGTCACCGATGCGTCGCGCGTCAACGAACGGCTCGGCGCATTCCTCACGCAGGCCATGCGCGCCTCATCAACAGGAGAACGTCATGACTGACACGCTCAATACACTCGACACGCTCAAAGAACCGGCCATCGATATCGCGGAATTCCGCCGCGCGCTCGGTGCATTCGTGACCGGCGTGACCGTCGTCACGACCATTCAGGCCGATGGTTCGCCGCGTGGTTTCACAGCGAACTCATTCACGTCGGTATCGCTCAATCCGCCGCTGATTCTGGTATGCATCGCCAAGACGGCGTCGAGTCACGCGGTGTTTTCCGCCACCGATCACTTCGCGGTGAGCGTGCTGGCCGAAGGGCAAAAGGCCGTGTCGGGCGTGTTCGCCTCGAAGTCCGCCGACAAGTTCACGCAGGTCGACTGGCACGCGCGCATCACCGGCGCGCCGCTGATGAACGGCGCGGCCGCGAGCTTCGACTGCAAGACTCACGATGTCGTCGATGCAGGCGATCACATCATCCTGATCGGCCGCGTGGTGGATTTCGCGCATACGACATCGTCGCCGCTCGGCTATTGCCGAGGCGCATACGTGAACTTCAGCCTGTCGCAGGAAGCGCTGTCTGCAACGGGTTCGCGTGCCCGCGTCGGCGCGATCCTCGAACTCGACGACGGCATCGTTCTGCTCGATACCCCGAACGGTCTCGAATTGCCCGCAGGCATTCGCCTCGAACCATCGAGCGATGCCAATAGCTTGCGCGGCGTGCTCGCCACGCTCGGACTGGATGCGCATCTCGACTTCCTGTTCGCCGTGTTCGAAAGCAGCAACGGCGTGCATGTGTACTACCGCGGACGCGTGAGCAGTGACGGTCTTGCATCGCGTTCGGCGCGCGTGCGCGTGGTATCGCGCGATGCCATTCCGTTCGAGCAGATCAGCGACGACGCCGTGCGTTCGATGCTGCAACGCTACGTGCGCGAGCGCAGCGAAGATGCGTTCGGCATCTATGTCGGCGACAGCGCCGCCGGAAAAGTTCAATCGCTGGCTCATTCTCATTAAATATTTCGGATACCCAATGTTCTACGAAATCCGTACGTATCGAATCAAGACCGGCGCGGTGCCCGCTTATCTGAAGCTGGTCGAAGAAGAAGGCATCGCCTTGCAGAAAAAGTATCTGAAAGACCTCGTCGGCTATTTCTTCTCGGAGATCGGACCGCAGAACCAGATCGTGCATATCTGGGCTTATCCGTCGCTCGATGAGCGCGAAGCACGCCGCGCCGCGCTCGCCAAAGATCCGGCGTGGCAGGCGTTCGCGCCGAAGATTCAGGCGCTGATGGAAGAGATGGAAAACAAGATCATGAAACCGGCGAATTTTTCGCCGCTGAGCTGAATATCGAACCAGACCGCTTGAAAAGCGGCTTCACATACCAATCAGGCAGGAGACAGACATGAACACGAAAAAGGCTCTATTCGCAGCATCTTTTATGTTTGCGATGAGCACGCTCGCGCAAGCGGCCGATCCGATCGTCTTCACAAGTTGGGGCGGCACGACGCAGTCCGCGCAACAGAAGAACTGGGCGCAGCCATTCGGACAAGCGAACAACATCAACGTGCTGATGGATGGCCCGACCGACTACGGCAAGCTGAAGGCGATGGTCGAAAGCGGCAATGTGACGTGGGACGTGGTCGATGTGGAAGGCGACTTCGCCTATGCCGCGCAGGCGGCGGGACTGGTCGAACCGATCGATTACAACGTCGTGAAGAAGGACGAACTCGATCCGCGCTTCGCCACGCCGAGCGCGGTCGGCAGCTTCTATTACTCGTTCGTGCTCGGCTACAACAAGGCGAAATATGCGAGCGCGCAGCCGCAAAACTGGACCGATCTGTTCGATACGAAGAAGTTTCCCGGCAAGCGCACCTTCTACAAATGGTCCGCGCCCGGCGTGCTTGAAATCGCCTTGCTTGCGGACGGCGTGCCGGCCAACAAGCTCTATCCGCTCGATCTCGATCGCGCCTTCAAGAAGCTCGACACCATCAAGGGTGACATCGTCTGGTGGAGCGGCGGCGCGCAATCGCAGCAGTTGCTCGCATCCGGCGAAGCGCCGATGGGCATGTTCTGGAACGGCCGTCTGCACGCGCTCGCGCAAACCGGCGTACCGGTCGGCATCTCGTGGAATCAGAACCTGACGGCCGCCGACATGCTGGTGGTGCCCAAGGGCGCGAAGCATAAAGCCGAAGCCATGAAGTTCCTCGCCTATGCAACCAGCGCGCAGGCTCAGGCCAAATTCGCCACCGACACCAACTACGCGCCGATCAACGTCAAGTCGCCCGCCTCGATGCCCGCCGATGTCGCGAAGCAGTTGCCCGACAACTACAAGGCCTCGCAGATCAATCTCGACATGAAGTACTGGGCCGAGAACCGCGACGCCATCGCCAAGCGCTGGTACGCGTGGCAATCGAAGTAATTCCTTGGGTTGGGAGTCATCATGCCGAACGTCCTCAGTACCGATACCGTTGCACCGCCCGCGCCGAAAACGCGGCATAAACCGGACTGGCGCAATCTACGCCTGCTCACGCCGGCGCTGCTTCTGCTGGCCGTTTTCTTCGTGCTGCCGGTTTTGTCGCTCTTGCTTCGCAGCATCATGGAACCGACGCCCGGCCTTCAGAACTATGTCGAATTGCTGGGTTCGACCACGTATCTGAAGGTCTTCGGCAATACGTTTCTGGTGGCGAGCGTGGTGACCATCGCCACTGTCGTGATCGGTTTTCCGACGGCGTGGCTGCTGGCCATCGCGCCGCGCAAGATCAGTTCGCTGCTGTTCTCCATCCTGCTGCTGTCGATGTGGACCAATCTGCTTGCGCGCACCTTCGCGTGGATGGTCCTGCTGCAATCGACCGGGCCGATCAATCGCCTGCTGATGGCGCTGCACATCATCAACGAACCGCTGGCGATGGTGAATAACCTCGTCGGCGTGACGATCGGCATGACCTACATCATGCTGCCGTTCCTCGTGATGCCTTTGCACGCGACGCTGCGCAGCATCGATGCATCGACCTTGCGTGCAGCAGCCGTGTGCGGTGCAAGCCGCTGGCAGGCGTTCTGGCGCGTGCTCGTACCGCTCGCGACGCCGGGCATTGCATCGGGCGCGCTGATGGTCTTCGTGATGGCGCTCGGCTACTTCGTCACGCCCGCGCTGCTCGGCGGACCGTCGTACATGATGCTTGCCGAACTGATCGCGCAACTGGTGCAGGGGCTGTTGAACTGGGGACTCGCGGGCGCGGCGGCGTTCGTGTTGCTCGCGGTCACGCTGGGCTTGTTCACGCTGCAACTGCGCTTTACCGGCGGTGCGCGTGCCAGCATGGGAGGGAAGTGACATGTTGCTCGACTTCGATCGTTTAGGTTCGCTCAAGTGGGTGTTGATCGCCATCGGTTGCGCGGTCGGCCTGTTCCTGCTGCTCCCGATTCTCTTTATCGTGGCGCTGTCTTTCGGCGATTCGCAATGGCTGATTTTCCCCGCGCCGGGTTGGACGCTGGAGTGGTATCGCCAGTTGTTCACGGATTCGGGATGGGTCGATTCCCTGCTCACCAGCGCCAAGCTCGCGGTGATCGTCACCGTGCTGTCGGTGCTGCTCGGGCTGCTTGCATCGCTTGCGCTGACACGCGGCAAGTTCAAGGGACGCGGCGCGCTGCAAGCCTTCTTTCTCACGCCGATGGTGCTGCCCGTGGTCGTGCTCGCGGTCGCGCTGTATGCGTTCAGCCTGCGCGTCGGACTGAACGGCACCACGACGGGTTTCGTGATCGGCCATCTGATTATCGCGTTGCCGTTCTCGATCATCTCCATCAGCAATTCGCTCGCAAGTTTCGATACCGCGCTCGAAGATGCCGCGCTCGTGTGCGGCGCCTCGCCGCTCGAAGTGAAACTGCGCGTGACCTTGCCGGCGATTCATCTCGGCATCTTCGCCGCCGCAATCTTCTCGTTCCTGGCTTCGTGGGACGAAGTGGTGGTGTCGATCTTCATGTCGAGCCCTACGTTGCAGACCTTGCCGGTGCGCATCTGGTCGACCTTGCGTCAGGACCTGACGCCTGTGGTCGCCGCAGCCTCTTCGCTGCTCGTCGCGCTGACGACCTTTTTAATGCTGGCGGCAGCGGTGCTGCGCCGTCCCCGTTCCGTGAAGTGAGGTACGTGTCATGACATTCCTGCAGATCCAGCGCTTGCGCAAGACATATGACGATGTCGTCGCCATCGATAACGTCACGCTCGACATCAAGAAGGGCGAATTCATGACCTTTCTCGGGCCGTCGGGTTCGGGCAAGAGCACCACGCTTTATATCGTCGCGGGCTTTCAGGAGCCGACCGAAGGGCGCGTGCTGCTCGATGGCAAGCCGCTGCTGTCGGTTGCGCCGAACAAGCGCAATATCGGCATGGTGTTTCAGCGCTATACGCTGTTCCCGCACCTTACTGTGGGCGAGAACGTGGCGTTTCCGCTGCGTGTGCGTCGTCGTCCGGATGCCGAAGTGAGGGCCAAGGTCGAGAAGATGCTCGCGCTCGTGCATCTGTCGGAGTTTCGTGACCGCATGCCTGCGCAACTCTCGGGCGGTCAGCAGCAGCGCGTGGCGATTGCGCGTGCGCTCGCTTACGATCCGCCCGTCTTGCTGATGGACGAACCGCTGTCCGCCCTCGACAAGAAGCTGCGCGAGGAAATTCAACTGGAATTGCGCCGCATTCACCAGGAAACCGGCGTGACGATTCTCTATGTCACGCACGATCAGGAAGAGGCGCTGCGGCTGTCGGATCGGATTGCGGTGTTCAACAAAGGGCGTATCGAGCAATGCGGGACGGGTGAGGAGTTGTACGCAAATCCGGCTTCGAAGTTCGTGGCGAATTTCATCGGGAATTCTAACTTTTTACCAGTGCGCGTGACGGCTAGCAGCGCGCAAGAGTCGAGCGGAGTGTTTCCGAATGGGCTTGCCATCGCGACCGCAGGCAACGGCACGCTCGCAGCCGGCGATGAAGGCACGCTGATGGTGCGCCCGGAGCAAATGCGGATTCGCGCGCTGGGTGCATCGGCGGGCAGTGCGGGATTGCCCGTGACCGTGCGCGATATCACCTATCTCGGCGATGCCATGCACTACGCCGTCGCCACGCCGTGGGAACAGGAAATTTCGATCCGCATGCCCGCGGGCGATCATCGCGACAGCGGTCTGGTGATCGGCACGCAGGCACTCGTCGATTGGGACGCGCGCGATGTCAGGCTTTTCGCGCAGGCCTGACATCATGTTGCCGTCGCTGAAGGTCGAACGTCCCAACGTCACGCTGCGCGAGCTTGCGTTGCAGAAAATGCGCACCGCCATTCTCGATGCGCGCTTTCTACCCGGCGACCGGCTGGTCGAGCGCGCGCTCTGCGAAGAACTCGGCGTGAGCCGTACCGTCGTGCGTGAAGTGCTGCGTCATCTGGAAACGGAAGGGCTGATTCAGACGCTGCCGAATCAAGGTCCGATCGTCGCCACTCTCGATATGGCGTCCGCTGCGGAAATCTACGAGATTCGCGCCCTGCTCGAAGGCGAAGCGGCGATGGCGTGCGCCATGCGCGCCGATGAAGCAATCGTCACGGCGCTCGATGAATGCATCGGCCACATTCAACACGCGTTCGATACACAGGACCACCACGCGGTGCGCGATCTGACGACCGCGTTCTATGAGCGCATGTTTATCGGCGGTCGGAAGCATGTTGCGTGGGAGATCGTGCAATCGCTGACGGCGCGGATCAATCGGCTGCGCGCGTTGACCATTGCATCTGATGATCGCGGGCATCAGGCGGTTCAGGAGATGCAGCAGATTCTTGCCGCAATTCGTGCGCACGATGGCCCGCGCGCGCGCGATGCCGCGCGGGCGCATGTCGAACGCGTGGCGGAAATTGCGCGCGCCTTGCTGGATGAAGGACAGGAGAACGCGTCGTGGCGACGCGCGGGTTGAAGAAAAAGTTATAGCAATAACGACAGATCGCAAACCACAAACGATCCGAGAGATCGGAGGAGAAGGCATGGCAAAGGCTTGGGGCAAGATTCGCTTCGCGGGTACGTTGATGGGCGGTGTATTGCTCGCTGCAAATGCGCACGCGCAATCGTCCGTCACGCTGTACGGCGTGATCGATGAAGGGATCGACTATGTGAACAACAGCGGCGGCCATTCGCTATGGCGCATGCGCGACGGCACTTACGATGGTGTATACGGCAGCCGCTGGGGTTTGAAGGGAAGCGAAGATCTGGGCGGCGGTCTGTCTGCGATTTTCAAGCTCGAAGCGGGATTTAGTACGGAGAACGGACAAAGCCGGCAAGGCGGGCGTCTGTTCGGCCGGCAGGCGTATGTCGGCTTGTCGGATACGCGCTTCGGCACGGTCACGCTGGGTCGTCAATACGATTCCGTGGTGGACTATCTTCAGCCCGTGACCGCGCCCGGACAACTCGCCGGACCGCTGGTTCACGCAGGCGATATCGACAACACCGACAACTCGTTTCGTGTCGATAACTCGGTCAAGTATGCGAGTCCGAAGAAGGCGGGCTGACCTTCGGTGGTCTCTACTCGTTCACCAACACGAATGCACCGGGACGCGGCACCACCGGCTTGTGGAGCGTCGGCGCGAACTATGCGTTCGGTCCGTTCACCATCGCGGGCGCGTACTTGTATGCGAAGAACCCCGCGCTGCTGCTCACCGATGGCAATTACATCGGCAATACCACGGGCGCGGCGATCGGTGCGTCCGGCCCGTTCAGCTATGTCGGCAATCCGGCCAACGAACAGGTGTTCGGCGCGGGCATCAACTATGCAATCGGCGCGGCCACGCTCGGCATCGACTATACGAACACCAAGTTCAACGATGCGAACGGCACGAACGGCACCGTGCGTTTCGACAACTACGAAGCATGGGGACGCTATAACCTCACGCCCGCGTGGTACGTGGGCGCGCAATACGTCTATACGCACGGCAATATCGGCTACAACCAGGCGATTCCGATCTATCACCAGGTCGGCTTGACCACGGCTTACTCGCTGACCAAGCGTACCTCGCTCTATGCGATGGGCGTGTGGCAGAAGGCAGCGGGCGCGGCATCGAATGCGGATATTTTCGATGGCGCGGTGGGATCGGCATCGACCAGCAATCACCAGATCATGGGACGGGTGGGCATTTATCACCTGTTCTGATTCGCTTCTGTCATACGC
>NZ_JAQFVG010000144.1 GCF_029439455.1 Caballeronia sp. BR00000012568055 | reverse complement strand
TAGGGCCGAGCGCGCCGGTCGTATCGAAGGCGACGCGTTTCTTGCCCTCGGTGCCGATACCGAACTGGACCGTTGTCGAGTAATCGCGTTGCGGACGCTTGGGCACGATGTTGACGACACCGCCTGTCGCGCCTTCGCCGTACAGCACGGAGGCCGGGCCGCGCAGCACGTCGATGCGCTCGACCTGCCATGTATCGAACGGAAAGGTGTTGGTGCCCGCGCCCGGATAGAGGCGCGTGCCGTCGTAGAGCGTCATCACCGATTCCTGACCGCTGAAACCGCGCACGGCCAGCGCCGTGCCGCCGTTGCCGGGCGCGGCGTTGCTGGTGAAACTGGTGGCGCGCGTGACGGCATCCGTG
>NZ_JAQFVG010000142.1 GCF_029439455.1 Caballeronia sp. BR00000012568055 | reverse complement strand
GGTTGCATCACCGCGCCCTTCGTTTCGCCACTCGTGATGATGTTCGCGCCCTTCGAGCGCGCGTCCTCGATCAACGCGCCGACGCGCTCTGCCGCCTGCGGGCTGACGAGCGCGCCCAGCGCCGCCGACGTCTCCGCAGGCGATGCCGCGACCAGCGTGCGCGCCTTCTCCGCCAGCTTTCCGACGAGCGCCGACGCCACCGCGCGATGCACGATCACACGCTCCGTCGACATGCAGATCTGGCCTTGATTGAAGAACGCGCCGAACGCGATGGCCGCGACCGCCGCGTCGAGATCGGCGTCTTCACGCACGATCACGGGCGCCTTGCCGCCGAGTTCGAGCAGCGCGGGCTTCAAGTGCTTCGCCGCGTGCATCGCAATGATGCGGCCCACATGCGTGGAACCGGTGAAGTTCACGCGCCGCACCGCCGGATGCGCGATCAATCGCTCGACGATCGCCGCTGCATCTTCAGGCGCGTTCGTCACGACATT
>NZ_JAQFVG010000141.1:524-1278 GCF_029439455.1 Caballeronia sp. BR00000012568055 | reverse complement strand
TACTCGCCGCGGATGATCTTGCCGATCTCGCCGCCTTGCGCTGTGACGAACGCATACGAGTTTTGGATTTGCGGTGAGCGTTGGACAGCATCGCTCACCAGCAGCGCTGCAAACTCGCGATGACCTTCGCCGATAAGCCGCTCGGTGTAACGCACGATCCGATCGAAGTTTGCCTCGGTCGCACGTGCCGCGAGCGCCGCCGCGACGGCGAACAGCGCCGCCGGCATCGTCGGGATCATGGCCGTATCGGGCGCGAGCAGAATCGCGTCCGGTTGCGGCAGTTCGCGGAAGATCTGGAGGAAGCCGACAAGTTCAGTCGCCGCGCCCTCTCCTACCGATCCGGCGTAGGAGATGTGCTCCAGATGCTTGGGGACTACATCCATGGTTTTGGCCACGAACCCCCAGCTACGCGGACTCGGCGTGTTCTCGATATCGCGCGACGTTTTCTGCACGGACAGCAAGTCCGGGCGAAAGCGCAGAAACGCGATGAGCGCGGGCGGAATGTTTTCGCGCACGGCCCATTGCGTCCAGCCGTCGATCGAGGGCTCCAGCTCGACCACCGTTGCGAACCGGGAAATTACCGGATCGAGAATGCCCGACACGCCGGCGTTGTCCGTCCGGCGGTTGGTGGCCGCGAGAAACGTCACCTGCGGCGGGAGCACGTGTTCGCCGACGCGCCGCGCGAGCAGCAGTTGCATCTTGGCGGCCTGCACGGCGGGCGAAGCCTGCCCGAGATCATCCAGGAACCAGATGA
>NZ_JAQFVG010000141.1:0-504 GCF_029439455.1 Caballeronia sp. BR00000012568055 | reverse complement strand
GTCTGGCGGTCATTGCGCGTTCCAGATCCCCGAAGGGCAGGAATTTGGCGGTCAGGCCATCGGCTGAGGGAAACGGCAACCCTTTCGAGTCGGTCGGATCTTCGACGACCGGGTGGCTGATGAGCAGTTCGTGATCAGTGGCGTGAGCGGTCTGTTCGACGATATCGCTCTTGCCGATACCGGGACGACCGGTGATGAGCACCGGCAGGCGCTTCGGCACGTATAGCGAGAGGAGTTCAGTGAGTTGAGCGGGCGTGACTTTCATGACGGCTTCCAATAAGAAATTGAGAAGCCCCGAAAAGACTACGCCCGTAGGGACGTGGTCCCTACGGGGCAGCGATACGGCGAGAATAAAAATGCCAGCGCGAAGCTGGCGAGGTCGATGCGTCCGAGACGCGGTTGGTAGATGGAGTGTAGCGGCCTCCCGGCGATCGAAGCGTCGGAAAGGTGCCTTTTTTATAGCGGCTTACGCAGTACGGGTAAAGGGACCGGCGCGCTCGAGAC
>NZ_JAQFVG010000140.1 GCF_029439455.1 Caballeronia sp. BR00000012568055 | reverse complement strand
ACGATCGACTGGCCCGTGAGCGCATTCGATTTGAAGCCCGCCAGAAACGCCACTGTGTTCGCCACGTCTTCGACGGTCGTGAATTCACCATCGACCGTTTCCTTGAGCATCACATTCTTGACGACTTCTTCTTCGGTAATGCCAAGCGCTTGCGCTTGCTCGGGAATCTGCTTTTCGACCAACGGTGTTCGCACAAAACCAGGGCATACGACATTGGCGCGCACGCCACGCGGCCCACCTTCTTTAGCGACGACGCGAGCCAGTCCAAGCAAACCGTGCTTAGCCGTCACATAAGCGGATTTAAGCTTGGACGCTTCATGCGAATGCACCGAACCCATATAAATAATCGAGCCGCCCTTGCCCGATGCGTACATGTGCTTGATGGCCGCCTTAGTGGTCAGGAACGCGCCGTCAAGATGAATGGCCAGCATCTTTTTCCAATCGGTGTAAGCATATTCCTCGATCGGCGCAACGATCTGAATGCCCGCATTCGACACTAGCACGTCGATGCCGCCAAGCTTCGCCACCGTATCTTCGATGCCTGCATTCACGGCATTTTCGTCCGTCACGTCCATCGCTACGGCGATTGCGCGGCCACCTGCGGCCTCGATGCTGTCGGCCACTTTCTGCGCGTTCGCGAAATTCAGATCTGCGATCACCACCGCCGCGCCATCTGCTGCGAGCTTGCGTGCAGCCTGTTCCCCGATACCGCTTGCTGCACCTGTCAC
>NZ_JAQFVG010000139.1:703-1319 GCF_029439455.1 Caballeronia sp. BR00000012568055 | reverse complement strand
GGGCCTTGATAAATCGCCGGACCCGATTGAGCAGGCTAAACGAGCCGAACACTAACGACTGCATCGTCCAATGGATCTGCGTCATTACAGTTCCGTCATTCAGCGCACCCTCGGGATGCACCGGCAGCGTGATGATGACGTGGAAGTGTTCCTTCACCCCCGACATGATCGTGCGCCCGATGCGATTACCCAGTTCCTCGCAGATAAAGTTCTTCGGCGCCTCGAACTCGTGACTGGCCATCTTTCTTGTGAACCACTGCGCCACTCCCTTCCCTGCTACAAGCGCAGCGGGCCCAGAAAGCGGCTGGCTTGTTTTCACATCGCTGGCCTGGGCGTCGCTGTCGGTATGCTCGGACACGAAGCCAGACACGAAGAACTGGTTCTCGATGTAAATGAACGACGTCGCCTGACAAATAAGATTACGCATAACTTCGATGACCATCAGCCCATCGGGCGCATCGTCGAGTTCGATATCGGTGTGGAAGACGCGTCCCGTGCAGAATTCGTGCTCAGTGCTCTTGCCTTCAACCACTACCTGCCACGCGATCGCCTCTTCATGGCGCAGTTGCGCTTCCCACTTCGCTCCGGCAAAGTCCTCATGTCCAGTCCCAAACAC
>NZ_JAQFVG010000139.1:0-683 GCF_029439455.1 Caballeronia sp. BR00000012568055 | reverse complement strand
ACACATAAGGCGACCCATAGGTCGTCGGATCGTCGGGCGCGATGGACGCCTCGTCCTTGAAACGCTCATAGGACTTGTCGGGGTTATATTCGGCCACCACGAACGACTTCGGCACTGTCATCGCGTGAACAGACAGCTCAGAGATCGAAGTGCGAGCGGCGTTCAGCCCAGAGACTTCCCGATAAGGGAGAGTCAACTCAGGCTCATAAATGTAATGATCTATGTCATCACCGAGCACGACCTGATCGCCGTATTCGGTTTCTTCGATTCGCAGATAAATTCCTGCTTTCTGAGCAAGCATTTGGACGTAGGCCAGATCACTTTGCCCATATTGGAAGCGGAATAAATGCTGGGGATACGCCCGGCGCAAACGGGTGCTGATCAGATAATCAGGAATGCCGTGCTCGCGCAACACCGCCGTGATGATGTCGGGGGCGCTTTGATGTTGATATATGCGAAACCGGCTGACTCCATCGAGTCGAGCCAGATGAGATTTCACCACAACTCGATACTTGGTGAAATCGGCGCTGGTCTTCAGCGTCGTGTATGACGCGACGAATCCGGAGAACTCCCGCGCCTTGGCTCCAAGCGGGGACATGGAGAAACGAGCATCCTTGCCTAAGAAATGCTTGCGCGAAATCCGATTGGGGTGCGTCAATTCCAATGTAATGACCACCGGATCC
>NZ_JAQFVG010000138.1:680-6409 GCF_029439455.1 Caballeronia sp. BR00000012568055 | reverse complement strand
CAATTCCCTCACTCAGCCGAATCACATTACGCTGCCGCCTTACGACGAAATCGGCCTCGTGCTGCAAGGCGGCGGCGCGCTCGGTTCGTATCAGGCGGGCGTATTCGAGGGCCTTAACGAAACAGGCGTCGAGCCGACGTGGATCGCGGGTATTTCCATCGGCGCTTTGAATACGGCGATCATCGCGGGCAATGCGCCGGAGAATCGCGTGGCGGCGCTGCGTGGTTTCTGGAACACGATCTGCCAGCCGGCCGATCTGATCGGACATGTCGGCGCTTTTATTCCGGCGGCATTCGGCTTTGCGAATATCGGCCGGAAATTTTCGAGCATGTGGGCCGCCGCGCGTGCATTGACCGAAGGGCAAAAGGGCTTTTTCTCACCGCGTGTGGAATTGCCTTTGGCGCAATCCAAGCACAAGCGCCCGAACGAGGTGAGCTATTACGACACCTCCGCGTTGCGCGCCACCTTGTTGCAATACGCGGACTTCGATCGCATCAACGATGGAAACATGCGAGTGTCGGTCGGCGCAGTGAATGTGCGCACGGGCAATCTCGTCTATTTTGATAATACGAAAACGCGGCTGGAACCCGAGCATTTCATGGCATCGGGTGCCTTGCCGCCTGGCTTTCCGGCAGTGGAGATCGATGGTGAGTTCTATTGGGACGGCGGTCTCGTGTCCAATACACCGCTGACGGAAATCATTCGCGAGAGCCAGCATAAAGATACGCTCGTATTTCAAGTGGACTTGTGGAGCGCGCGTGGCACGCTGCCGTGTGACTTTCTGGATATCGCGGAACGGACTAAGGATATTCAGTTTTCGAGCCGTACCCGCGCGATCACCGACTTTGTTTCGCAGAGCCAGAAGCATGCACGCCTGATCAAGGAACTACTCGAACATGTGCCTGAAAAGGTGCGCCGTTCGCATCCCTTGCTACAGGACGCGCGAAGAGTGGCCGATGGCGGCGCGGTCAACGTTGTGCACCTTATCTATAAGAATAAATTCTTTGAAGGGCACTATAAGGACTACGAGTTCAGCAATGACACGATGGACGAGCATTGGGCGAGTGGTCTGGAAGATATTCGCCGATCGTTCGCGCATCCGGAATGGCTGGAAATTCCGAGTCATGAACTGGGCTTCGTTACGCATGATGTGCACCGCTTCGAACCCGCGCCCGAGCCGAGCGCGGAAATGCCTAAAGCCGTTTCTTCAAAGCTCGACGAGATAAGCGCCGAGATTTGATCTAAGCTGATGGTCTTTAGCGCATTTTCGGGTAAAGATCATGAGCGATTGGAAGCCAGCGAATTATCCCTCGGTAAGCCCTTATCTTATTTCGGGCAACGCCGAGGGCCTTATTCAATTCCTCAAGCATATTTTCGATGCCGACGTGACGCGCCGTGTCGATCGTCCGGATGGCTCGATCATGCACGTGGAAGTGCGCATCGACGATAGTATCGTGATGATCGGCGGCGGCGCGACGCAGCATGCGACATCGGCCGTGCATATTCATGTTTATGTGCCCGATGCCGCCGCCGTCTACGAACGCGCGATCGAGCATGGCGCGCAGTCGGTGCAAGCACCCACTCGAAAGCACGAAGACGACGATCTTCGCGCCGGCTTTAGCGACGCGGACGGCAATACATGGTGGGTCGCTAATCAATAAGCGAACATTCAGTTGGCTGCGGCTTGTTATCGCTTGTCTTTAGCGCAGCCAGTCGCATCGACATGGACTGAAACTCGCCTTCGGCGTTAAGCTTTTCAAGCGCATAAGCGCGCGTCGATTCCGATAGCCGATACGCCGCCACCGGCCCGTCGAATTCGACATTGACCAGCGATTTCCCAACCAGTTCGCTGATACCGTCGATCGCGCTGGCCGGGCTTAGGTCTTCGTCGCAGGCTATGGCGCTCAAGGCTTCAAATGTGAATGCGCCGCCAAATATCGCAAGGCGGCGGAATAGCGCTTTAGTGTCTTGATCGAGTAAGGCGAAACTCCAGTCGAAGGTCGCACGCAAGGTTTGATGGCGCGGCAAGGCGGTGCGATAACCGCCCGCGAGTATCGCCATGCGATCGTCGAGGCGGCGGCATACGCCTTCTATTCCTAAAGCAAGCACGCGCGCCGCAGCCAGTTCAATGGCAAGCGGAATGCCGTCCAGACGCCGGCAAATTTCCGCGACGAGCCTGATTTCGTTTTCATCAGGCTTAAGCCTTCCATGCAGTGAATTGGCCCGCTGAAGAAATAGATCGACGGCGGGACACGAGTGCAATTCCGCGACGGTGCAATCGGGCGCGGGCACAACGAGCGGATCGACACGATAGAGCGTTTCGCCCATGATGCGCAAAGGCTCGCGACTGGTGACGAGGATGTATAATACATCGTTCTCCGCAATAATTGCTTCCACGGCTTCCGCTACGTGTTCTATGACGTGTTCGGCGTTATCGAGCAAGATCAGCGTCTTTAGCGGCGCAAGCGATTCCGCTAAATCGGCAAGCCTTAAAGCGCTATCCGCATTTTGCAAGCCGCAGCCCTGCGCGATGGCGTGAAGCACATCCTGTCTTGTCTTAAGCGCGGAGAGTTCGACTACGCATGGTGCTTCATCGAAATCATCGGCGGCTTGCCGAAGCGCCTCGATTGCCAGACTGGTTTTGCCTATGCCACCCGCACCAACCAGCGTCAGCACATGCGCGCGATCCAGCATGGCCCGCACTTGCCGCACATCCTGATCGCGTCCGATAAGCGTGGTCTTAGGCACAGGTACGCGGCGAATCGTGCGCGCAGGCATTGCTTTGGATGTTTGCAGCAGTTGATATCCGCGCCCCGGCACGGTGACGAGCAGGCCGCGGTCATCGCCCAAGACCTTGCGCAACGTGGAAAGGTGCACCTGTATGTTGTTTTCTTCGACCACGGTCTGCGGCCAGACGGCGCTCATCAATTCGTGCTTGCTGACGAGCCGGCCACGGGCGCGTGCGACCACCGCGAGAATATCGAACGCTCGCGAGCCGAGCGGGACGGTTTCACCGCCACGGCGCAGCGTGCGCATCTCAGGGTCGAGTTGAAAGCGGCCTACTTCGATCATGTCGCGTCTGGATTCCGATGAAATGTGATTCGCGCGTTCGCATGGACCGGCCATGCGGAAGCTCAGTGCATAGAGGACATGATGACCGGCGTTAAGCGCCCGGCATCGCATGCTAAGAAAATACTTCCGCAAGGCATGTGGTGTCTTGTACGGAAGTGCGATGCTTTGTACGAAAGTGAATCGCAAGCGCGATCCCGGTATATGGCGGTTCGCTAAAGCTCTAGCGGCTTTAGCAGCTTTAGTGACTGATTCGAAGACGTCGCCAGGCGCCCGGTGGCGTGCCCATCATCTGCGAGAAGATGCGGGTGAAATGGCTTTGATCATTAAAGCCGCACGATACGGCAATATCCGACAAAGGCGCGTCCGAATGCATAAGCAGATTGCGCGCTTGATCGATGCGCTGCTCGATCAGCCATTGATAGGGCGTGCGGTGAGTCGTTTCCTTGAATGCTCGGATGAAATAGCTGCGCGAGAGATTGCAAGCCAGTGCAATGTCTTCGATCGACACGCGCCCTTGAGCGCTTGCCAAGAGCATTTCTTTAGCGCGAGCCTCTTGCAAAGCCGACAAGCGCCGGTTCACCTTTAACGCACGCGAAGGCGCCGCACCATAATGTTCGATCAGATGCGTGCCGACCGCGACACCCAATTGTTCTATAAAAAGCGGGCTCGCGTCGTGATGGCCGTCCAGCGTCAGAGCAAGCACTTGCGCAAGATGACCGAGGATTAAATCTTTATGACCCGGCGTGGCGTAGACGCCGGCCGTGCTCGGCGCGCCGCTTTCATAGGTTGCCTTCGAAACGAACGCGCGTGATAACTCGATCAGTACGAAGTCGAAGCCGCGTTGCAGGTCGGCCCGATAGTCTTCTGCGAAGTCGCGTACATACACAGTGTGCTGATCGAAGTCATAGACCGATGAGCGCACGCCGTTGAAGATGCGCCGTCTATGACCGGCGCTAAGCGCAACGCCTACAAGAAAGCCGCGCCCCGATGCAGGCGTGGCGACGGTGCTCGGGTTATCGTCGAGCGTGCATTTTCTAAAGAAAGTGAATTCGCCCGCGTCGATTTCCTGATCTTTGCGAAGCCGGTTGGCCTGGCAGCCGAGCGAGTCTTTGGCGCGTGGCGGTGTCGAAGCAGATTCCCGTGTGTCTTGCATGATGAACGACCTCGTCTCGTTGCGATGCCATGCCAGTGGAGTCAAGGGTGCGGCTTACGCTCGTTCTTATTCTTTAAACCATCGTTAAACCAAAAATCAGGGAGAAACTTACCATACGAATATGTCGATGTATCGGAAATAAATTAATAACTACGGGGAAACGGCGGACGTCATGGCAAAGGCTTAAACAAAAAGGCGCAAGCCTGTGCGCTTGCGCCTTGATCAATTCGCTAAAGCAGCTTTAGCGATTAGCTTTGCAGAAATGCCAGCAGGTCTGAGTTGACCTTGTCCGCTTCAACCGTGCACATGCCATGCGAGCCGCCTTCATAGACCTTGAGCGTGGCGTTCTTGACGATTTCCGCAGATTTGCGCCCGGCGGCATCGATCGGCACGATCTGGTCGTCGTCGCCATGCAGAATCAGCGTGGGCACGTCGATCTTCTGTAAGTCAGCGGTGTAATCGACTTCCGAGAATTGTTTGATGCACTCGTAATGGCCTTTGATCGAACCGAGCATGCCCTGACGCCAGAATTCGTCGATGGTGCCTTGCGAAACCTTCGCGCCTTTGCGATTGAAACCGTAAAACGGCACGGCCAGATCCTGATAAAACTGCGAGCGGTTGGCGGCAACGCCTGCGCGAATGCCGTCGAATACATCGATCGGCAGACCGATTGGGTTGCTCTCCGTCTTGAGCATGATCGGGGGCACTGCGCCGATCAACACTGCCTTTGCCACGCGCGCGGTGCCGTGGCGGCCGATGTAATGCGCCACTTCGCCGCCGCCCGTTGAATGGCCGACCAGCATCGCGCCCTTGAGGTCGAGCGCTTCGATCACGGCGGCGAGATCGTCGGCATAGGTGTCCATGTCGTTGCCCTCGGAAGGCTGATCCGAGCGGCCATGACCGCGCCGATCATGGGCGATCACGCGATAACCCTTCTGCACGAGAAACAGCATTTGCGCGTCCCACGCATCGGCATTGAGCGGCCAGCCGTGTGAGAACACCACGGGCGTTCCCGTGCCCCAGTCCTTATAAAAAATGCGCGTGCCGTCTTGCGTCGTGACCGTGCTCATGATTTCGATTTTCTCCGTGTTCGGCTACAGGAATGGTCGCCTGAGCCCAAAGCTCGGGCGGTGGTGGATGATCTATCGATCCTAGGTGCTGCTTGCGCGCGCGAGAACTTCAGAAAGATTAAATCTTCTTAAGCGCTCACGCGTACCAACTTAAGCGCTCGCGCGTACCAACTTAAGCGCTCGCGCGTACCAACTTAAGCGCTCGCGCGTACCAAGCCCGCAAGCGCCAGACTATCTTTGCGCAATTCGGCAAGCGTGTCTGCGGGCGTGACAAAGGCGGCGTCGTGATCGATCCATTGCTGCGTCAAGCGCCGCTAAGAAATCAAAGTGCTTAGTTCTTTTAAGAACGATTAACCGCCTGACCCAAGGACGTTAAGGCGGACGCGCTCCTAGAATCGGCTTCGATTTTTCCTGCAACGAACACCGGAGCCTGC
>NZ_JAQFVG010000138.1:0-576 GCF_029439455.1 Caballeronia sp. BR00000012568055 | reverse complement strand
CCGTCGCGCTGATCGACTATCAGCCGCAGATGTTCTTCGGCACGATGTCGCACGAACGCACCAATATCCTGCACAACGTGCAGGCCATCGCCAAGGCATCGAAGCTGTTCAAGGTGCCGACCATTCTCACCACGGTTGCAGCGAAGTCCTTTAGCGGCGACATGGTGCCGGAAGTGCAATCCGTATTTCCCGAACAAACGCCGATCGATCGCACGTCGATGAACTCGTGGGAAGACGCGAATTTTCGCCGCGCCATCGAAGCGACGGGCAAGAAAAAGATCGTTATCGCAGGTCTTTGGACGGATGTATGCGTGTCGTTTCCGACCATTCAAATGATCGCGGAAGGCTATGAAATCTATGTGCCGACCGATGCCTGCGGCGATGTCTCGCACGAGGCACATGAACGCGCCGTGCAACGCATCATCCAGGCAGGCGCGGTGCCGATGACGTCGTTCCAGTACATGTTTGAACTGCAACGCGACTGGGCGCGCGGCGAGACATACGAAGGCTGTATGGATATTCTCAAGGCGCATAGCGCCTACGGTATCGGCGTGCGTTATGCGAAGTCGATTCTTG
>NZ_JAQFVG010000137.1 GCF_029439455.1 Caballeronia sp. BR00000012568055 | reverse complement strand
CTGACGCATTGCAGGGCGATTGAGGATTTCCTTGCGGGCGTTGGGATCGAAGCTGATGCTCCCGCCTTGTGCTTTCACGATTCGAACTGCTTTGGTGACGGCCTCGACGATCGACGCTGAAAATAGCGATGAGCCCATTACATGAAAGTGTGCGCAGTCTTTTAAACGTGCTTCGGTTACGTGTTCCACGGACAACTTTGCGGACGCGCTATTGGCAATGTTGAAGATGAAATCGCGTTCGCCGTCGCTGCGGTAGGTGACGAAGGCGCTGCCCGTGGTTTCGTTTTCGATTACATCGATTGCTGTTGTATCGACGCCGTCTGTGCGCAGGCGTTCTGTATTTAATGCGCCGAAGTCGTCGTTTCCTACGCAGCCGATCATCGCACAGGGGCTTCCGGTTTTTGCTACCTGGTCGATGAAGATTGCTGGGGCGCCGCTGGGGTAGGGGCCGGTCAAGGTGCCCGGGGCGCGGAACGATTGGCCTCGTTCGGTTGCCATGATCTCTACGAGGATTTCGCCTATTGTCATTATTGAGGTTTGCTTTGGGGGTGGCATTTTGGTTTGGGATCCTTTTTGATGGGGTGCTGTTTGGGCTGTTGGTGCTTGATATTCAGTAGCCGCCTCCCCGGCGGGGGGATCACTTTCTTTGCTGCTGCAAAGAAAGTAATCAAAGAAAGCAGCTTTTCCAACCAGGCACTGCACGTTGAAAGGGTAAGTGGATTAACTTGCTCCCTCGGTAACAATAGCTCGCCGCCACGGAGGCCTGCCCGGCCTGTCAAGTGCTCGGTACGCGCTATGCAAGCACCTCTGTCTCCTAAG
>NZ_JAQFVG010000136.1 GCF_029439455.1 Caballeronia sp. BR00000012568055 | reverse complement strand
GACGGGTTCTTCGCGAGCGTCGCGGCCATCTTGTCGAGGTTTTTGGTCTTGCGCTCGTTGATCGCGCCGGTCCATTCGCTCGACGGCTTCGGAAAGCCCGCATCCATGCCCGACACCAGCGCCGACACGCACGAACCGATATCGCCGATCACCGGTGCGGCAATCGCCACGTTGCTGTCGATCTCGGTCGGCGAGATATCGATCTGCACGAATTGCTTGGGCGCTGCGCCCCAGGTCTTGCCCTTGCCGTGCGCCAACAGCCAGTTCAGCCGCGCGCCGATCAGCACCACGCAATCCGCTTCCTGCAACACGAACGAGCGCGCGGCGGAAGCCGACTGTGCGTGCGTGTCGGGCAACAGGCCCTTGGCCATCGACATCGGCAGATAAGGAATGCCGCTCTTTTCCACCAGCTCGCGGATTTGCGCGTCGGCTTGCGCGTAGGCCGCGCCCTTGCCGAGCAGAATCAGCGGACGCTTAGCATGCCTGATGACATCGAGTGCGCGTTTGACCGAGTCCGGCGCGGGCAACTGACGCGGCGCGGCATCGATCACCTTGATCAGCGATTGCTGGCCCTTGAGCGCGTCCATCGTCTGAGCAAGCAGCTTGGCGGGCAAATCCAGATACACGCCGCCCGGACGGCCCGACACGGCCGCGCGAATCGCCCGCGCAATGCCGATGCCGATGTCCTCCGCATGCAGCACGCGATACGCGGCCTTCGCATACGGCTTCGCGGCGTTCAACTGGTCCATCTCTTCGTAATCGCCCTGCTGCAAATCGACGATCTCGCGCTCGCTCGATCCGCTGATAAGGATCATCGGGAAACAGTTGGTGGTGGCATTGGCGAGTGCCGTGAGGCCGTTCAGAAAGCCCGGCGCCGACACCGTCAGGCAGATGCCCGGCTTCTGCGTCATATAACCGGCGATCGCGGCGGCGTTGCCCGCATGCTGTTCGTGGCGAAAGCCGATGAAGCGCATCCCTTCCGCCTGCGCGAGCCGCGCCAGGTCCGTGATGGGAATGCCGACGAGGCCGAAGATCGTATCGATGTCGTTGAGCTTGAGTGCATCGATAACGAGATGGAAGCCGTCTGTGGTTGCGGGCGCTTGCGCTTCGGCGGTTTCCGGGGTGATTGCCTCGAGTACGTCTGCCATTTGTCTCCCCCTGAGGGCTGGTTATGTTGGTGATATACTAGATATCACATACGGTATTTGTCAAAGCTAATTTGCTTGGAGCGCGAAGGTTTTTATCGTGTGGATGATTTGCTCGGCGCTTCGGTCCATTCGGCGGGGAACGACATGCCGTAGGAAGCCGTCGTCGATGTCTCCGCAATGGTGTTATCGATCCATTTGCGGCGCATGGGCGCGAGGACGAACTTGGCGCACACGCCCGCCGCAATCGACGTAATCGCGGTGACGATAAACACGCTGTTCCATGACGCGAAGGTGGCGAGTACGGACGCTATCGGCACCAGCATCGACGCTGTGCCTTTGGCCGTGTAGAGCGTGCCCGCGTTGGCGGCGGCGTATTTGCTGCCGAAGGTATCGGCACAGGTGGCGGGGAAAATCGAAAAGATTTCGCCCCAACAGAGGAAGGTCAGCGCGGCGAAGACCATGAACATGTACGGGTTCTGACCGAACTGCATCAGCCCGAGCAGCGCCACGCCCTCGCCCAGAAAGATGATGAACATGGTGTTCTCGCGGCCGATCTTGTCGGAGATAAAGCCGCATAGCGGACGCGTAAAGCCGTTGCACAGATTGTCGATGGACAAGGTCATGGCAAGCAGCGGCAAGGTCGCGCCGAACAGACTCACCGGCATGCTGGCGAAACCGTACTCCTTGGCGATCGGTCCGACCTGCGCGGTCGCGATCACGCCGCCTGCCGCGACGCAGACGAACATCGCGTAGAGCACCCAGAAGATCGGCGCGCGGACCATTTGCGCGGTCGTATAGTCGATCTTGGTCGCGACCACGCGTTTGGCCGGAACGATGTTCGCGGGCGGCTTCGGTCGCACCAGAAGCAACGCAAGCAGAAAGATCACCACGCCCTGCAAGATGCCGAAGAACATGAACGCGTGCTCGTAGCCCGAGCTCTGGATCATGTTGGAGATGGGAATCACGGTCACGGCCGCACCCGCGCCGAAGCCTGCCGCCGTCAGACCGGCTGCGAGACCGCGCTTGTCGGGGAACCACTTGAGCGCCGTACCGACGCACGTGCCATAAACACACCCCGCGCCGATACCCGCGACCACGGCGGCGATATACAGATGCGTAAGCGACGTGGCGTGGGCATCGATCACCCAGCCCAGACCCGCGAAAATCGCGCCGCCCATCACGACGGGACGTGGCCCGAACTTATCGACCAGCCATCCTTCCACTGGCACGAGCCACGTTTCCGTGACGATAAAGATGGTGAACGCCGTCTGAATCGCCGCTTGTCCCCAGTGATGCTTCGCGTCCATCGGCATCACGAACAAGGTCCACGCGTACTGGAAATTCGCCACCAGCCCCATGCAGACAATGCCGATCACCAACTGCATCCACCGATTCTGACGACGGCCCGAAGCCGTTTCTGCGCTTCCCATATCTGTCTCCGCTATCTGTCGAGGCGCTCGAACGGCGCTTAGTTGCTGCAGATCGTGCTGGAGAACGACGATATGGAAAAGTTAGAAAAAATATGGGTATCGATTCAGGATCGTGAATGCGTGGGTATACGTGTAGGGGTTTTGGTGAGAAAGAATGACAAGCAGCCGGCATTGCACCGGCTGCGCAAAACAAAACGCACACTCAGATATGGAAAATCTGCGCCACCAACGCCGCGCCGAGGAACGTCCCCGCATTCGCCACAAACGACACCAGCACGATCCGCCAACCCAGCCGGCGGAACGCCGGAATATCCTTCGCGATCGACAAACCGGCAAACGTCAGCATCGGCGTAACGACACCGAGGAAGTCGTTCTTTGCGCTCATCGTCGCAATCTGCGTGGCCCACGGGCACAGCGGCGAAGTCATGAACATGGCGACCAGCGAGACCCAGCACACGGCCGGAATCTTGCGCCGCGTGACGGTCGATAAAGCGTCGCCAATCACGGTGGCGAGCACCATGAAGCACATGCCCGGCAGACCCAGCAGCGGCGTCGTGCCGTGCGTAATCCAGTCGCAGACGAGCGAGAAAATGGCCGTCAGCACCCACGCCGCGACCTTGCCCGAATAGCTCAGCGTGGGCGCTTCGGTCTGGACATCGCCGAGTTTGGGACGCGCTTCGTCCAGTGCTTCCGATGCGCTCGACGCCTTCGTCGTACGCCCGATGATCGGCTCCATCACGCGATAACCGAACACCGCAAGCGGCAAGGAAATAAACAGCGTGAAATACGTGCCGATGGTTGTCGTAATCAGATTGCTCGCCGCAGCAAATGTCAGCACGTCCTTCGCGACTTCCGGCGACTGCTGGGCCGCCGCGATTGCACCGGATGCCGCCGCCATCATGCTGCCCGAACCGACGCCCGCGCCCATCGCCAATGCCAGCGGATGAAAGATGTTCAGACTCGCCACAAAGCCCGCAAAAATAGCGATAAACACCGCCCCGAACACCGTGCCCGTCAGATATTCGGCCAGCACGCCGCGCCCTTCCGCCGAGTTCATCCCGTACTTTTCGCCGATGATCGCAAGACTCGGTTCACGCCCCACGGAGAACGTCACGCCGATCGCCTCACGCTTGATCCCGAGCAGCAGCGCAAGCGGCAAGCCCAGCAAAATCGTGCCGACGAAGTGGCCGAGTTCCTGAAACGCGAGCGCCCAGCCCGCCGCGGCGAGCTTCGGCAACGCGCTGCCGACCATCAGGCCGAGCTTGGATACGAACAGCAGCAAGGCCGGTTGCAGCACGGCGGCGGCGAGGAACTGCGTTTTCACATCGAGCCGCATGGGACTGCGCCAGCGCTCCGACAACAGCCCGAGCGCGCCGCCCATCAGCAAGGCCCAGATCATCGGCAACAGCACTACTTTGCCCGGTCCCACGCTGAACGAGAATGCGCCGATGAACTGCGCGATCAGCAGAATCGCCGCCGCGTAGATCAGCAGCTTCGCGCCCCGGAAACCATCGCTTCCCGCGTCTTCGGTCGTTATCGTATGTTCCATGCTGCGCTCCGCCCCATCGAGGTTATCAACGTTGTTGTATCAGCCGATGCGATGCGAGCGCACCGGCCTCGGAACCACCCTGCAATTTACAGATAACCAAATGCCGTCGATGGCGCTTTCGCCGTTTCGACCCACACGCTCTTGGTCTGCGTGTACTCGTACAACGCTTCGACGCCGCTGGATCGGCCGTAACCGCTCATGCCGTATCCACCGAACGGCGATGCCACGTTGATGGTCTTGTAGCCGTTGACCCAGAACGTGCCCGCATCGATCTGCGCCGCCACGCGATGCGCCCGTGCCACATCATTCGTCCACACCGCGCCGGCCAGACCGAAGTCCGTATCGTTGGCAATGGCGATGGCTTCCTCTTCCGTATCGAACGGAATCGCGACGACGACCGGTCCGAAGATTTCGGTGCGCGCCACGTCCATTTGATTATTCACGTTCGCCAGGACTGTCGGCGCGACGAAATAACCGCCATCCGATTTCTCCGCCGTGCCCGCCGTGAGCGTCGCGCCCGCTTCCACGCCGCTCGCGATCATCTTCATCACATGCTCGTATTGCGTGCGATTGCAGATCGGGCCGACTTCGGTGGCGTCGTCGGTCGGTGCGCCGACCTTGATCTTTTTCGCGCCGGTCGAGACCATCGCGACGAACTGATCGTAGATCGAACGTTGTACCAGAAGACGCGATCCCGCCACGCAGCTTTGTCCCGCGCCCGCAAAAATCGCGGCTTGCGCGGTGAGCGCGGCGCGCTTCAGATCGGCGTCTTCGAAGATGATATTGGCCGACTTGCCGCCCAGTTCCAGCACGCACGGCAGCACGCGCTTCGCCGCCGCTTCCGCGATCCGCGCGCCGGTCGCCGGCGAGCCGACGAACACGACCTTCTTGATGACCTTGTGCGCAATCGCCGCCTGCGCGACGGTGTGGCCGTAGCCTGCCAGCACGTTGATCAAGCCTTTGGGCACGCCGGCTTTTTCCGCGAGCATGCCGACCACGAGCGAGCTGAACGGCGTGAGTTCCGACGGCTTGAGCAAAACGGCGTTGCCCATCGAAATAGCGGGCGCAAGTTGCCAGCCGCACGTGAAGACCGGCGCGTTCCACGGCGTGATCTGCAAGACGGTGCCAGCCGGTTCGCGGCGCGTGTAGTTCAGGTGCGAGGTCGGCACGGGAATGACATCGCCGTAGAACTTGTCGGCCCAGCCGCCGTAGTACTCGAACATTTCCGCGACCTTGGCGACTTCGCCGCGGCAATCGCGGATCGGCTTGCCGGAACCGAGCGATTCGAGACGCGCCAGCGGTTCGGCGTGCTGACGCACTTCACGCGCGACATCGAACATGATGCGACCGCGTGCGGCGTGCGCCACCGCCCACCATTGCTTCTGCGCTTGCTGTGCCGCCGATGCCGCCAGCGCCACGATTTCCGCGCCGCCATCCTTATAAGCGATGCTCTTCTCACCGGTGGCCGCGTCATACAGTTGAATGGTGTCGCCCTGACCTTCGACCAGTTCGCCGTTCACGTACGAACCAACCGTCTGCGCGCCCGGAAAGAAGTGCTGAAAGGCTTTAAGCAAGTTATCTGCGATGCTGTGTTCCATGACGTTTTCCTTGTGATGTTCCGTGAGCGCTCACTGCTTGTCGATGAACTGAACGATGCGGTTGAAATCCTCGGCATCGCCGATGGTCTCTTCGCTTTTCGCCCACAGACGCCCCGCTTCCTTCGCGACCGGCGCGCTGACGTTCTGGCTTTGCAGCAATTCGAGCGCGAGGCGCATGTCCTTGCGCATCAGCTTCATGGTGAAGCCGGAATCGAATTTATCGTTGAGAATCCAGGTCGGGTAATTGGTCAGCGTCGCGCTGTTCTTGCCCGAGCCGCCGCTGAGCGCTTCGATCAGGCGGTTTTTATCGACGCCGACCGCTTCGGCGGCTCTGACCGCTTCGCTTGTCACGAGCAAATGCACACCCGTCAGCAGATTGTTGATGAGCTTGGTCACGTGCCCCGCGCCCGCCGGGCCGACGTGAACCTGCTTGGCGCTGATGGCGGAGAGAATCGGCTGCACGGCGGCGATGTCTTCGTCCGCGCCGCCCAGCACCATCGTCATGGTGGCGGTGGCCGCGCCTTTCGGACCGCCGCTCACGGGACCATCGATAAAGCCGACGCCGCATTCCTTCAGCGCGGCGGCCACTTTGCGCGTGCTGTTGGGATCGGCGGTGGTGGTATCGATCAGAATCAGGCCGGACTTCGCGCTCGACGCCACGCCGCCGTCACCGAATACCACTTGTTCGACGATAGCCGAGGTCGGCAGCGAGAGAATCAGCACATCGACCGAACCCGCGATCTCGGCCACCGATGCGCACGGCCGCACGCCTTCTTCGCCCAGCTTTTGCGTGGCGTCCTGACTGGCATCGAACCCTGACACATCGAAACCTGCGCGCTTGAGAGACAGGGCCATGCCGCGCCCCATGTTGCCGAGTCCGATGACGCCTACCGTTTTCATTGCTGCGCTCCTGATTTAGTGCATTGAGATATCCGGGCGGATTCACGGTCCTTTCCGGCTGATATCGATATTCGGCGCATTGACCATTTCAACCAATAAGTGCCAATATTGGAAGTGTTCTAAAAATTCGAACACTCGACGTGGCATAAACGTGGCAAACACATGGCAAACGATCTGACCGAAAGCCGGATTGCATACTTTTTCGAGGCGGTGCGCTGCGGCACGATCCGCGCCGCCGCCGATTGGCTCGACGTCGCGCCGTCCGCGGTGAGCCGCCAGATCACCTTGCTGGAAGAAGAACTCGATGCCCCGCTGATCGAACGCCACGCGCGCGGCGTCACGCCGACCGAAGCCGGGCAATTCGTGATTCAGTACTTTCGGGAACAGCGCGCGCATCGCGATGACTTGCTGTCGCGTTTGCAGGATTTGCGTGGGCTGCGCACCGGTCATGTGAATGTGGTGCTGGGCGAAGGATTCGTATCGGACCTGCTATCGGGACCGATGCAGCATTTCTGCAAGCAATATCCGAAGATCAAGGTCAACCTCGATCTGGGCGGCACGAACGATGTGGTTACGCGCATCGCTGAAGACGATGGCGATATCGGCCTCGTCTACAACCCGCCGCGCGAGCCGCGCCTCGTATCACGCGCCGCCCACAAGCAACCGATGATGGCGATCGTCGGCGTCAGGCTCGCGCGTACGATCAAGCGCAAGAGTCTGACCGTGCAGGAACTGGCGACGTATCCGCTCGCCGCGACGCATCCCACGTACGGAACGCGGCAGATGTTGCAGGCCGTGGAGTATGCGGAGAAGATCAGTCTGGAGCCTTCGGTCACGACCAATTCCATCAATATCATGAAGCAGTTTGCGCGCTCGGAACTGGGGATTGTGGTGCTGCCCGCGTTCGCGGTGGCGAGTGAGCTCAAGGCGGGAGAATTGAAGGCCATTCCGATCGAGCATCCGATTCTTCAGAACGCCGAAGCACATTTGGTGACGCGTGTCGGGCGGAAGTTGTCGGTGGCATCGAATAAGATGCTGCAGATGATGTCGGTGCAGATGAGTGCGTTTCGTTGAATCATGCTGACCTCCTTCTTCTGGACCGGCGACACCATCCGCAGCCGCGCAGTGAGCACCACGATCCTCACAACCACGCTAGCCATCCCCGAGCCACCGCCCGCACTGCTCGCCGATTGGCGACGCGAAACGACAACGCGCCTCGAACTCAAACCCGGCGACGTCGAAGTGATGCCGCTGGCGCGCACGCAGGCGCGCTGGTCTGACTATCGCGGTTGCGTGCGCGCCATGATCGACTGGACGACCTCGCTCGCCCTCCCCGACGTGCTCGCCCAAAGCGATATCGCACTGATGGCGTGTCGTGGCGCGCGCTATCACCACGATGCCGAGCAATACGGCAGCGCGGCCTTCTGCAATCTCTTTCTGAGCGAAGACAAGGTGCTCGATCTGCATTTTCCGCACGCGAATCGACGTATTCCGCTGACGCGCGGCACCGCCGTGATCTTCGATACCGGCCAGCCCCACGCCGTCATTCCACGCAACAGCAACGCCTTCCACTTAGCCGATTTCGCACCGCGACTTGACTACGACCAGATCTTCCTGACCTGGGAGCTGCCCATCGAAAACGCGCACGTGGCGCAGGCGCTGAATATCATTTTCGATACCGACGAACTCTCCGCCCGCCAACTGACCGATGAACAACTCTGGCTTGACGGCGCGCCCGTCGAGCCATGTCCACAGACAGGCCACTGGCAGGCGGCATGAACAGAAATCAAAGCAAATCCGCCAGCCGCTGCGCCTCCTGCGCGAATCGCGTGCGCTCGGGGCCATGCAGCGGGGCATCGCCGGGAAGCGCGACGGTCAGCGGATTCTGCGCGATATCGTCGATACGCACTTCATAGTGCAGATGCGGTCCCGTCGCCCAGCCGGTCCTGCCGACGTAACCGATCACCTGCCCGCGCCGCACGTGGCTACCGCGATGCAGTCCCTTCGCAAAGCGCGACAGATGCGCGAACGCGGTCTGATAAGGCGGCGGATTATCGATCACAATGAATTTGCCATAGCCCGTTTCCCAGCCGATAAACGAAATCGTGCCGCGCGCCGTCGCATGAACGGGCGTGCCGATGGGCGCAGCGAAATCCACGCCATCATGACTCTGCCAGCGATGCACCACCGGATCGAAGCGGCGCATCGAAAAATCCGATGACACGCGCGTGAAGGCCAACGGATAGCGCGAAAACGACGGCGCGCCCGATTTGCCGTTGGCCGTGTAATAGAACGGCTTGCCATTCAGATCGCGATGCAGAAACAGATCGTGATCGCCGTCGTTATCACCGCGCGAAACGCGCACGGCAAGCGGTTCCGGTTGCGCGGGCTGCGGCTCCATCACAAAGCTGACCGTATCGCCTTTGCGCAGATCGCGGCGAAAATCGATCTGTCCGGAGAACGAGCGCGCCAGCAAATCCGTCGTGGCCGCATCGAAGCCGCTGCGCTGCATCGCCTCCGCAAAAGTCGAGTCGATGGTGACGGATTCGGTGCGCGGTTGCGGCGGCGCGGGCGGCGGCTTCGGCGTTTCGGCCACGCGTGCAGGAGTGATCGCGGGCGGCGTGTCGTCATCGGAATGAGAAACCGGCTTGAGCGATGTCAGCATCAGAGCCGCGACGGCAGAGCCGATCGCGCCGGCCAATACGGTCTTGCCAAAGCGCGTCGCGGGGACGGCGAGTGCAGAGAGAGGCATCGAGAAAAAGGAAAGCGGGTGGCGACGAACACGACGTGATGTCGTAAAAGCGTCGTAAAAGCGCGAGTCGGAATTTTGAGAAAGACTTACCCTAAAGAGCGAGTCTTAAGCGAAACTTAAAGGGGCAGACGAAACTTAAGGCACTGGATGTGCCGTATTTCATGCGCAAAGCGTGTGCAAACTTCTCAATCGAGGACAAACCATGATCGACGATACCGACCTTAGCCATTTGAACCGCTGTGTGGAACTTGCGCAGCTTGCGCTCGACGAAGGCGATCAACCGTTCGGATCGCTAATCATTAGTCAGGATGGGCGGGTGCTCTTCGAAGATCGAAATCGCATCAGCGGTGGCGATCACACGCAGCATCCGGAATTCGCCATTGCGCGCTGGGCGGCGAACAATCTGAGCGAATCGGATAGAAAGCACGCCGTGGTCTACACCTCGGGCGAACATTGTGCGATGTGCTCCGCCGCGCATGGCTGGGTCGGGCTCGGGCGAATCGTCTATGCGAGTTCGACCGAGCAGTTCACGCAATGGCAAAACGAACTCGGCGCACCGGCGGGACCGGTGCGTGCGTTGTCGATCAACGAGGTGATTCCGGATACGCCGGTGGATGGTCCCGCTGAGGCGCTAACGGAGCGTATTCGTGCGATGCATGTCGCTTATCATCATCGGCACGCTTGAAAGTCCTTACCCTCGCGCACGATCGAGCGCCAGATTCAGCTTCAGCACATTGACGCGCGGTTCGCCAAGTACACCGAACTGTCGCCCGCTCGTCGCCTGCGCGACCATCGCTTCGACTTGAGCAGCGGACAAGCCGCGCGCCTTCGCCACGCGCGCCACCTGATATGCCGCCGCCGCAGGGCTGATTTCCGGATCGAGCCCGCTGCCCGATGCCGTCACCAGATCGACGGGCACGTCGGCCTTGTTATCCGGATCGGCTTCATGCAGCGCGGCGATGCGTGCTTTCACAGCATCGGCTAGTGCGGGGTTGGTCGGGCCGAGGTTCGAGCCGCTCGAATTGATGCCGTTGTACGGGTTCGGCGTGGTGGCGGAGAGACGTCCCCAGAAGTACTTAGGCGCATCGAATTGCTGGCCGATGATTTCCGAGCCGACGACCTTCCCATCCAACTCGATCAGCGAGCCATTCGCCTGACGATTGAACGCGGCCTGCCCGATTGCCGTGACAATGGCCGGATAAACCAGTCCGGTCACAATCATCAGCATTCCGAACAAGACAATAGCGGGACGCAACAGTGTCTTCATCATTTCAACTCCATCCGAGCGCGGTAATAGCCATATCGATCAACTTGATGAACGGGAACGGCAGCAGAATGCCGCCCAGGCCGTAAATCAAGAGGTTTCGTCGCAACAAAGACGCCGCACCGAGCGCGCGATACTTCACGCCCCTGAGCGCCAGCGGAATCAGGAACACGATAATCAGCGCATTGAAGATCACCGCCGACAAAATCGCCGATGCAGGCGATGCAAGGTGCATCACGTCCAGCACGCGCAATTGCGGATACGTCGTTGCGAACGCTGCCGGGATGATCGCGAAGTACTTGGCCACATCGTTGGCGATGGAAAACGTGGTGAGCGAGCCGCGCGTCATCAGCATCTGTTTGCCGATCTCCACGATCTCGATCAGCTTGGTCGGGTTCGAGTCGAGATCGACCATATTGCCCGCTTCTTTCGCGGCCTGCGTGCCCGTGTTCATCGCCACGGCGACATCGGCTTGTGCGAGCGCGGGCGCATCATTGGTGCCGTCGCCGGTCATCGCGACGAGGCGTCCTTCGGCCTGATGGCCGCGTATGGTCGCGAGCTTCGTTTCAGGCGTGGCTTCGGCGAGAAAGTCATCCACGCCTGCTTCGGCGGCGATCGCAGCGGCGGTCAGACGGTTATCGCCCGTCACCATCACGGTCTTGATGCCCATCTTGCGTAGCTCTGCGAAGCGTTCCTTGATGCCGCCTTTCACGATGTCCTTCAGCTCGATCACGCCCAACGCGCGCGACTTGCCATCGACGGTTTCGGCCACCACGAGCGGTGTGCTGCCGCGCCGCGCGATATCGTCAACCGCTGACTGAACCTCTTGCGGGAAGCGTCCGCCGCGCTCTTCGACGTACTTCTTCACGGCATCGGCGGACCCTTTGCGAATCTCGCGATTCGGCAAATCCACGCCACTCATGCGCGTTTGCGCGGTGAAAGCGAGGAAGGTAGCGTTGAGCGTCGCCATATCGCGTTCGCGAATGTTGAACTTCTGCTTCGCCAATACGACGATGCTGCGGCCTTCCGGCGTTTCATCGGCCAGTGAGGACAGTTGCGCGGCATCGGCGAGATCGCGTTCCTGCACGCCGGGCGCAGCCGCGAACCACGACGCCTGACGATTGCCGAGCGTAATGGTGCCGGTCTTGTCGAGCAACAGTACATCGACATCGCCTGCCGCTTCGACAGCGCGGCCCGAAGTGGCGATCACGTTGGCCTGCATCATGCGGCTCATCCCCGCCACGCCGATCGACGACAGCAATCCGCCGATGGTGGTCGGAATCAGGCACACGAGCAAAGCCACCAACGCGGTAATCGTCACGACGTGACCGGATTTGGCCGCTTCGACGGAGAAGATCGAGAACGGCAGCAGCGTGGCAGTCGCGAACAGCAGCACCAGCGTCAACGCGACGAGCAGGATGGTCAGCGCGATCTCGTTCGGCGTTTTCTGGCGCTTCGCGCCTTCGACCATCGCGATCATGCGATCCAAAAACGCCTCGCCCGGATTCACCGATACCTTCACGACGATCCAATCCGACAGCACGCGCGTGCCGCCCGTCACCGACGAAAAGTCGCCGCCCGACTCGCGGATCACGGGCGCGGATTCCCCCGTAATTGCCGATTCATCGACGGACGCCACACCTTCGATCACTTCGCCGTCGGCGGGAATCACGTCACCCGATTCGACCAGCACCACATCGCCTTTGCGCAAGTCCGTGGAAGCCATCACGCGCACCGGTGATTTCGGATGCGGGTCGTTGAGCTTCTTGGCCATCACATTATGCTTGGCACTCCGCAACGATGCCGCCTGCGCCTTCGAACGCCCTTCCGCGAGCGCTTCGGCGAAGTTGGCGAACAGCACCGTGAACCACAGCCACAAGGTAATGGCGAGAATGAATCCCGCAGGCGCTTCGGCTTGTCCTGCCAGCGCCGCGATCCACAACACGGTCGTCAGAATACTGCCGATATACACGCAGAACATCACCGGATTGCGCAATTGCGTGCGCGGTCCGAGCTTCTTGAACGAATCGACGATGGCGGGTTTGACGAGCGCCGGATCGAACATCGAACGCGCTGCCGTGCGCGCCTGCCCCAGATTGTCCGGGCGATGCGTCGCTTGATTGAGTTGAGTCATGCTGTCCTCGAAATTCAGTGGCTGGCGATCATGGTGATGTGTTCGACAATCGGTCCGAGCGCAAGCGCGGGCACATACGTCAGCGCGCCGACGAGCATCAGCACGCCGATCAGCATCACGACGAACAGCGGACCGTGCGTAGGCAAGGTGCCTGCGGTGACCGCGAGCCGCTTCTTCGCGGCCAGCGATCCCGCAATTGCCAGCACCGGCACGATGGTGCCGAAACGCCCGAACCACATCGCCAGCGCGAGCAGCGAGTTATAGAACGGCGTGTTCACCGTCAGGCCCGCAAAGGCGCTGCCGTTGTTATTGGCGGCCGAACTGAAGGCATAGAGAATCTCCGAGAAACCGTGCGCGCCCGGATTGAGAATCCCCGCTTTGCCCGCTTCCGTGAGCACAGCGATGGACGTGCCCGCGAGCACCAGCAAGGGCGTCAGCAGAATCACCACCGACACCATCTTCATTTCGAACGATTCGATCTTCTTGCCGACATATTCAGGTGTACGACCGATCATCAACCCCGCCACGAACACCGCAAGCAAAGCGAATACGAGCATGCCGTATAAGCCCGAACCGACGCCACCGAAAATGACTTCGCCAAGCTGAATCAGCAGCATCGGCACGAGGCCGCCGAGCGGCGTCAGCGAGTCGTGCATGCCGTTGACGGCGCCGCACGAAGCCGCTGTCGTCGCCACCGAGAAGATGCCCGATTGCGCGATGCCGAAGCGCGTTTCCTTGCCTTCCATGTTGCCGCCGGGCTGAAGCGCGGACGCTTGCGCATCGACATTAAGTGACGCGAACAGCGGATTGCCGGCCTGCTCCGATGCAATCTCCGCACAACATGCGACCGCGAACACCAGCGTCATCGCGGCGAGCACGGCGTAACCTTGCCGGCGATCGCCAAGCATGCGGCCGAATACGATGCACAGCGAGGCCGGAATAATCAGCATCGCTAACATCTGCATGAAGTTGGAGAATGGCGTCGGATTTTCGAACGGATGCGCGGAGTTCGCGTTGAAGAAGCCGCCGCCGTTAGTGCCGAGCATTTTGATGGCTTCCTGAGACGCCACCGGTCCCATCGGCAAGGTCTGCTTGTCGGCTTTCGCGTCTTGCGTGATCGTTTTGCCCTTCGAATCGGTCGTGGACGTCTGATAGGTGGTGACCTGAAGCGTGGGTACGTCCTGATAAGACCGGAAGTTCTGAATCGCGCCCTGGCTGATGAACACCAACGACAGCACCACGGCAATCGGCGCAAGCACGTAGAGCGTGGTGCGCGTCAGATCGACCCAGAAATTGCCGATGGTCTGCGCACTATGCCGCTTGAAGCCTCGAATCAACGCCACCACCACGGCAATGCCCGTCGCCGCCGAAAGAAAGTTCTGCACGGTCAGCCCGAGCATCTGCGCGAGATAGCCGAGCGTGCTTTCGCCTCCGTAGTCCTGCCAGTTGGTGTTGGTAACGAAGCTGATGGCCGTGTTGAACGCCGCGTCCGGCGTCATGCCAGCCATTGCTTGCGGATTGGCGGGCAACACGCCTTGCAGACGCAACAGCGCGTACAGCACAAGCGCACCGAGCAGATTGAACAGCAGCACAGCCAGCGCGTATTGCTTCCATGACATTTCGGTATCCGGATCAACTCCGGCTAACCGATACAACATCTGCTCGAACGGCCGCCCGATCTTTCTGACGACAACAGACGTGCCCTCGAGCACATCGGTCATATAGCGGCCGAGCGGAATCGCCAGCGCGATCAGCACGATGATAAACAGCCCCGTCTGGAGAATGGTATTCGCGTTCATTCCAGTTCCTCCGCATCCAGCAAGGCATAGACGAGATAGACGAACAGCAGCAGCGCCGAGGCTGCCGCGAGCCAGATCATCCAGTCGTTCATGATCGGCCTCCCGTCACGCGGCGGCGCAGACGCTCGCATCCGCCGGTGAGCGCCATGCACAGTCCCGCAAACAGGACGATGCCGGCAACGTAAATCAGGTCCATCTTGTTTTCTCCCTTCTCATCGGTTTTTTACTGGCACGAGAATAGAAAAAACGACGTAAAGGGCACGAGAAGGTTGAAGGCGCGAGTATAAAAACCGCGTAAAAAAACGGCGCTCAGTTGCGACGATCCGCCCCCGTTACATCACCGCGCCTGTATAGTGCACAAGCCAACCAACCACTCACGACGGGGACGACATGCTTCATAAGAAAAGACGCCAACTGCTGGTCGCAAGCGGTCTGGCCATGAGCACACTGGTCATCGGCGCATGTACGACGACCGGTCCCTCCGACGACACGCCCGCCGGCCGCGCCGACCACTTCCGCTCCATCGACGCATCGGTCGATTCCACGCTGCAACGTCTGTACGCGACGGTCAAGGGATCGCGCGAACTGGTCGCCAAGGCGCGCGGCGTGCTGGTTTTCCCGCGCGTGCTGGCGGCGGGCTTCTGGCTGGGCGCGCAATACGGCGAAGGCGCGCTGCGCGTGGACGGGCAAACGGAGGGCTACTACAGCACCGCAGGCGGCTCGTTCGGTTTGCAGTTCGGCGCGCAATCGAAGGCGCTGATCTTCGTC
Organism: Caballeronia sp. BR00000012568055; assembly: GCF_029439455.1. Lineage (GTDB taxonomy): Bacteria > Pseudomonadota > Gammaproteobacteria > Burkholderiales > Burkholderiaceae > Caballeronia. The sequence goes on along the minus strand of NZ_JAQFVG010000136.1, from coordinate 14,157 downwards.
TTTTTGACCGACGACGCACTGGCCGACTTCAGAAAGCGCGATGGCTGGGCCGCAGGCACCGACGCCACCGTCGCGGTGCTGAAGATCGGAGCAAACGGCCAACTCGATACCACCACCGCCACCAGTCCGGTCGAAGTATTCGTACTGACGAATGCGGGGCTGATGGCGGGGGTATCGGTGGAAGGCACCAAGGTGACGCGGCTCGACAGATAAAAGTGACTGGCGCGTTTTGTCCTCTATGATGACCGGGAATGGTCTCGATGCCCTCACGCAGGCATCGTAAGATGTGTCCATCCCGTTCAATGTGAGGCCAAAAATGACCGCAACCGCCAATGTGTCCGACCGCTCGGCGCTGATCGTGATCGACGTGCAGGAATCGTTTCGTCAGACCGCCGAGTGGTCGGAAGAGGATGTTCCGGCATTCAAACGCGCCATTCTGCGTCTGGATGCCGGTGCACGCGAAGCAGGCGTGCCCGTGGTGCATATATTTCATGTCGGCAAGGGTCAGCCGTTCCGCAAGGAATCGGGCTTCGTGAAGCCGCTCGACTGGCTGCCGGGCAATCCCGCTGTCGTTTTCGAAAAGCACACGCACAATGCCTTCACGGACACGGGACTCGATCTCTGGCTGCGTCGCCAGCGCATCGATCATCTCGTGATTACCGGCATTCGCACGGAACAGTGCTGCGAAACCACGACGCGGGTTGCATCGGATATTGGCTATGCCGTGGATTACGTGACCGAAGCCACGCTCACGTTTCCCATGACACACACAGGCAGCGGTCAGACCTATTCATCCGCCGATATCAAAGCGCGCACCGAGCTGGTGCTGCAAGACCGTTTCGCGCGCATTTCCACAGCGGACGACGTGCTGAGTTCATGGCAAACGCTCAACGCAAAATGATCGATAAGGTATCCGTATGGTTCGTGCTGACGCCACCCGTGCTGATGCTCGACTATGCGGGACCGGCCGAAGCGCTGCGCATGGCGGCGGAGTCCGGCGCGCCGATCGAACTGCATCATTGCGGGCCGCTCGAACGCGCGATGACATCGCTCGGTACGTCGATCGATGGCATTGAGCCGTTGCCGAAACGCTTGCCGCCAAACAGTCTGGTGATCGTCGTCGGGACCACGGACACGCCGCCGCCCGGCACCAATGCGTGCTTCGATAAGGTCACGCAATGGCTGCGCCGCGCGCCGGTGGAAGATACGCGCATCGCCAGTATTTGCGCGGGCGCGCTTTTGCTGGCGCGCGCGGGCTTGCTGGCGGGCCGCCGCTGCACCACGCACTTCGCGTTGGTCGATCTGTTGCGCGAAACGGAGCCGACTGCGCGCGTCGAAGACGACTCCCTTTTTGTCGATGACCACGACGTGCTGACAAGCGCAGGCATCACCGCGGGCATCGATCTCGCACTGCATCTGATCGAGCAACTCGCAGGGCCTGAAATGGCCGCCGATATCGCGCGGCGGCAAGTGGTGTATCAACGGCGCGCGGGCGATGAAGCGCAGTTGTCGCCGTGGCTTGCGCATCGAAATCATGTGCATCCGGCGGTGCATCGCGCGCAGGATGCGATTGCGCGCACGCCCGCGCGAGACTGGAGCGTGGCCGATCTTGCGCGCGCCGCGCATGTGAGTCCGCGCCATCTGAGCCGTCTGTTCGCGGAGCATGCAGGCATTACGGTGCTGGCCTATCAGCAATCATTGCGCGTGGCCTGTGCGCAGCGTCTGCTAACCCAATCCGAATTAACGATAGAACACGTCGCCGAACAATCCGGCTTCGCCTCCGTGCGCGATTTCAGGCGCGTATGGCGGCGTTATCACGCGGTGTCGCCGAGTGAGTTCAGGCTTGTCATTGGCACGGCAGTCGATTAACGTGTGCGGACCCTGACTCTTCACTCGTTATTCGATCATGAGCTACGACACACAAAACATTTTCGCCAAGATCCTGCGCGGCGAGATCCCGAGCATCAAGGTATTCGAATCCGACGACACGCTCGCCTTCATGGACGTGATGCCGCAATCCGAAGGCCACGTGCTGGTGATTCCGAAAGAAGCCGCCGCGAACATTCACGAAGCCTCCGAAGAGGCGCTGGCCGCCTGCATGCGCACCGTCAAGCGCGTCGCGGCAGCGGTGAAGGAAGCGCTCACGCCCGACGGCATGTTGATCGCGCAATTCAACGGCGCAGCGGCGGGTCAGACCGTCGAGCATATTCACTTCCATATCATTCCGCGCTGGCAGGACGTGCCGCTGAAGATTCACGCGCGTGAATTCGCCGATAGCGCCGTGCTCGAAGCGCAGGCCACGCGCATTCGCGCCGCGCTTGCGAAAAGCTGAACACGCTCACAGCCACGCGCGCGTCAACGCCACCCACCATGCGACGCCGGGTTTCAACACGGCGTCGTTGAAGTCGTAGTTCGGGTTATGAAGCGGAATGGCGCAACCGCAACTTCCGTACTCCGAACCATCGCCATTGCCGATAAAGACATAGCATCCCGGCCGATGCTTCATGTAGAACGCGAAATCTTCGGACGGCATTTGCGGATCGACTTGTGCATCTACGCGCGCATCGCCCACCAGTTCGCTCAGCACACGTGCTGCGAAGACGCTGGATTCGGCATCGTTAACCAGTGCCGGATACATGCGTTGAAATTGAAATTCCGCGCGCACGCCATGCGCCGCCGCCACGCCCTGCGCGATTTCATTCATGCGACGTTCGACGAGGTCGAGCACATCGTCGCTGAATGCGCGCACGGTGCCGCTCATGCGCGCGTGGCCCGGAATGACGTTGCCCGCGCTGCCTGCATGCAGTTCCGTGACGGACAAAACGGCGGAGTCCTTAGGATCGACATTGCGTGAAACGATGCTTTGCCATGTCTGCACCACTGCCGATGCAGCCAACACCGGATCGGCTGCGCGATGCGGCTGCGCGGCATGCGCGCCCGTGCCGGTCAGTTCGAGACTGAACGTATTGCTCGATGCCATGATCGCGCCGGCCCGCAGAGCGAAATGACCGGCGGGAATGCCGGGCCAGTTGTGCATGCCGAACACGGCATCCATAGGACACCGATCGAACAGACCGTCTTCGATCATCAAACGCGCGCCTGCGCCGCCTTCTTCCGCAGGCTGGAAGATGAAGTTCACCGTGCCATCGAAACCGCCGTGCTCGGCAAGATAACGCGCCGCGCCGAGCAGCATGGCGGTGTGGCCATCGTGACCACACGCATGCATGCGCCCTTCCGCGCGCGAGGCGTGCGCGAAGCGGTTGTGCTCCTGCATCGGCAAGGCATCCATGTCGGCGCGCAGACCGAGCGAGCGTTTGCTGTCGCCACGTTGCAGCACGCCAACCAATCCATATCCGCCGATACCACGCTCCACGCGCAGGCCCCACTTCGTCAGCAGCGAAGCCACATAGGCCGATGTCTCGCGCTCCTCGTGTCTTAGTTCGGGATACGAATGAATGTGCCGTCGGATGTGGATCAGGTCTTCTTCGATCGCATCGAGATGCGGGTCGTTCAAGGTCAGAGGGTTCATTGCTTTCATTGCGTTTATTCCGTTACGGCAAGGGTGGCTGCGTTGTCTTCATGTTTCGGCTTGTCACGATGCGGCGCAGTCAGCCACACCGCAATGCAACTCACCACCGCGGCAGCAGAGAGGTAATAGCCGATCACGAGCTTGTCGCCGGTGATATCGATCAGACTGGTGACTGCAAGCGGCGTAAGTCCGCCGAACACGGTCACGCCGATCGCGTATGCAAAGCCCACGCCGGTTGCACGAAAGCGCGTCGGGAAAATGCTCGCCAGCACGTTCGATGCACACGCCGCGTAACACGCCAGCAGAAAGCCGATGCACGCCTGCACCAGCATCAACGAAAGCGGCCCCGGCTGATGCGCCAGCAGCCAGAACAACGGATACGCGAAGAGCGCGGTGAGCGTCGCGCCGAACAGCATCGGCTTTCTTACGCCGATTCGGTCCGACAAATGGCCGATGATCGGGCACATCACGACCATGACGACGCCATATGAAAGTTGCCCGAGATAACTCTGCGACAGCGGCAGATGCAGTTCGCGCACAGCATACGTGGTGAAGTAATTCGACACGTACGTGGCGATGGTCCAGAACACCATGATCGCCACCGCGCCCACAAACTGCCAGCGATGCGACGCGAGCGTCGGCAACAGCGCGGGCGCACGCTCGCGGCTCGCCGCTTCGAACGCGACGGTTTCGGGCACTGAGCGGCGGATATACCAGCCCACTGGTCCGATCAACAGACCAAAGACAAACGCGAGACGCCACGCTCCGCCAGCGATTTGTGCATCGGTGAAGACGTGCGTGAGCGCGAGGCCAACGAGTCCTGCCAGCAACGCGCCGCCGCCTTGCGACATCTGCTGGAACGAAGACGCAAAGTTCTTCTTCGATTCCGGCGCGTTCTCGACCAGCATCGCCACTGCGCCGCCGACTTCGCCACCGGCAGAAAAGCCCTGCAATAAGCGGCCCAAAGTAATGATGACCGGCGCAGCCAGTCCGATCGATGCATACGACGGACACACCGCCAGCACCGCCGTGCTCGCCGCCATCAGAATCAGCGTGAGACTCAGCGCACGCCGACGCCCCACGCGATCCGCGTATCGCCCGAGCACGAGCGCACCAACCGGCCGCGCGATAAAGCCTACCGCGAAGGTCAGAAAGGTCAGGAGCAGGGAGATCAACTCGGAGTGAGTCGCGAAGAACGTGCGGGAGATGGGAACTGCAAAGATACCGTAAGCAATAAAGTCGTAGATTTCCAGCAGATTTCCGATGGCGGCGGCAGCGAATGTTCTGTGAGTCGTGCCGGCTTCGCGTGTCGAGATGGATCGTCGCATGAGGGACATTCCTTCGTTTTAGTGGTTCATAGAAGGTACGCCCGCCCGCTGCAAAGGTCCGCATACTATTCAAAAATAGCGCCTATGCTTTGCAGGTATAGCCTCGGGTTATGCCTGCTTCCACGATGTATTTTGTCGTGCGAATCTACCCGGCGTGCCCACGACGACAACAATCATGGATTTCCGGCATTTGCGGTACTTTCTGGCCGTGGCGGACTCGGGGAGCGTGGCTGCTGCGGCGCGTCAACTGCATATCGTGCAGCCTGCGCTGAGCCGCCAGATTCGCGATCTCGAAGAGGAACTCGGTACGCCGCTGTTCTCGCGTAATGCGCGCGGTGTCGAATTGACCGCAGCAGGCGAGCAGTTCGCACTCGATGCGCGGCGTCTGCTGATCGATATGGAATCGGCGCGACAGCGTGCGTTGCGTGTGGCGCAGGGAAGCGCGGGCACGCTGCGAATCGGCGTGTCGCCGACTTATGGTTGGCATCCCGAAATTCTTTCACATATCAACAACTTTCGCACGCGGCATCCGGATATTTCGCTGTATATCGAGCCATTGCTGGCAGTCAAACAGATGGATGCGCTGATCGAAGGCGAACTCGACGGCGGATTTTTCGGCTGGCGTGATCTGCGCGATTCGCGCTTCGAAGCGCTCACGGTATTTCGCTGCGGCCTCAAACTCGCCGTGCCCGATCTGCTCGATGCGCCTTTCGATGTGCCGGATCGCCTGGCCGATCTTGCGAATCGTCCATGCGTATGGTTCGATCGTGACGCCGCGCCGCCCTATTACGACTTTCTGATCCGGCAATGTCAGTTGGCGGGCTTCTCACCGAATATCGTGCAGCTCGGCGGCGATACGATGACCATACTCGGTCTCGTCGCAGCGGGCATCGGTTATTCAATCGTGCCGGATACGTCCGTGCATAGCTGCCCGAGCACGACGCGACTTGTTTCGCATCCCGAACTGACATTGAACTATCCGGTTGAATTCGTGTGGAAACATGATGACGAATTCAACGGGCCGCTTGCACGGTTTATACGCGAAATCAAGGCGCGCGTGGGGCCGGATGTCAACGCGCATCAGGCGTTGGTGGATGCGCCCTTCAGATAATGCGCCGTGCGACTTTCAGCATGCCGCGCCACTTTGCCCGGCTCCCCCGCCACCACGATCGTGCCGCCCTCCTCGCCCGCGCCTGGACCGATGTCGATCACCCAGTCACTGGCGGCCGCCACGCGCATATCGTGTTCAACAACGACGACGGTATTGCCTGCATCGACGAGGCCTTGCAGTTGAGTCATCAATCGATCCACGTCAGCGGGATGCAGACCGGTAGTTGGTTCATCGAGGATATACAGCGTATCCGCACGATGCGCGCGTTGCAGTTCGGTGGCGAGTTTGATGCGCTGCGCCTCGCCGCCCGATAGCTCCGTCGCAGGCTGTCCGAGCCGCAGATAACCCAGCCCGATATCGCGCAATACGCTGAGCGCGCGCATCACCGCGGGTTCATCGATAAAAAAGTCGCACGCGGTATCGACGCTCATCGCCAGCACGTCCGCGATATTCTTGCCGCGCCACTCGACTTCAAGCGTCTGCGGGTTATAACGCGATCCGTGGCATGTCGAGCACGACGTATAGACGCTCGGCAAGAACAGCAGTTCGACGCTGACAAAGCCTTCGCCCTCGCACGTCGGGCAACGCCCTTGCGCGACGTTGAACGAGAAACGGCCTGCGCCGTAACGGCGTTTGCGCGCGGCCGGGGTATCGGCGAACAGCTTGCGGACGTGATCGAACAAGCCCGTGTAGGTGGCAAGATTGGAACGCGGCGTGCGGCCAATCGGCTTTTGATCGACGCGCACGAGACGCTTGATCGTGTCCATGCCCGCGATGATGCGACCGTCAGCAGGCGTGTCGATACGAGCGAGCAGCGGGTCTTGTTCGTCATCCTCTCCATTGTCGAGCGCGCGGCCAAGATGCTCCGCGACGAGTTCCGGCAGCGCCTGACTCACCAGACTCGACTTGCCCGATCCCGAAATGCCCGTGACAGTCGTAAAGCAACCGAGCGGAAACGCGACATCGATATCATGCAGATTGTTGCGCGTGATGCCCGCGAGTTTCAGCCAGTCACGCGTCATGCGCGGCTTATGTTTGGAATCCGAACGAGTTGCAAAAAGATGCAGTCGCGTCTGCGATGCCTCCACCGCCACGAGTCCATCGGGCGGACCGCTGTAGAGCACTTCACCGCCTGCATCGCCCGCAGCGGGGCCGACATCCACCAGCCAGTCCGCACGACGCATGGTGTGTAGATCATGTTCGATCACGAATAGCGAATTGCCCGCAGATTTAAGGCGTTGCAACGCGGCGAACAGCGCTTCGCTATCGGCGGGATGCAGACCGGCGGACGGCTCGTCCAGCACGTACACCACGCCGAATAATTGCGATGCAAGCTGCGTCGCGAGCCGCAAGCGTTGCAACTCGCCCGATGACAGCGTCGGCGTTGCGCGATCCAGCGAGAGATAGCCAAGCCCGAGATCGGTCAGCGTGCGCAAGCGCTCCAGCAATTCCCCGGCGATACGCTCGGCGGCGGCGCGTTTCTCATCGGAAAGATTAGGTGTGCGTCGCACATCGGGCGCGCTCTTGTGCGCCGAACCGCCTGCAGCGACGCGTTTTGCCGTGGCCGCGCGCCGCGTGTCCTTGCTCGGCACGCGATCTTCATTGGCCTTATCGTTCCATGCGCCACGCGCGATCGGCTCCAGCAACTCGGTGAGCCGATTGAGCGGCAACCTCGAAAATTCAGCGATATCGAGTCCCGCGAAGGTCACCGACAATGCCTCTTGCTTGAGTCGCTTGCCATGACATGCCGCACAATCGCTCCCAACCATAAAACGCGACACCCGCTTCTTCATCAACGCGCTTTGCGTATGCGCGAACGTGTGCAGAATATAGCGGCGCGCGCCCGTAAAAGTGCCCTGATAACTCGGTTCCGCGCCGCGTTTGAGCGCCGCCTGCGTCTCCTTGGGCGAGAGTCCCGCATACACGGGCGCGGTCGGTTGCTCCTCGGTAAAGAGAATCCAGTCGCGATCCTTCCTCGGCAAATCGCGCCATGGTTTGTCCACGTCATAGCCGAGCGTCACGAGGATGTCGCGCAGATTCTGTCCGTGCCACGCGGGCGGCCATGCCGCGATGGCGCGCTCGCGAATGGTGAGCGAATCGTCGGGCACCATCGACTTTTCGGTGACTTCGTAGACGCGTCCGAGACCGTGACAGACCGGACATGCGCCTTGCACGGTGTTCGGTGAGAAGTCTTCGGCGTACAGCATCGGCTGTTTCGGCGGATAGCTGCCGGTGCGCGAATAAAGCATGCGCACGAGGCTCGAAAGCGTCGCCACGCTGCCGACCGATGATCGCGCATTCGGCGCGCCGCGCTGCTGCTGGAGCGCGACGGCGGGCGGCAGACCTTCGATCGAATCGACCTGCGGCACGCCGACCTGTTCAATCAGACGCCGCGCATATGGCGCGACCGACTCGAAGTATCGCCGCTGCGCTTCAGCATACAAAGTGCCGAACGCCAGCGACGATTTGCCGGAGCCGGACACGCCCGTGAATACGACGAGCGCATCGCGCGGTACATCGACATCGACGTTCTTCAGGTTGTGCTCGCGCGCACCGCGAACGCGTACGAAGCCCGCGCGCGATTTGGATGAATCGTTCGATTGACTCATAGTTCGGATATCAAATCATTTCTTATTCAGCGCACGGCCAAGATCGCCCAGAAATGAGTCGATCGCCACGCGGTCGAGTTTGTAGTAGACCCAATTCTTGATCTTCGTGGAACTGACCAGCCCTGCTTTCGCGAGCGCCTGCATATGCGTTGTGACCGTGGGCTGGCTCAGACCGATCTTCTCGGTGATAAACCCGACGCACACGCCGTCTTCCACGAGATCGCCGTCGCTTTGCGGCGGAAAGTTCGACTCGGGGTCGGTCAGCCAAATCAGGATGGTCAGCCTGTGACGATTGGACAAAGCGTTCAGCGCTTCTTGCAGAGCAACTTCATCCACAGCATGTCTTTTCCGCATGGATCGGCATGTCCTCCTTGACACAGCGCCGCGATCAATATAGAAATATCTCTATATTGGTTCTATTCGATACAGGATAACCTCGCATGAATACGGACGCAATCGCTTCGTCGGCTGCCGGGGGATTCACGCGCGCGGTCTGTATTGCGGTCGTGTTCACGCTGTTCACGGCAATCGCGTTCGGCTTCGGCATCTATCTGTTCGCACTGATCATGCCTGCCATGCGGCCGAGCATCGGATTTGCGAATGCGGCGATCGGCATGGCGAGTGCGGGCGCGCAGATCGCTTATCTCGCGGCGGCGCTCGTGTGCCCGATGCTCACGCGTCGCTTCGGCGCGGGACAGGTGACGGTATGCGCCGTCGCTGTCGGATCGCTTTTACTGCTGGCTTTTGCGGGGATTCAGGGAGCGTGGCAAGCCGGCGTCGTGCTGGCCGGACTGGGCGCAATGGCCGCGTTGATGATCGTGCCGACTGTCGGCGCGATCTCGAAGGCGGTGCCGTTTGCGTATCGATCGGCGGTCAATGGTCTCGTGTCCAGCGGCACCGCTTACGGACAACTGGCGAACGGCTTGCTTGTGCCGTGGCTGCTGCCAGGCGGGCAGTGGCGATCGATCTGGCTCGTCACCGGTACAGGCTCGCTCGCGATCACGTTGATAGGCTTCGTTATACTAAGGATTATCGCGCCGGATGTATTCGTGCGCGAGACGGTCCGCAAACGCGACGAAGCAAGCGGATCGATCGTCACGACGCGCAATTTCACGGTGTGGATCTTGCTCGCGTTAAGCGGCATGACATGCGGGCCGTGGCAAAACTATCTGTCGAGCTATCTCACTGAAGAAGGACGGCTCTCACTGGCGACAGTCGGACAGCTCTGGTCAATCATCGGCGGTGTCGGGCTGTTCAGCGGATTGATCGCGGGCATGCTTGCGGACAGAATCGGCGTGCGTGTCGTGCTCGTCGCCTCTTATATTGCGCTTGCATGTTCGGCATTATTGATCGCGCTGCATACGCAGATTTGGCAGTTGCGCATTGCGGCGGCGTGCTTCGGGCTGTCGTTCTATGCGATCTACGGCATGATTCCCGCCTACATCAGCAAGACCGTCGATGCACACGCCGCCGCGAAAATATTCGCCATCGCCAATGTCTTTCTGGGTCTCGGCACGGCTTTGGGCAATATCATGGCGGGGCGCGTGCCGGGATCGCTTCAGTGGGTCTTTATCAGCGCGTCAGCCATCGCTTTCATCAGCATGGCGATCACGCTGACGCTGCAAGACGAACGCACGCTCAGGCATCGCCCAGATCGCTGAGAAACTTGCGCGATGGCGCGAAGAAGGTCACGCCGGCCGTGGCGCGCGAGAAGTCGAGAATGCGATCGTGCAGCGGCGGCGGATCACCGATAAACATGCGTTCCAGCATCTTCTCGATCACCCATAGATAGCGGCAGTAGCCGATAAAGTACGTGCCGTACTCGCCCCGCCCCGGCACCGCGAACGGCATGTTGTCGCGCAGAATGGCGTGTTCGCCTTCGTCGTCTTCGATCGTGCAGAGCGTCTTGTGCGACTTCTGCCCTTCGGTTGCGTCGGGCAATTCGGTGTTGTCGAATTTCTTGCGTCCGACAATCGATTCCTGCGTCTCGACGCTTTGCGAACGCCACGCAGCCATGTCGTGCAAATACTTCTGGATAACTACATAACTGCCGCCCGCATAGTCCGGATCTTCATCGCCGACGATAGTCGCCGCAGGCAGTTCAAGTCCCTCGGGATTCGCGGTGCCATCGACGAATTCGAGCAGATCGCGGCCATCGAAGTAACGGAAACCTGCTACGTCGTCGAGCGGAATAACGGCGTCACCGAAGGCTTCCAGCACCATCCGTTCGAATTCGATGATCACGCCCATCGACTCCGCACGAATGTGATAAAGCAGATCGCCTTCAGTGGCGATCGCCGTATGCTTCGCGCCCTTCACTTCCTTGAACGGCGTCAGTTCGCGCGGCGCGGGCTTAGCCGTAATCGCACCCCATGCGCGATGCGCAATACCCACGTTGCAGGTGAACAAACCGACATCGGTCCGCACTCTGACGTTCTTGATCAGATCATCCGTACTACCAAGCACATCGCGAACCGTGGCAAGCGATGCCTCGTCATCTTTGACCTTCAGAATCAGGAATGCGGCGGCCGCCGACAGCGGCGCGTCGATGGACTGCGGTTCCGTATCGACGGACTGGTGAGCGGCGGCAATCGGTAAAGAAGTCGAACTCATTGAGTGCTCCCGGAAAGGAGCGCTCATGTTAGGTCAGTGGGAATACTTTCACAAGCGGCAGCCACGCGTTAGCGTTTGTCCGCCAATGTTCTGCCGCCGTCAGCGAATTTGCGTCATCCGTCCCACAGAAAAGCGCGCATTCCATATGCACAATCGACGGGTTCACGCGTTTATCGGAGAAGTCATGGGTTGGAAAAGCACGCTTACGGAGCTGCCGGTCTGGGTTCTCGGCAAATTCAACCCGCCGCGGCATGATCCACATCGCGACACGCCGCGCGAAATTCTCGTGCTGCGCCCGAACGATTTCGGCGAACTGCTGACCACCACGCCCATTTTCGAGGCGCTGAAAACGCGCTTTCCGACAACGCGCATCATCGCAGGCATCGGCAGTTGGGGACGGCCGATTCTGGAGAATAATCCATACGTCGATGAGATCGTCGAACTCGATGCGCCGTGGAACAACAAGATCGTGCAGGATCGCTCGCCTCGTCAAGTCGCGCGCTTTCTGATGAAGTCGCCGCAGGTCGCGGCCTTGCGTCAGCGTGGCGGGTTCGATGTGGGTATCGACGTGCTCGGCAGTTATATGGGCACGTTGCTGATGATGCGGCTTGGCGTGCGCTATCGCATCGGCGTGCGTGGCTATCGCGGCGGTCATAGCGGCTGTCAGGAATATATCGATTTCGCGCGCCGTCAGTCAGGGCGCGCCGCGCTCGGACAAGCGGAATTGCTTGGTATAACTGATCTTCCTGAGGCGCGTCCGCAATTGTTCCTGACGTCCGATGAACAGGCGCGCACCACGAAGTTCTGGAATGCCGCGCCTGGCAAACGCACGGTGCGCGTGCTGGTTGGTATCGGCGCGGGCGTGCCGGGCAAGATATGGAATCCGCGTCAGATGGGCGCGGCGCTCGCGCGGATCGCAGCGGCCATGCCTTGCGATATCGTGATCGTCGGCAGCGACGCGGATAAAGGCCGCGCTGCCGAAGCAATTGCGGCGGCAGGATCGAAAACGCCGCTGCGTTCGCTCGCCGGTGCGGTTTCGATGCGAACCGTATTCGCGCTCGCCGAAAGCGCGGACGTCGTGCTGACGAACTCGTCCATGCTGATGCATGCGGCCGCCGCGTTTCGCCGTCCGATCGTCGCGGTGATCGGTGGCAGTATTACGCGGCCCGCCGTGCATGACGCGATCTGGGGCTATCCGGAGCTTTATCGCAGTGTCGCGCCGGAAAGCTATGTGGATGGTCAGACGGAGAAGAATTGGCCGAGCGTGGAACGCGTGGTGCAGGCGGTCATCGAAGCATCGAATATGCAGACACATTCGACGCTTCGACAAACCGCTTAGCCCTTCGTCGCCCCGAACGTCAAACCAGCGACGAAGTGCTTTTGCATCGCAAAGAATATCGCCACTGACGGCAGTGCCGCGAGGATCGATCCGGCCGATACGAGATTCCATGCGGTCGTCCACTGCCCTTTCAATGCCGCCACGCCTACGGTAATCGGCGCGGCGTCATCGCCTTGTGTGAGACACAGCGCCCAGAAGTAGTCGTTCCATACGAAGGTGAAGACAAGCACCGTCAATGCGGCCAACGCGGGACGAATCAGCGGCAGCACGATACGCGTGAATACCGTCCACTCACTCGCGCCTTCAATGCGCGCCGCCTCGATCAATTCGAACGGCAACTGCTTGATGAAGTTACGCAGAAACAGCGTGCAAAAGCCGGTCTGAAACGAAAGATGGAACAGGATCAGCGCGCCGACGGTGTTGAACAAACCCAGGCTCAACGACAGATCGCGCACCGGAATCATCAGAATCTGGATGGGCACGAAATTGCCTGCTACAAACGTAGCGAACAGCGACGTATTGCCGGGAAAGCGATAGATCGCCAGCGCGAAGCCCGCCATTGCCGCAAGCGTGATTGCGCCGAGCACCGCAGGCACGGTGATCATCACGCTATTCATGAAGTAATGCAGCATGGGCGATGCAGTCAGCGCCTCGCGATAATTCGCCACCAGCGTGATATGTTGCGGCCAGCCCCAGTAATTGCCGAGACTTAATTCTTCGCTCGAACGCACCGATGTGACGAGCACGGCGATCATCGGCAATAGCCAGATCAGCAACGCGATCGGCAAAGATAGTTTGTACAGCCGACGATTCATCGGCTTCCACTTTTGCACGGGCATCGGATACATGCGCGTCTCCTTTCCTACAGTTCGTTGCGCAGCATGCGCCGCAAGTGATAGACGATATACACCAGCATGATCGCGAACAACACCACCGCAATCGAAGCCGAATAGCCGATGCGGTAATACTTGATCGCCTGGTCGTACATGTAGTACGCGAGCACCGTCGAGCTTTCGAACGGACCGCCGCCTGTCATCACCGAAATCAAATCGAAACTGCGCAGTGCGCCGATCACAGTCACCACGATCGCCATGAACGTCACCGGGCGCAATTGCGGCAGCACCACATGCCACAGCATGGTCCAGCCCTTCGCGCCTTCCATGCGCGCGGCTTCGAGTTGTTCGCTATTGAGCGCGGTCAGCCCCGTGAGATACAGAATCATGCAGTACGCGGTTTGCGGCCAAAGCGCTGCAAATACGATGCCGAATGTCGCGTAGCGCGCATCGCCAAGCACGGGTATGCCATGTCCGAGGATCACCGCAAGCAGCCCAAAGGTGGGATCGTAGAACCACGAGAAGATCAGGCCCACGACCACGCCCGACAGCACGAAAGGCGCAAAAAACAGCGACTTTACGATCCGAATGCCGCCCACTGCCTGATTCAGATAAAGCGCGACGGCAAGACCCATTGGTGGCGCGAGCAGAAACAGCGCGAGCCAGATCACGTTATTCTTCAGCGCCGTATAGAAGGTCGGCGCCTGGAATAATTCGATGTAGTTATCTAGTCCGATGAACGCCTTCTCCGTCATGCCGTCCCAGCTATAAAAGCTGAGCCAGATCGACGAGAGA
>NZ_JAQFVG010000135.1 GCF_029439455.1 Caballeronia sp. BR00000012568055 | reverse complement strand
GCCGAAGAAGATCGCACACAAGGAGGGCGCGTAAATGAGCATGAACGTCGTCACTCTCTTGTATCTGGTCGCGTCGGTGTGCTTTATTCAGGCGTTGAAAGGCCTGTCGAATCCGAAGACCGCGCGCATCGGCAATACGTTCGGCATGGCGGGGATGGCGATTGCCATTCTCACGACGCTCGCGTTGATCGTGAAGCAGGCGTCTTATCTTGGCTCGAATCTGTCGCTCGGATTGACGCTGCTGTTTGCCGCTTTGATTATCGGCGGCGGCGCGGGCGCGTACATCGCGGCCAAGGTCGAAATGACGAAGATGCCCGAACTCGTCGCGGCCATGCACTCGCTGATTGGTTTGGCGGCGGTGTGTATCGCGTATGGCGTGGTGTCGGAGCCTTCGGCGTTTGGCCTTGCCGCACCGGGCGATCCGATTCCCTATGGCAATCGCGTCGAGTTGTTTATCGGCACGTTCGTGGGTGCAATCACGTTCAGCGGTTCGGTGATCGCGTTCGGCAAGCTGTCGGGCAAGTACAAGTTCCGCTTGTTTCAGGGCGCGCCGGTCGTGTACTCGGGCCAGCATCTGATCAACCTGCTGCTCGCGATTGCGATGATCGGCTTCGGTGTGATCTTC
>NZ_JAQFVG010000134.1 GCF_029439455.1 Caballeronia sp. BR00000012568055 | reverse complement strand
CAGCGACTCGGGCATGTTGTCGCCGCGCCGGCTGTCGGTGGCCAGACTGATCAGCGCGTCGACCATCTTGTTTGTCACCGCCTCGCTCCAGAACTGCGGATCGGGCAAGGGATCTGGCTTGGCCTGAACACGGGTGACCGGCGCCGGGGGCGCGTCGAACATGTCCAGTTGCCATGCTGCGACTTCCGTATGCATGGGAATCTCCGGTTGAACGGGAAACCCATGCCCGCAACGGGAGGATTTCCCGTTGGGGGTGAGGATCAAGACCGCCCGTGAGGGGCGGTCTTGACGTTCAGGCGTAGCGACTAGTCGTCGGTGCCTGTCTTGAGTGGAACGACCACTGCGGATTTCGCGTACTGACGCTTGATAGGCGTGACCTTCTCTTCTGCCGGAACCGGCGAAGCAGTAGCAGTCGGTGACGCTTTCGCTTCTTCCACTCTGTCCTCCTTCAACGAGGCCTTGATGGATCGCTTGATCCATGTGGCAACGACGAAGGAGACGAACAGAAACGCAAAGAAGGAGTGCGCCGCGAACCACAACGCAAAACACACAGCGACCAACCAAGCGGGCGATTTGATCGCCTTGAAGACCAACTGCTTCGGCATTTTTCTCTCCAGAAAAACTGACGCACAAGTGGGATGTCCAGCCCGTAAAGCGCTGGATGGTTTTCGATGCTCGATTGAGCAGGGACAAACGGCGCGCGGAGAGACGCTTTCGTCACGGCTCGATAAGGCGTGGCGGAAGCAGCTCTATGCGGAAGAAGGGAGATTGAGCGGTCGCAATACCTATCGCGATGCTTTTCGTCGATGCGTCCAGGACGCGGGGATGAAATTGAATGTACGCGAAGCGGGC
>NZ_JAQFVG010000133.1 GCF_029439455.1 Caballeronia sp. BR00000012568055 | reverse complement strand
CTTATAGACCCCTACGGCGATGGCGCGTGAGCGCCGGACACGCCGCGCGTAAGAGCGCGGGCCGCTCCGCTAAGAGAAAAGGGGTATTTGAATGGCGCGTACCGAGCACTTGACAGGCCGGGCAGGCCTCCGAGGTGGCGGGCTATTGTTACCTAGGGAGCCTATTAATCCACTTGCCGCCTCAAGAAGCAGTGTCCGGTTGAAAAAGCTGCTTTCTTTGATTACTTTCTTTGCAGCAGCAAAGAAAGTGATCCCCCCGCCGGGGAGGCGGCTACTGAACAAATACGCAAGACAAGAGGCAGCAGCAAAAAAACATCAAACAATAGCCTGCCGCAAAGTCTCCTTAAACTGACTCAACGTATTGCGCTCGAGCAAGTGTCCTTGAACCTGCGGCCGCGCGCGCCGCGCCAACACATCATCGAGCGCGCGATTAATCGACCCAGGCGCAAGATCATCAATCACCGGCCCAAGCTCGCCCGTGCGACAAAACCACCCGATCAACCCATCCGCCGTAGCCACAACAGGCTTACCGAAGCGAAACGCCTGCACGAGCACGCCGCTCATACCGTAATGCCCTTTGTACCCGAGCCAAACGACATCGCAGGCGGAGAACAGGTCCAGCTCCATCTCACTCGATATAAACCTATCGAACACCACCGGCGCGGGCGAAACCTTAGCAACAGCCGACTTCAGCGCTTCACGCGTTCCTTCATCCTGCGCCCCGGCGATCACCAGCGTCGGCGCATAAGAACC
>NZ_JAQFVG010000132.1:874-1377 GCF_029439455.1 Caballeronia sp. BR00000012568055 | reverse complement strand
ACGAGAAACGCGGGACTCCAGCTCATGTAGGTGAGCAGTGCCGTCAATGTGCCGTTGAAGATCGCCAAACCCCGGACCCCGGTCCGCGCCCCCCATCTGGCGCGGCAGCGACAGCCCTCGACTGACCTTGTGCTGGCGCATATCAGCAGGCGACCGACATATGGAAGTGATCGCGCATGATCGGCACGGCGACCGAGGCGATCCCGAGACCCACCAGCACCACCGAGAACGTCTTGGCGATGTTGCTTTCCGAATTCGCCACCGCGACGCCGCCGATCGTGATCAGCACGATGCCGATGCCGTACAGGTACGGACCGCTGATCAGGTTGCTGATCGTGCAGATGATGTCGGTCAGACCCGTGAGCGACGAATAGTCGCCGGCGGCCATCGCCGCCACCGACACCACGCTCAGAAGCGCGCCGACCAGCATCGGTTTGCCCGGGCGCAGTCGCCTGGCGACCGATGCTGCGCGGTTCAGAACTTTCTTTCCCTTCATTTTTGAT
>NZ_JAQFVG010000132.1:0-833 GCF_029439455.1 Caballeronia sp. BR00000012568055 | reverse complement strand
CGCGTTGTAGGTCGTAATCGTTATCTTTGAAGCCTCGGATTTCGAGAATCTCGGAGACGTGCCGCATCTCGCCGGTGCGCTTGAAGTGCACAACGTAGTTGAAGCAATCAGCGATGTTCTTGCGCATGTCTTCCAGTTCCCAGCGCGACCCGTTGGGGATACCGAGCATGGCGAGCGATTCGAGACGGCTGAGCGCGGTGCGCCCGTTGTTGGCGTGGATCGAGGCCAGTCCGCCGTCGTGGCCGGTATTGAGCGCCTGCAGGAGGTCATAGGCTTCGCCGCCGCGCACTTCGCCCACGATGATCCGGTCGGGACGGAACCGCAGGCAGAGCGCGACCAGCAGTTGCGTCGTCACATTCGTATCGGCGTTGGAAAGCAGCCGCACGCGGTTGGGCACGTGCAGCTTCAATTCCATCGTGTCTTCGATCGAGATGACGCGCTGGTCGGCCGGGATCTGCTCGATGAGCGCGTTGAGAAAGGTCGTCTTGCCGGCGGACGTGCCACCCGCGACCAAGATATTCATGCGGGACTGGACAAGCGCGACGAGTGCACGCATCAGCGCTTCGTTCTCGATGCCGTCTTCGAAATGAATGGGCTCGGCGAATTCAGGCCGGGCGTTGGCCGCTGCAAAGGCGCCCATGCTCACGTAGTCGGATAGCGCAAGCTTCGATTCACGGTGCTTACGGATGCTGAGTGCGTGACCGTCGATCGAAGTCGGACTCATCACGGCGGCAATACGCAGGTTCTGGTGACCCGCGTTGATAATGCCCTTGTCGCTCCCGGCTTTTGCTGACTTTTCGACGGAGGACGCCAGAGAATGGATAGCGCCTTCC
>NZ_JAQFVG010000131.1 GCF_029439455.1 Caballeronia sp. BR00000012568055 | reverse complement strand
CGCGATGATCTTCGGTATACCTTATGAATTCTCCGTGAGATAAATTCCGAGTTGGCGATAAAGTGATTCACCGAATTCGCCGTTCGAATATCCCAGTTGCGCACGTAATGCAGCATCATTCGTGCGATGAGCGACTTCAGACCCGCCGTCATATTCGACTGTTGCAAGTACTGATGCTGCAAGTCCCACGCATAGCGAATGGGCGAATGAACATAGCTGATATGCACTTGGTCCGGCCCGGTCAGCACGCCCTTCGCGACCGCATGACTGCTGGAAATCACGAGGTCGTAGCCCGATAAATCGAGTTGCTCGATCGCCAGCGGCATCAAAGGCAAATACGCGCGATATCGCTTCTTCGCGAACGGCAGCTTCTGAATAAACGATGTCGTCGCGCGCTTGCCGCGCAGAAACGATCGGTCTTCGAGAAAGTCCACCACGCTGAAAATATCCGCGTCGGGAAAACAGGCGACGATCTGTTCGAGCACGCGCTCCGCGCCCGCATACGTCACGAGCCAGTCATGCACGATCGCAATGCGCGGCATGCCGTTCGCCGCCGATACGCTGCGTGCCGGGCGCGGCATGGGCGCCATCGCCGGAACGGGTTCATGCAGGAAGTGGCGCGCCTTTGCACGTCCGATGAACGCATCTTCGATGTCCTTTTTCATGCGTCACTCCTTGCCTTCAAAGGTGTATGAAATCTTTTGCCGATACGTGTGCTCAGCGTGCGAATCGCTGCTGCTGCCAGGGTGCGCAACGCGGGCCGCGTCAGCACACTCCAGCCTGCATTGAGCAGCGCAACAAGCACGGCGACGGCGATGGCCTGAAACGGATGCAGCATCGAATCGATCAGCGAGCCAAGCACGAGGCTTGCGATGAGAAACGCGAGATGCGCGAGCATGTCGAGTGCGATCGAACGTGCCTTGATGCGCGCCATCCAAAGCAACACGGCGTAATCGGCCAAGGCGCGCAACGCGACGACACTTGCCGCACCCACTGGTCCAAATCGTTCGATACCGAACCACAACAACGCAACGAAGAACGGCAATTGAACAAGTCCGGCGCGCGCCGCGGTCGCAGGATTGATCTGCGATTGAATGAGAATGCGCGTGACGCTCGCCTGACCGACGAGCCATACCGCGATCACGAGAATGCGTCCTACAGGCGCGCTTTCGATCGCGAGATCCGCACCGATCCACACATGCAGGAAGGGTTCGAGTACGAGCAAAGCGAAGATTGCAATCGGCGTGAAGACACCGTTGAGAAA
>NZ_JAQFVG010000130.1 GCF_029439455.1 Caballeronia sp. BR00000012568055 | reverse complement strand
GTGTGATCGATGTGTTTGCATCTGTTCTCGACGACTTTCCGTATCAGGCATGCGTGCATGTGAATTATCCGGAGACGGTGCTGCACATGAAGGATGGCTTGCCGAAGATGAAGGATCTGCCTGCGGAAATGGGTGGATCGGGTGTGTTAGTAAGCGAATAACGTATTCGATTCTCAGCAACGTAAAGCCATTTAATTTAGTTAGGAGTATTTCATGTCTGTATTGTCTTCCGCTGTCGATTTCGCCGCCGTCAAGGTTCGTCAACAAGCCGCATGGTCAACGGGCAACTATTCCGTTGTGGGCACTACGCTTCAAATCGTCGGAGAGCAGCTTTGCGAAGCGCTCGATCTGCGCGCGGGCAGTCGCGTACTCGATGTCGCCGCCGGCAATGGCAACGCGACACTCGCCGCCGCGCGCCGCTGGTGCGATGTGATCTCCACCGACTACGTGCCTTCATTGCTCGATGCAGGCCGTGCGCGAGCACAAGCGGAAGGACTCGCCGTGCAATTCGAACAGGCCGATGCCGAAGCGCTGCCTTATGCGGACGCATCGTTCGATGCTGTGCTCTCCACTTTCGGCGTCATGTTCACGCCCGATCAGCAGAAGGCCGCGCGCGAAATGGCGCGCGTATGCAAGCACGGCGGCAAGATCGGGCTGGCGAACTGGACACCGGATAGTTTTATCGGGCAAGTGTTCAAGACCATCGGCAAATACATTGCGCCGCCGCCTGGCGTGCTATCACCGGCGCTATGGGGAACGAAGGCGCATCTCGAAGCCTTGTTCGATGGCGTCGCGCAAAACATCACCATCAATAGCCGCGAATTCACGTTTCGCTATCGATCACCCGCGCATTTCATGGAAGTGTTCCGCACTTTCTACGGGCCGATGAACAAGGCTTTCGCGGCACTCGAAGGCGAGCGTCAGGCCGCATTCGCCGCCGATCTGATGGCGCTGATTCAAAGCCGCAACCGATCCGGCGACGCGACGCTCGTGTTGCCCAGTGAATATCTCGAAGTGGTGGTGGAACGATTGTGATAACACTCAAATTTCTCTTCGATCAATGCGCGCGGCTCTGGTCGGCCGCGTGTCTGCTCGGGCTTCGGCATGGCTCGATGATGGTGGCTTTGCCGTTGTGCTCGTCGGCATGTTTCT
>NZ_JAQFVG010000129.1 GCF_029439455.1 Caballeronia sp. BR00000012568055 | reverse complement strand
GGCCGATCAGGTCAACGAAGGAAATCCAGTACTCGTGCCAGTCGAAGGCGTGATCGGTGCCTTTGTTCTTGTAATGCAGCACGATTGCTTCGATAAACGCCGTTACGAGGGCCACGCCCATCAGTATCGCCGTGATTGTCTTCAACAGTTCCATGATCTGCCTGACTGGTTGGGTTGCGAATGAACCCATTTTGGCGATCGATCGTGTTAAAGACTATGCGTAAGTTATTTCACGGCATGTCATGAAAACGCGGCGAAGCCTTATTCAGAAAGGCCCCGGCCGCGCTCAGACTTGTGTCAGAACTCCATCCGCGCATTGAGCGACAGCGTGCGCGGCTCGCCCGGCTGGATGTAATCCGCGTACTGGAATTCCCAGTAACGTCGATTCGTCAGATTATCGATTGCTGCGCGCAAGCCAACCGTATGACCGGCGATTTTCGTCGTATACGTCGCGCCGAGGTTGTAGATCATATAGCCCGGCACGTTCAGATTGCCCGACGGTTCGAGATTCGTGTTGCCGGTGAACTTCGCGTTCGCGCCGACCGTGAGGCCCGGCACCATCGGCACGGAATAGTTCACGTGTGCAGCCGCCACGAAGCTCGGTGCGCCCGCGACGCGATTTCCATCGTAATCCGAACCTTTGTTGTACTTGGTCGCGATCCACATGATTTCGCCGCCCACGGTCCAATCGCGGCCCAGACGCACGTCGCCGCCCGCTTCCGCGCCCTGGAAGATCGATTCGCCATCTTCCACATAGACGTTCGCACTGTTCGCATACTGCGCGCCGCGTTCGATGCGGAACAACGCGGCCGTCGCGCTCCATCGCTCGTTCTGCGTCTTCACACCGACTTCGTATTGCTTGCTGCGCAGCGGATTGAGCACCGCGCCTGAGTTCGCATAGGTCGTGCTGACCACATTGCCCGGTTCGAGCGATTCGACATAGCTCGCGTACAGCGTGGTGGTCGGCGTGAGCTTGTACATCAGCGCGACCGAAGGCGTGACCACGCCGTTCTTCGAATATGTCGATGCCGTCGAGCCATCGACGTTATAGCCGTGCTGCTCGTAGTTGGTGTAACGCACGCCGCCGAGCACCGACCAGCGTTGCGTCAGCGCGATCGTATCGCTGGCGAAGAGTGCCTTTTGCGTGATGTCGGCGTTGCGATATGTGTAGAAGCCCGAACTATCGTAACGATTGAAGTTTTGCTGATAGATATTGCCGGTGCCGAGCAGGCCGTAAAAGCTGTTCGCGGTGTAATCGTTGGTCTGCTTTTCATAAGCTGCACCGAACACTAGCTGGTGCGAGAAAGGCCCTGTTTTTACGAGTCCTTCCGCCATCACCTGCCACGAATTCAACTGATGCCCTTCCTTGCCTTCGAAGCGATAGTCGTTGTAATCGCCAGCGGGATTAAGCAGATAGAACGTGCTTTCGTTGCGATAACGCGTGCTCTTGCTGAAGCTGTAGGTCGCGCTCACGGTCCAGTCCGGCGTGAGGTTATAGCGCAGGCCAGCGGTATAAATCTGGAATTTCGTATTCAAATGCTGATCCGGCGTGACGAGCGTGCTGCTGCCACCCGAAAGCACCGCAGGCAACGACGTGCCCACGTAAGACGCCGTGGAAATCGATGTCGCAATTCCCGAAGCGTGACGCTCCTGATACATCGCGCCGAAGGTCGCGGTGAGATCGCGCGTGAGGCGGGCATCGGCGGAAAGCGAGAAGGAATCGCGACGAATATTGCCGTCGTTATAGGTCTTGCCTTCTTCATGCGTCGCGTTGAAGC
>NZ_JAQFVG010000128.1 GCF_029439455.1 Caballeronia sp. BR00000012568055 | reverse complement strand
TTGATGCGCAGAACAAGGCAGCGTTGCAGAGCGTGTTCGATCAGGATGGCTCGACCTTCTTCAAGTTCGCCGACACGGTGGGCAAGGTCACTGTGTCGGATGTTGCCCACATGGGCTCGGGCGAGCAGAAGGGGCGTTACTACAAGTTCAACGGTACGGCTGACCAATTCATCGTCGACGCCGACGGCAACGTCGTCAACGTCGTTCGCAAACACGAAGTGCGCTTCTTCGACCGGGCCGCGTCATGAGTCGCCTTTTTCAACTTTCGATGCTGCTTGGTCTCGCGTGGTCGGCGTCTGTGCAAGCGGATTGCCTTGACGATGCGGCGCGCTACCACCGGGTCAGCGTGCAGGTGGTACGCGCGATCGCGCAACAGGAGTCGGGCATGCGCGCCAACGCGACCAATCGTAATCGCGATGGCAGCGAGGACATCGGTCTGATGCAGATCAATTCCTCGTGGCTTCCCAGACTCGCCCGCTTTGGCATCTCGCGTGAGCACCTGTTCGATGCGTGCGTCAACGCCTATGTCGGCACGTGGATCCTCGCCTCCAACATCCGGCAATTCGGACCCACCTGGCGTGCCGTCGGAGCCTACAACGCGGTGTCATCGAACAAGCAGCTCGTCTACGCCAACACCATCTATCGTCGCCTGCAGCGCGCCAACTGACCAACATGACGCCCACTTATTCTTTTCACATGAACCGCGCCAAGCGCATGTTCGCTCAGTTGTTTGCGTGTCTGGCCCTGACAACGGTGGCAACGCTTGCAGCGGCAGCCGATCCCGACGAGTCGCGCCTCGCTCCGCCGCCGGGCGACGGCTGGCAGATGCTTGCGGCTCCCGGCTCGCGTTCTGTATCGGCTCAGATCGCGATGACGAGTCCTGCACCGACCACTGCGTCTGCGCCGAAGGCGCTCGCAGGTGCGGCTGCTCCGACGCCTCTTGTAGGTGCGCCCGCAATGAGGCCTGTTGTTTCCCTCGATGTTGCGCCGGTCGTCGTGCCAAGGACTGCCAGCGCGCCGGGTGGTGTCCTGTCCTTCACGATCACGCCGCAAGACATCAATTTGCGTAACGCGCTCGATCGCTGGCTACAGCAGCAAGGCTGGCAGCTCGCCTGGAAGATTGATGACGATCTGCCCCTGGAGTTCAACGCGACCTTCTCGGGTGACTTCAAGTCGGTGCTCACGCAAGTGATGCAAGCCACCAATCACATGCGCACGCCTACGCGCCTATGCAAGCACACCAACAACGTGATCCGCGTCGTCGCACGCGCAGCCAACTGCCAA
>NZ_JAQFVG010000127.1 GCF_029439455.1 Caballeronia sp. BR00000012568055 | reverse complement strand
CGTGCTCTTGCGCCATGCGCGCCACCGAGACGCCCGGGCGTAACGCCGCCTCGATCAATGCCCGTTTGCCATTTTCATCGTAGCGGCGACGGCCGTCGCTGCTTTGCCGAACTACTCTCAGCTCTGAGTCTTTGTCAGCCATAGGTGTCCACCTCACGAATAGGTGGACACCTATGCTCCTCGCTCAGAGTGCTATTGGGTAGACGTCGATAGTGGATCGCTTACATTTAAAGGCTGCGCCATGGCGTCTGCTAACGCCATGGCTCACGACGCAGCATTAGCGCGACGGAACGGACCCGAAGGCACGCGGTGGCAAGATGAGTTCGTCACCAGCATCGGCAATCGCCTCTGTGAGCATCTGGCCTGCTTTCACAACTTCGTTGCAGTAGGCCGGTAGGTTCTTTCGTTCCAATCGGTCCTCCCCGCCTGCGATGCCGACACTTCCGACGGCGAGTCCTTCTGCGTTGAAAACGGGTGCCGACACGCCGAAAACGCCTTGATTGAACTCGCCGTGGCTGACAACAAAGCCGTCCTTTCGGATTGCCGCGAGTTTTTCGCGGAAGCCTTGCCAGTCAGTGCCCAGTGCCGCGCGCGCGATTGTGCGCTGATGTTGCTGAAAGATGCTTCTGAGCCGATGAGGGGGCACATACGGGAGGATCACCTTGGATGCAGCCCCAGAGAAGAGCGGCCGCCGTTGGCCTCGTGAGAAGAGATTAGGCGGGCTTCCTTCGGATAGGTCCTCCCTGATGCACATTACCGAATCCCGATATAGCGCACAAAGAAGGGCTGAATACCCTGTACGCTTCACCAACTGGCGAAGAATCTTCCCCCCGGCCTTGTACAGCGGGTCGGACATCCGGATCTGACGGTCGAACTCAACGAATCGCGGGCCCAGGACGTATTTTCCGTTGGCAACCGCTTCAATCAGACCAGCTTCGTGAAGCGCTTTTATGTACCGATAGGACGTTGATCGTGACGTACCCAGGTAATTCACCAGGTCGCTCACGGGTCGGACGGGAGCCGCTGGCGTAAACAGGTCGAGTATGCCCAACATGCGCCCGATGCTCGTCTGTGCTTCACTCTCTTTTTTCGAGGCAGCTTCCGTGGAGTCGCTCAACTGTGATGTTTGCTTTGCAGTCGATTTGGCCATTTTCTGCATTCCGTGTGGCTTAACCTGCGAAAAGTGGACCGCTTTGCGGATCGGCCCAACTTCTCGAGCGCTCACTGCTGAGAATTTGAGGATCGGTGTTGTTGTCGCAATAAATGCGACGCAATTATATCAGAATGCGGGAATTTATTCGTATAATGAATAATTGCGCTGAAAACTTCCGATTCGCGCGGATGGCTGCGTTCGACTGAGCGGACCAGTCGAGCTGTCCTCAATACGTCGGTTCCCTACGCAGTCCACCGCTCGAAGAATTCCGCCTTCACTGTACCGTTAGATCGAGCTTGGCGCGGCTACACGTATGATGTCCGCCGCGTCTTCGAGCTCCTCAATGCGCCAAGAGCGCTGGCACATGGTTGTCGCCTCGAACCTAGAAATGTGAAGGAGCGCCTGTTGGTAGTATTTTTCGTTGATGTCATCGTCAGACATCGGGTTCATAACGCTTCCCTTGCAGTGCTCGATGGAAACAGTTTGCTCCTCGCCGCTCTCCAAAAGGACATGCAGGACAGCACTTTCTGGAGGGATGGCATCATCCGTAAGCACGTTGATGCGATCCCTGAGTTGTGCAATACGCACGTCCTGAACCACTTGAGACTGGCCCTCAGCGATGCTGGCGCGGCCGTACCAAAGTGCGGTCGCCACCCAATGAAACAGACTGACCTTAGCCTCGAGCACGTTCTCCGGATGCCGCCGAAAGCCAAGTGCCATCGCGGACGGATGTGTGTGAAGGCGGACCTCTCTAATCTGGCGGCTGCGGTCTGCGCCTTGAGAGTGATGCCATTGAAGAGCCGCATTGACGACCGGATGTATGACGGCCCCACACGGATAAGGTTTGTAAGCGAGAGCTTCCACCTCGAACGGGCTGCCAAGGGGAGGTAAGAGATATTCAAAGTGAGGCGTGCTGGAGAACAGACTCAAATATCCGTACTTTCCTTCCAATGGAGCACGCGGGCCGTCGAACCCGTGCTGCGCGAGAATCGCCGCGCGCAACCCGGTTTGTGCCGCATGACCAAAAATTAAGGTGGCACTCATGCTGCCATGAGCAGCTCTAAATCCGGACGACTGAGTGGCGGCGATTCCTATCGCCCAGCCAATCTGCTCGGAGGTCAGTCGGAGTGCTTTGGCCGCAGCCGCTGCTGCGCCAACGCCGGCGGCAATGCCCGTCTGCGACCATCCGATATCGCCCTGAGCGGGAGGAACCGATACCGCCTTGCTCAACCGACCGGCGATTTCGATGCCGAGCACCATCGACAGCAAGAAGTCGCTGCCAGTCAGGCGCTGCCGTTCTGCGAGAGCCAGAAGGGTCGTAGCGACTGCGCCACTGGGATGTAAGAGCGCTTCCGAATGGGTGTCGTCAAACGAATAGGCCGCGGAGCTTAGGGCATTGATTAAAGCGGCCGTGAGAACATCTACGCGTTCAGGTCGGCCGAGAAGCGTACAGGTTTGGCCTCCGGCAAGCGGGATCAGTGCTCTAGCAGCCGTCGCGACGATTTCATGGTGGGATCCGCCGATACAACATCCTAAGATATTGACCAAGGCTCGCTTCGCTGATTCTCGCGACGACGGCGATAGATCGGTTAATGTCGTGCGAAAGACGAACGAGGCAACGTCGTGAGTGAGCGTATCCGGCGGTGCTTTATCGTTCATGAGGTTTCCGTTGATCCGAATGCAGGTGCATCACTGGCGTCTGGTCATTGTTTCAGCCGACGCGGGTGTGCTAGACAGTTACATAAATTGATCGAGTTTCTCGAATTGCTCTCTAAAAAGGCCGAGGGCTATTGTTTGCCGCCGTTCAACTCTTCCGTTTTGCGCAGTGACTGAGACTGCATGTAGAGGAAAACCTTCATGCTATCTTCGTCGCGATATCCGGCTGCAGCGGCTTCCTCATAGAGTTCAAGGATGCGCGGAGCGATCCAGGTAGGAGCGCCACACCGCTGCGCCTCCTCTAACAAGAGCGCTTCATCTTTTAGGCCAATGGTCAACGGGCCGTTGAACTTGAAGGTTCCCGTAAGAATTGCCGCCGGTACCTTGTCAGTGGTGGTGTAGTTGCGCGCAGAACCAGCATTGAACACATCGTTGAGGACCTTCGGGTCAAGTCCAGCCTTTATACCCATTGCAAGGCCTTCAAACACCGCCAGGCGACCGGCCGCAGAGATGTGATTATTGATCACCTTTGCGACTTGGGAGACCCCCGGTTTGGCGCCAAGATAGAACAGCTTGGCTGCGAGTTTTTCTAGCACGGGTTTCCCTAATTCGAAATCGCCCTCGGCGCCCGAGGCCAAGATTGCGAGAGTGCCGGCGCGTGCTCCAGGCGGACCGCCGCTGACTGGCGCATCAATCATCCCGACACCGTCATCCCGTAGACGCGAAGCAATCGACTCGATCGTGCTGCTTCCAATAGTCGAGGTTTCAATATAGACGCATATTTCCTTGCCTTTGACCACGCCGAACTCGCCCAGGGCGACATCGAGGCTTGCTTCTCGCGAGGGCATCGATGCGATCACGATCGAACATGCATTCGCCACTTCCAACGGGCTCGCTGCAACCTTTGCTCCCAATCGTTGCAGTTCCTGCACCGCTTCGGGATTGCGGTCGCACACAGTGAGATCGACACCTTGCTCGAGCAGGCGTAGAGCCATCGGCTTCCCCATGTTGCCTACGCCAATTAGTCCCACTCTCAACGGATTCATTGATGCCTCACACAAGAAGAAATTTATTCAACGCTTGCCGCTCTTTGCACCCAACCTGCTGGCAGCTTGCCCGATGGCAGGGGAAGTTCTGCAGCATTAAGAATGAAAGCAAGCGTCGTGTAGTAGCCGCATACCGCAAGAACATCAAGGCTCGTCGCGCTACCGAATCGGCTTTTCAACGCACTGAAGGCGGAGTCCGATGGGCGGCCCTGCCAGGCAGTTTCGTACGCAAAATCGTAGATTAGTGAAGCGTCCGAATCCAGCGCATCCGGCCTTCGTCCCGTGCCCAATGACGTAATCACTTCATCTGACAAGCCAGCCTCCCGCCCAATACGCGCATGGGCGAGCCATTCATAGTCGCTCGACCATCGATGGGCGGTGATTAGAACAGCTATCTCGACCAAATGTCCTGGCAATCCTGTTCGAAAACGCAGATGTTCCCCGAGCGCCTGCAAGTGATTTGCGAGTTCAGGGTTATGAATCAAGGCGATAAAAGGACCTTTTAGCGATCCTCTGGGGCCAGCGGCAATAGCGTCAGCGACTTGTCGCTGACGAGGTGACATTTCGTCTCGAGTCAGGATTTCATATTTGCTCATGCTTGGTCTCTATGCTATTCGCGGAAATATGGCTCGTTTCAAAAGCCCGATCATGCGTAAGTGACGGCATGCGCGCCCTTGCGACCGACACCACGTCAAGGTCGATCTCGGCGCAGATGACATCTGGTGCTTCGCCGGCCGCGGCAACCTCCCGCCCGTCCGGGTCGACGATTAGGGAGTGTCCGTAAGTTTCGTGACCGCCTGGGTGCGTTCCGCAGGTGGCCGGAGCGACAACGAACGCGCGATTTTCGATCGCGCGCGCTTTCAACAGGGTATGCCAATGTAGCGATCCTGTCGCCCGGGTGAATGCGGACGGCACAAGGAGAATCTGAGCACCCGACTGCGCCAAGGCCCGATAAAGTGCTGGGAAGCGCAGGTCATAGCAGACAGTGATTCCCAGCCGTCCCCAGGGAGTGTTAACAAGAACGGCTCTAGTCCCCGGCGTGTAGGAAGACGATTCGCGAATTGTCCTCCCGCTTGGTAACGTGGCGTCGAACATATGGATCTTGTCGTATCGGGCAACGATTTCCCCTTGATCCGAGATGACAATTGACCGGTTAACGATGTTGCCTTCGTCTGTGCGAATGACGAGGGAGCCGAGTATCAGCCAGATGCGATGCTTTCGAGCTATCGAGACGAATTGAGGCAGTGCTGGATGATCTTCCTCACGAGCTGCGCTGTCGCGCATCGAACGGCCGCTCGCATGCAAGAAGAAGCTATATTCAGGGGTGGCGACTAGTGTCGCTCCCCTTTGGGCCGCGATCTCAATCGAACGTGAGACCTGATCTATGTTGGCGCGTAGGTCATCTGTCGGCGTAGTTTGCACACAACCGACGATGAAGCGTTCGTTGCTCATGACTTTGCGATACCAAGGATCAATCGAGCTTCGTCCGGAGTGGCCAAACGTGTTCCGAGAAGCTCGACAAGCTGTGAAGCTTTGCGCACGAGGGAGGCGTTGTCCGGGGCAAGCACCCCTTTTTCCAGATAGAGGTTATCCTCCAGGCCTACGCGTACATGGCCGCCGAGAAGCACCGCTTGCGCGACCATTGGGAATTCCGACCTCGAAACTCCGAACGCTGCCCATTGTGAACCGACCGGCAATAGACTCTTCATCGCCGCGAGTATCTCGGGAGTGGCCGGTGCTCCCCACGGCACGCCAAGGACCATCTGAAAGAGCGGCGTCGGTTCGAGCAGGCCTCGACGGATAATATCGATAGCCAACGCCACGTGTCCCGAGTCGAAGACTTCCAGTTCCGGCTTCACCCCAGCTCTGCGGATTTCTGCCGCAATGGCCTCCACGTGCGCCGGCACGTTGATGAGCGCACCTTTGCCAAAGTTCAGTGTGCCCATATCCAGACTGCAAATCTCAGGCTTCAATTCCAAGATATGGTGGACGCGCTCAACTGGTGGACGGAGGTTGGACCCTGCGCCCGCCAGGTTTGCTTCCGTGTCGCTAGGCACGAACCGGGCACCCGGGCCGGTCGTGAGGTTGACGATGACCGGACTTCCACTGTCGCGAATGCGATCTACAACCTCGCGGTACAGCGCAAGATCCATACTTGGTTTGCCTGACTCGGGATTGCGAACGTGAATGTGAGCGATCGCCGCACCCGCTTCGCAGGCTTCAATTGCGGCGGTGGCAATTTGAGCGGGCGTCACGGGGACAGCCGGATATCGTCCGGCGGTGTCGTCACCGCCAGTGACTGCGCAAGTAAGGATGACAGGCTGCTGCAAGATAATCCCTCAATATGTCAATGAAACAACGCGTCACTGTGCTAGGTGACATCGTGAACTTGGTGAGCCGACTCATGCTGACTGTCGGCCAGCCGTTCGATCGGGTGGGGCACGATTAAGTCGTCAACGGTCAACAAACCCGATCATTGCCTTGACTTCGAGATACTCTTCCAAACCGAACACTCCCATCTCCCGCCCGTTCCCTGACTGTTTGTAACCACCCATCGGCGCTGCCGGGTTCGAAGCGACTCCGTTCAGAAAAACACGGCCTGCGCGCATGCGAGATCCGACTTCGTGTCCCGTTTTCCTGTCGGATGTAAATACATAGGCCCCGAGGCCGTAGCGGGTGCCATTGGCAATTTCCAATGCTTGTTCTATGGAACGATAAGGCATGACAGCGAGGACGGGGCCAAAGATTTCCTCTTGTGCAATCGTCATCTCTGGCTTTACGTCTGCGAACACAGTCGGCTTGACGAAGTAGCCGCTCGTGAGTTCTGGCGGGCGTCCAAGCCCCCCACAAACGAGGCGAGCATCTTCGTCGATACCCTTCTGGATGTACATTTGTACTCGATCGAATTGAGCCTTGTTCACGACCGGGCCAAGGGTCGTTGAAGCGTCCTCCGGATCTCCAACTTTGATCTTTTTGACCTCTTCACAAAGCAGGTCGATAGCCTGATCAAGCTGGTCCTCATGTACAAGCATGCGAGACGGAGCGTGACAAGATTGTCCGCTGTTAGAGAAGCAGCGAGCAATGTTCCACTGGGCGGCCTGACGAAGGCCAGCGTCGGGCAACACGATGTTGGCAGACTTGCCGCCGAGTTCCTGACAGACGCGCTTGACGGATGCCGCGGCCGCTTGAGCTACCTGCACTCCCGCCCTGGTCGAACCGGTAAAGGATACGAGATCAATATCTGGATGGGTGCTGATAGCATGGCCCACCGTTGGCCCATCGCCGATCACCAGATTAAACACGCCCGGCGGAACACCCGCTGCGTCCAGAATTTCAGTCAGAATGATGGCGCTCAGTGGCGTGAACTCGCTTGGCTTGGCAACAACGGTACAGCCCGCTGCAAACGCGGACGACAACTTCGTGCAGAGAATTTGCACGGGCCAGTTCCACGCGGTGATAAGTCCGCAGACACCGATAGGCTCGCGTCGAATGACGTTGACGCCCTCCTGAACTTCGAAGTTGTATCCGCGAAGGGTGATAATCGCCTGTTGAAAACCTTGTAGCGCAGCTTGGGTCATGATGACCTGCGACTTAGGAGAGCCCATCTCAAGGGTGATAGCGGCCATCAGATCCTTCTGGCGTGCTTGGTAGACCTCGATGATTCTCTCGAACAGGGCAATCCTTTCCTCCTTGGAGGTTTCGGAGAAGGAGGGAAATGCCTTTCTGGCCGCCTTGACGGCGAGATCCACGTCGCGCGCGCTCGCGAGACAGACGCTTGCAATCGGCTTCTCAGTTGTTGGGCTGATCAGTTCGAGCCTTTTCGGGTCGACCGGAGCTACCCATTGGCCATCAATATAAATTGTCTCGTGATTTCTCATGACGTTAAGCCTCTTCTCAGCAATGGAACGAAAGCGCGAGGCCGCTTTCAAAGTATGTGGACTCGACCTCAGTGCGGCTCAGTTACTGTGGGTGTAACCGCCGTCGCACGCGATTGTTTGGCCGGTTATGAAAGCCGAAGCGTTCGTGGAGAGGAAGATCGCAAGCCCCACCAAGTCTGTGGGCAACTGGCCCTTGCGCAGACATTGTTCGCTGAGAAGCTGGACGCGTCGCTCCTGCGTTGGATTAACCGCGCGGTCAACCTCCGTCGCGACGGCTCCCGGGCGGATCGCGTTTACCGTGATGCCGAATGGTCCGAGTTCGCGAGCAAGAGAATTCGTCATTCCGATGATTGCGGACTTCGATGTGACATAGTGGAGGTAGTTAGGAACCCCCCTAGGGACGGAGTCAGAAGATGTGTTAATAATGCGTCCCCAACTGGCCTTGCGCATGGCCGGAGCGACGGCCCTTGCGCATAGAAAAGTGCCAGTGATGTTGATGCGCATCACACGCTCCCATTCTTCAAGGGGAATTTCATCAAAAGGGCGCTTTGGCAGGGTTGCGAAGATTGCTGCGTTATTAATGAGCGTATCTACGCGGCCGTACTTGTTGAGGGCGCTCTCAACCATCGCGTCGACAGATTCCCTATCGCCCACGTCCACGGATACGGCCATAGACCGACCGCCAGCTCGCTCGATCTCGGCACACACCCGTTTCGCGTTTTCGACGTTCAGATCCGCCACAACAGGGATCGCGCCGGCCGCCGCAAACTGTCGCGCATACTCGCGCCCGATCCCTTGACCTGCTCCAGTGATGATTACCACGCGCTCCTTAACGCTGAAATCGCGAGCCGACTCGGGCACGCCTGAGTCATCGGGTGCGTGAACGCTTGTTTGTTGATTCATCTCGAGTCTCCGATATCTAAAAGCATGAGCAGCTTCATACAAAGCTGGCTAGGTAGGAATTCGATGACAGGCGCTATGCGGATACCTTCCAGTTGAGGCTTTGCAC
>NZ_JAQFVG010000126.1 GCF_029439455.1 Caballeronia sp. BR00000012568055 | reverse complement strand
CGCGTCTCTCGCGAATACACACGCCGGACGAGAATCGCGATACCGAGTCCTAATCCACTGCCGAGATAGAACAGCCCTGCAACGAGAAACGGTGAGATCGACCCGAGCAATGCTTTCGCTAACGGCGTCGCGCCGCCGAACAATGCGGCAGCGGCGAGCGCCGTGAAGATCGGACCAAAGCGCGTTGTCATGGAAATGACTTACGCCTGGCTCACAGCAAGGACTTGCCTTGCGCAAGAATCTTGTCGCATACCTGTTTGGTGATCTGCTCCTTGATGCCGCCGCCGCTCAGATCGAGCTTCTTGCCATCGCCGCTGTCCAGAATGCCTTTCGAGCCATCCGTATAGCCGCTATCGCTCGATGACGAACCACCCAGCTTGCTCATCAAGCCATCTTTCACGGACGATGCATCACCGCCGAGATAGTTGTTCTTGACGCAAAAGCCGAGCACGCCTGCCACATTGCCCGTGCTGCTCGATGTAAGCGACGACAAGGACGAACCGCCAGCAAGGCCGCCCAGACTGCCGAGGGCCGATCCGCCGCTACTGTTGCTGCCGCCTTGATTGAGGAGATTGCCGAGTTGCGCATGAGCGACCGGCATCGCGAATAGTGCGGCCACTGAAACAACGCAGGCCGGTAGAACACGTTTCAACGAATACATGGAACCCTCCCGAAAAGAGTTCCTAATATAGTGGGTTTCCGTTCATAGCGTGCATAAGCGTGATGCGCCCGAATCATTCAGCGGCGAGAATGAACTGATCGACCACGCCCTTTAAACGCAGTGTCTGATCCCTCAGGCTGTCTGTTGCAGCAGCGCTTTGTTCGACCAGCGCCGCGTTCTGTTGCGTCACTTCATCGAGTTGCTGAACGGCGTTGCAGACCTGCGAAATGCCGCCTGTTTGTTGACCGCTTGCGAGCGAGATCGTGCCAATCAACTCGCACATCTGCTGCGTATGCGTGACGACATGTTCGATACTGCTCTTTGCATCGGCGACGAGATTCACGCCTGTATCAACCTTGCCGGTGCTGTCTTCGATCAGCTTCTCGATCTCTTTGGCCGCATTGGCGGAACGTTGTGCGAGCGAGCGCACTTCCGTTGCGACCACCGCGAAGCCGCGTCCCTGATGTCCCGCGCGCGCGGCTTCCACCGCAGCATTCAACGCGAGAATCTTGGTCTGAAACGCAATGGTGTCCACCACCGAACTGATCACTGCAATCCGCTCCGAGGCCAGCGAAATATCCTTGATGGTCGCCA
Source organism: Caballeronia sp. BR00000012568055 (assembly GCF_029439455.1). Taxonomy (GTDB): domain Bacteria; phylum Pseudomonadota; class Gammaproteobacteria; order Burkholderiales; family Burkholderiaceae; genus Caballeronia. The sequence continues at coordinate 359 of NZ_JAQFVG010000126.1, read as the reverse complement.
CCACGCGGCCGACCGCGCTACCGCCTTCCGAGGCCACCGTCGATGCAGTTTGCGCGAGATGCGTAGCCTGTTCTGCGGTCTGCGAAGTATCGCGCACCGAACCCGTGATCTGCGCGATCGATACAGCCGTCTGCTGAAGACTCGTGGCCTGCTGTTCAGTACGCTGACTGAGATAGGTATTGCCCAATGCAATTTCCGACGATGCCGTGGCGATCGAGTTGGCCACTTCACGCACTTCGTTCATCGCATGCGACATCTTTTGCACGGCCTGCCTGAGCGCTTTCGCCGTGGGCGCGGTGACGGACAGATTGCCGACATCGAGACAAATCACGCCATTGCGATCCATATTGCGCACGATC
>NZ_JAQFVG010000125.1:2071-2663 GCF_029439455.1 Caballeronia sp. BR00000012568055 | reverse complement strand
CGTCGAGGAAAACGAGGATATCGCTGCTGTGCGCCTGATCGGCGATTTCCAGCAGACGCTGCGTGAGCCGGTGCCGCAGCTGTGTCGGATCGCGTCCGGAGCTCGCCTTGTGCCGGGACATGGTCAGCAGGGCGCTGAAGAAAGCCGTCTCGGTCGCGACGCGCTTGTGCTGGCAACGCATGCGCAGGATCGGCAAGGCCGGGCGCTGCGACGCGAGCAGTGACTCCAGATAGAGGATCGCGTAGGTCTTGCCGACGCGGGAGCGGGCATAGACCATCGCTCCGGTACGCAACGACAGGCAACGCACCAGCAACGCATAGAATTGCGCGATCGATGGCGTCGGGATGCGATATCTGCGCAGCACAACCGGATGGTCATCGATCGGCGATGGCCGCAAAGAGTCGGTCGCCATGGTCAACGAAAGATCTGCCCTTTGCCGAGCTCGGGCAGGCTCACTGCAGGGATACTGTCCGATCCCTTTGATGCAGTTGCCGCCGGGACTTCGTCACGCCTGTCGCGCTGCTCAACGGCACGTGCCGCTTCGGCGACGCGATGGGGCATTCTCCGTTGTTTCGCGCGGGACTTTCGTCGC
>NZ_JAQFVG010000125.1:1601-2051 GCF_029439455.1 Caballeronia sp. BR00000012568055 | reverse complement strand
TTGAGATAAGCCTCTACGGGATCGGAAAGGTCGCCGTAGTCAATTTCTTTGAGACGTTTCAGCCTCAGGATTTCCTGACGAAGCCGCAACGAGTGAGGTGTCTGGTCCCAGGGTCTGGCCGCCCTGAGCGGGCCGATTTCCTCACCGCTGGCGAGAAACGCCGTCACGACACGCATGTCCTCGGGATCGAAATATATTCGCAACGGCTTGCCGATCCGGCCGGACGCTTCTCCGAGCACGCCACTGGAATACCGGACTCCGTAAAGGTTGACATAGGGACGCACGCCGCGACGCAGGTTGCCGCGAACAATGGCCTCATGAACGGGCTGCAGCAGCATGAGGTTTTGCCGGTAGCGTTCGGCAAGTGTTCGCCATAGGCCGCCGGGTTTCTGGGCGAAATGCTGCATCATCTCAATGGGCGAACGCCCGCCCAGGCCGTCATGCGGTGTT
>NZ_JAQFVG010000125.1:0-1578 GCF_029439455.1 Caballeronia sp. BR00000012568055 | reverse complement strand
CACAGCGCCCGCCTCACATCCTGGGCGCTGGAACCTGTTGTCCCGGGAAGCCGATGCGACAGCGTACTGCCAACCGTGCCGAAGAATCGCTCAATGTATGGCCGCTCGTTGGGTTCGGCGTAGGGGCCGGCATCGACGTGGCTGCCGATCATGTCGCATACGGTGGCGAGTGTCTCGCCGGCAAGGTGACTGCGCGCGTTGTCGTAACGTAACCAGTCCCATGTCGCGTATTCGGCCTCGCGAACGGTCTCGCTGATGAACCCGGCGCGCGATTCGTAGCGCAAACCGGCAATCGAGAAGGTAGTTCGCTTGCGGCGGGGCTGCAGGGCGTTCTGTACGGTCCTGATGACGTCGTGTCGGTTGTATTCGGTGGCCAGTGCGAGGTGCCAGCCTAGCACCGCCCGCGTACAGACATCGAGGACAACGAGCAGCCACACGCGCTCGAGTTCGATATCCTGGTCCAGTCCAATGGGATCCGTCATCCGGACGCGCAGGCGGATATCCAGTTTGTGTCCGTCGAACTCGACCGCTTCGAACGGGCGTGTGACCGGGGGACGCGACGTCTGATCCGGTGGAGGGCGAAGGGGCTGAACGTGCTGCGCGCCTGCGGCTCGCGCCACCTGCGCATATGTCTGGCTTGCCACCAGGCGACGGATGGCTGCGGCCAGGCTGCGGATGCCCTGAAGATCCTGATTGAACGGATAATGCTTGCCCGTCAGATTCAGCTCGCGACAACGGTTGAGAAACTCGCGGTGCGTCGCACGCAGGCCGCGCAGTTCGCCGCGCGCGCCGAAGTAGACCTTGCGCAACTGGATCTGTCTTTTCAGGAACGCTGCCAGTACCTCGTGCCGCGCGAGCAGCTGCGCCATCGCTCCTGCCGCCCCGCCCCGCTTGCCGGGGACGCGCGGTTGCGTGGGCTGGGTCCGAACATAGCCCCGCGTGCGCACATGAGGCACCAGCGCGCGGAAGCCCTGGATACGCCCGTCGTCATGCGGCGTGGTGCAGCGTGCGAGCAGGCGGTACAACTGCGCGCGCCGGATTCCGGTCGCACTCTCGATCAGCGTCAGGCTCCGGCCTTCCAGGTACTGGCGAATCGCCTGCTCACGGCGCAGAAAAATCGTCCGGCGCGCTTCCGGCAGTGCAGACGGATCGACTGTTGGCCAGCTGTGCAGATCACGCAACTCCGGGGCGAGTGCCCGACGCGTGAGGCAGTCCGGCGTTTTCACGACGTATCCTCTGTCGCGATGATCTGCGTGAAACGCGTATGCCTGCTGAGTGCCCCAATGCGCAGATCCGGGCTCACAAGCCGACCGCGTCGGGTCAGATCGAAGACTGCGGCGCGGGTCAGGATCGGATCGGCTGGCAGTGCGTCGTAGTCGATGGCGTATAGCGGCTTCGGCGACGTTACGCCGTGTTCGATCCGGTCAAGGAAGTCATTTGATATAAACCGGCCATTACTCGTGACATACGGCAACATGCGCAACCAGTTGTCGATCCACTGGCGATGCGGTTTAAGCACATCGGCGTTCACGGTCGTGACGGGCAGTGGGTCAAGAATTTCAAGCAGGTCGGCGTCGA
>NZ_JAQFVG010000124.1 GCF_029439455.1 Caballeronia sp. BR00000012568055 | reverse complement strand
TATCCGACGCATTTAATCACGCTTACGCCCGGTTATTTCTGGTATCTGGTGTTGCAGCCGCAAGGCGTTGACCGCGTGCATATTCGCTTTGGCGGCGGCCTTGCGCCGGAATTCATCGCCGACTCGGGAGCGAACGCGCACATGATCACACTCAAGAAATTACTCGACGATGTGAATGCCGAAGACAAGCGAGGCGTAGAAGCCGTGTTTCGCGGCGTGCATGCGCCGCTTGCGAAGCCCGGGCATCTGAGTCATCTCGAACGGCCCAATTTCGACTTTGCGCGCTATATCGCGGGCAAGCTTAAACCGCATTAAGAACGACAGGACGCCATACGATGTCAGACCCTTCCTTCATCTCGTTCTCGGGCGTGAGCAAGTCGTACGACGGCGCAAACTATGTCGTTGACGATCTGAACCTCGACGTGCGCAAGGGAGAATTCCTGTCGCTGCTCGGGCCTTCGGGTTCGGGCAAGACCACCACGCTGATGATGCTCGCGGGTTTCGAATCGCCCACGCAAGGCGAGATTCGGCTCGACGGAAAGCGGCTCGATGACAAACCACCGCATCAACGCGACATCGGCATGGTGTTTCAGAACTATGCGCTGTTTCCGCATCTGACTATTGCGGATAACGTAGCATTTCCGCTTTCGGTGCGTCGCATGAGCCGCTCGGAGCAGAAGGCGCGCGTCAAACGTGCGCTGGAGATGATCGAGTTGCCGCATCTGGCGAATCGGCGGCCTGCGCAGTTGTCCGGCGGCCAGCAGCAACGCGTGGCGCTGGCGCGCGCGCTCGTGTTCGAACCGAGCGTCGTGCTGATGGACGAACCGCTCGGCGCGCTCGACAAGCGCCTGCGCGAAACCATGCAGTACGAAATCATGCGGCTGCATCGTGAGTTGTCGCTGACCATCGTGTATGTGACTCACGATCAGGCCGAAGCGTTGACCATGAGCGACCGCGTCGCCGTGTTTTCCGATGGCCGCATTCAGCAAGCCGCGACGCCGAGCGAGTTATACGAGAACGCACAGAACGCGTTCGTTGCTAACTTCGTCGGCGAGAACAATGGTTTGACGGGACGCGTCGTGAGCGCCGATGACAAGTGGGCCACCTTCGCGTTATCCGATGGCAGCATCATTCGCGGACGCTGCGAACAAGGCCTGCGCACAGGCGATGAAGCCATGCTCGCGCTGCGCCCCGAACGCGCGCATATCCCGAGCGCCGAAGGTTCTCATGCCGATGAACACAGCAATGTCGTACGCGCACGCGTGGAAGAACTCGTGTACTGCGGCGACCATCATCGCGTGCATCTGACGCTGGGTTCGCGCGATGCCATCGTGGTGAAAGTGCCCAATACGCAGCGTCACGCGCTGCCTGCTTCCGGCGACATGATCGATGTCGCGTGGCGTCACGACGACTGCAAGATTCTGGCGATGAGCGTGCCCAAAAGCGCGCCCGCGATCGATTCCACCCCCACGCCCTCACCTTCCCTCATCACGACCGCACCCGCAGGAGCCAACTGACATGCGCACTCAACTCAAAGCACAATGCGCCGCACTCGCTGTTTTCGCCTTCGCAACGGTGACCACGCACGCAGCGGAAACGCTGAACGTGGTGACCTTCGGCGGCGCATACGAAAACGCGGCTAAAAAGGCCTGGATGGAGCCGTTCACGCAAGCGACCGGCACGCAGTTTTCGCTCGAATCGTACGATGGCGGACTCGCCAAACTCTCGGCAATGGAGCAGGCCAAGAACACCACATGGGACCTGATCGATCTCGAAACCAATGACGCGATCA
>NZ_JAQFVG010000123.1 GCF_029439455.1 Caballeronia sp. BR00000012568055 | reverse complement strand
CAGAGCGTATTCGGTTTGCTGGGCGGCATCGGCGCGCATGCGGAAGACCTCGCGCATATGCGGCGCACGGCGGATCGGCTATTTGGAAAGGATTACGTATGGTCGATTCTCGGTGCGGGACGTAACCAGATACCGCTTGGTTCTATCGGCGTGGCGCAGGGTTCGAATGTGCGCGTGGGGCTGGAAGACTCGTTGTGGCTCGAACCGGGCAAGCTCGCAGATTCGAGCGCAGCGCAAGTGCGCAAGATCAAACAGGTGATCGAAGGCTTGTCGCTGGATATCGCGACACCGGCCGAAGCGCGCGAAATGCTCGCACTGAAAGGCGCGAGCGAAACCAACTTCTGATACGCGGAGGGCGTCGTGTACGACAGACCGAAGCTGAAAGTAGTCGCGATGCCGACAGGCTGGCTCACTGTGGATCGCTCGTCGCAAATCTACGGACGCTATTTCGGACAACAGATCAAAGTGCCGGTATGGTCTACGGCTATTGTCGGCGCGCAGAAGAAGATCGTCGTCGATACAGGCATTCACGATCCGGGCTGGGTCGCTAATTTCGTGTGTCCATGTGAGCAGGCGCCGGAAGAGAAGCTCGAACGCGCGCTCAAGGAGTACGTGGGCTGGAGCGCGGACGATGTGGATATCGTCATCAATACACACTTGCATTACGACCATTCGGGCGGCAACACGCTGTTCAAGAATGCGCGCTTTATCGTGCAGGCGGCCGAGTGGGAATACTCGGGGCATCCTCTGCCGACGCAGGCGACCTATTACCAGGAGTTCCTGATCGGCCGCGAACCGCTGGCTTATTTTCGCTGGCAGTTCGTGCATGGCGTGACAGATATCGTGCCTGGCGTGCGCGTGGTGCCGACGCCGGGACATACGCCGGGGCATCAGTCCGTCGCGGTGGACACGGATGATGGCGTCGTGCTGATTGCGGGCGACTGCGCAAACTGCATGGAGAACATCATCGATCTCGTGCCGGTGGGCATTGTGCATGAAACGCTCGCGGAAATAGGCTCCTTGTCGCGTATTCGTCAGATTGCAGATTTCGTTATTCCCGGACACGACCCGAATGTCGTGCCGGGCAGTTCGGGCATTGCATTGCCGGCAAGCGCGCGCTTGCCACATATCGCTAAGTAGAGCAGACGAAAAAACCAAGATTCGGAGGAAGACATGAAAGCATGGACGCAGTCGATTCGTCATGCGGGCCGGGTTGCGCTCGGCCTCGCGGTTGCGGCGACGCTCGCGGTTTCGGGGCAGGCGCACGCAGCGGGCAAGTACAAAATATTCTTGTCGATGAGCTATGTCGGCAACGACTGGCAGACCGAGGCCGCGAATATGGTCAAGGCAATGGCCAACACGCCCGCGCTCAAAGACAAGGTCGATCTCGAAGTGCAGGTCGCGGGCACCGACGCGCAGAAGCAGATTCAGCAAATCAACTCGATGGTGCAGGCGGGCGCGAAGGCCATCATCATCTATCCGATTTCACCGACCGCGTTGAATCGTGCGATCAAGAACGCCTGTTCCAAAGGTGTGGTCGTTGCAGCATACGATGGTGAGGTTACCGAACCGTGTGCGCATAACGTGACCATCGATCAGCATCAGGCGGGCACGGTTACCGCTGAATGGCTTGCCAAAACCATCAACGGCAAGGGCAATATTGTGATGATTAACGGCGTGCCGGGCACGTCGGTGGATCGTGCGCGCACCGAAGCGGCGAAGGCCGTGTTCGCGAAGTTCCCCGGCATCAAGGTCGTGGCGGAAGGCACGGGCATGTGGAGTCAGGCGACGGCGAAAACCGAGTTGTCGAAGATTCTCGCCACCAATAGCTGGGACAAGATCGATGGCCTGTGGATGCAGGTCGGCTGCTTCACGGCGGCATCGATGCAGCTCGAAGCGGGCATTGCGGACGACAAGATCAAGCCGTGCGCGGGCGAGTCGTCGAATGGGCACCGCATTCAGATGTTGCCGCCGGGCGAAGTGAAGGGCACAGGCTCTTATCGTTCGATCGGATATCGTTCGATATCCTATGGAGCGCCGCCGTATTCGGGTGCGATGGCCTTGAAAATGGCGGTGCGCAAGCTCGATGGCGGGGACTTCCCTGCGCGCGTGACGCTCAAGCTGCCGCTGGTGCTGACGTCGGAATCGAAGCTCTGCAAGACCGGCAGTATCGATGAACTGAAGGCGGGCTGTACCGCGTTCCCGCCGGATAAAGTGCCGCCGGGCTGGTTCGCCGATATCTACTCGGAAGACACCAAGGAAGTCGGTTTCAATGCCGCGCTGACGGGTAACCAGGACTGACGCAATGCACGCGATCACCGATCCTCTCGCGATCGATTTGTCGGACGTGACCAAGCGCTTCGGCGCGACGGTCGCGCTCGACGGCGCGTCGTTCCGTGTGAAGCGCGGCGCGGTACACGCGCTGCTCGGCGAGAACGGCGCGGGCAAATCGACCACGGTAAAGCTGCTGTCCGGCCTTATTCAGCCCGATACGGGCAGCATCCGCGTGATGGGCCACGACGTCTCGATGCGTGGCCCCAAAGACGCGCATCGTGCGGGCGTGCAGACCGCGTTTCAGGAGATGACGCTGGTGCGCGATCTCACGGTCGCGCAGAACCTGTTGATGTCGTATGAGCCGGTCGGCTTTCTTGGGCGCATTCGCAGGAAGGAGGCGCAGCATCAGGCTTCCGAATGGCTGGAAAAGCTCGAATTATCCGATGTACGTCCCGGTGCCTACATACGCGATTTGTCCTTGCCCGTGCGTCAGAAGATCGAGATTGCGAAGGCTATCGTGCGTGGGCCGCAAGTGCTGCTTCTCGATGAACCGACTTCTGCCTTATCCGGTGCGGATGTAGCGTGGCTGTCGCGGCGGATCGACGAGATGAAGGCGAAAGGCGTGACCTTCGTGTTCATCTCGCATCGCATGCAGGAAGTGCGGGAGTTTTGCGATAGTTTGACGGTGTATCGCAATGGTCGTGATGTGGGCGCGTTCGATACCAAAGATATATCGGATGACGAAGTAATCAGATTGGTGATCGGACGCTCGATCGAGGCGAAGTATCCGCCGAAAGTTGCGACCGTGAAAGAAGACGCGGTGCCTGCCATCGAAGCGCGAAACATTCGTGTCGATGGCGTCGTCACGGACTTCGATCTGACGTTGAAGCCCGGCGAAGTGCACGGCATCGCGGCTTTGCAAGGCATGGGCCAGCGCGAGTTGTTCGAAGCGCTGTTCGGTGCGACATATATCGATGATGGCGAGATACGCATCGACGGCAAGCCGGTCACGCTCACGTCCACGGCGGATTCGTTGAAAGCGGGTGTATCGACCAGCTTTTTGCCGGAGGATCGCAAGACGGAGGGTTTGTTTCTGCGCTTGCCCGGTGGCGAGAATGTGTCCTTGCCCGTGATCGGTCGATATTCACGTTTCGGTCTGATAGATCGCAAGCGCGAGCAGGCTGCAATCACGCAGTCGCTTGCGCAGATGGAAGTCAATCCGCGCGCACTCTATAAGCCATGCTTATCGTTTTCGGGCGGCAATCAGCAGAAGATCGCGATGGCGAAATGGCTGCTGACGCAAAGTCGCGTCTGGCTGATGTTCGATCCGACACGTGGCATCGACGTCGGCACCAAACATCAGATTTTTGTGCTGATGCGCGCGTTCGCGGCAGCAGGCGGCGCGGTGTTGTTTTATTCGACCGATGTGCCCGAACTCGTCAATGTATGCGACCGCGTGAGTGTGATGTATCGCGGGCGCAATGTCGGCGAATTATCGGGCGATGCACTCACGGAAGAAACCGTGATGCGCAAGATGCTTTCGAGTTGAGAGGTCATTCATGAAGATAGCCATTGCGTCGCCTGACAGCGAGATCGTGCGGCCGGGCGCGCGCGTGGGAGTCGGCGCGCGTATCGACCATCATCGCGGGCTGATTATCGCGATCAGTGCGCTTGTCGCGATGATGGTGGCGTGGGTCGCGTTGTCGGCCACGCCGGTCGGTTTGTACGATATCGGCTCCGTGATTTCCAGTGCGACGACACTTGCGCTCGCGGCCATCGGCCAGACCATCGTGGTGCTGTCGGGCGGCTTCGATCTGTCGGCGTCGGCGGTGGTGTCGCTGGCGAACGTGCTGGCGGTGCGCTTCGTGCAAGGCTCGCCGGTCGAGCAATGGGCGGGCGTCGCGTTGATACTTGCCATCGGCGGCGGAATCGGATTAGTGAACGGCGCGCTGATTGCGTGGTTTCGGTTGCAATCCATCGTTGTGACGCTCGCGACCATGTTCATGGTGCAGGGCGTGACTTTGCTGATTCAGAACAAACCGGGCGGCAGCGTCGGCGATCAGTTCGGCGGCTTCCTCACGTCGGATTTGATTCCCGACAAGTTGCCGATGTCTGCAGGATTACTGATCGTTGCGTTGCTGATATGGGCGTTCGTACGGCGCACGCGATTCGGCATGGGCATCTACGCGCTCGGCAGTGACCCGGACGGCGCGTATGCGAACGGCATGCCCGTCACGCGTTATCGCATCGGTACGTACGCGCTGGCGGGCATGTTTTACGCGGCGGCGGGGCTGTATGTATCGGCGCAAACGGGTTCGGCCGATCCACTCGTTGGCCGCCCCTTGCTTCTGTCGATGTTCACCGCCGTGGTCCTCGGCGGCACGCTGCTCGGCGGCGGACGCGGTGGCGCGCTCGGCACGGTATTCGCCGCGATGACGCTGATGATTACGGTCAACATCCTGTTGGTGCTGAACGTGTCCGCGTTCTTTACGACGATTGCCGAAGCGGTCATTCTGATTCTCGCGGTACTTGGTTCATCGATCGGCAAGCAATCGGCGGCGCATGAATCGATGCGTCATGCGGCGCAATGGATCAAGGCGCTGCGAACCGGCACGCGCGCGAAGGATGATTCACATGCGCGGCGCGTGTCGTTCGAAGTGGCATCGTTCAGGCCCATCGAGAATACGGAGTTGAAGGGCCGCGCGCTCGCGGACTGGATCGAACGTAATCGCGAATGGGTGAAGTATGTGGTGCCTGCGTATGCGTTGTTCTTCGGTGTGGTGGCGATTACGGGCATCGTGTATGGACCGGGCGTGCTCATCAGCGCGAATTTCTATAGCAGCTTGCTCACGCTCACGTTGTTTCTCGCGATCCTCGGTCTCGGACAAGGCGCGGTGATTCTCACCGGCGGTCTCGACTTGTCGATGCCGTGGCTTATCACGCTATCGGGCGTTTTATTAACGGGTCTGACGCATGGCTTGAATGGCGCGGCCGTGTGGGCCGTGCCGGTCGTATTGTGCGTGGGCTTGCTCGTTGGCGTGTTCAATGGCGTGGGTGTCGTCGTGCTCGGCTTGCCGCCTATTGTCGTGACACTCGCAGCAAATGGCTTGCTGCAAGGGCTGACGCTGATCTATTGCAACGGCTCGCCGCAAGGATGGTCGCCTTCGTCGATCAGCGAATTCACGAACGGACGCATCGGGCCGTTATCGCTGGCGGCGTGGAGCGTGCCCTTGTTTCTTGCGATCGCGTTGCTGTTGCTTCATCGCACACCGTTTGGACGACGCGTGTATGCAGTCGGCAATTCGCCTGTTGCGGCGAAGCTCTCGGGCGTGCGTGTCGGTTCGACGCTGATCGCAGTGTATTGCCTGTCGGGATTATGCTCGGCGCTCGTCGGCTTGCTGCTCGCGGGCTTTAGTTCGCAGGCGTTTCTCGGTATGGGCGATCCGTATTTGCTGCCGTCTATTGCCGTGGTCGTCGTGGGCGGAGCGCTGATTACGGGCGGACGCGGACATTATCTCGGCGTGTTCGGCGGCGCGTTGCTGCTGACCGCGCTCGGCACGCTGCTCGCAGGCACGACGGTGCCGCCTGCGGTGAGAGACATCATCAACGGACTCGTCGTGCTGGCGGCTGTCATCACGTTGCGCGACAAACGTGCTTGAAACAAGGGACAAACGCATGCAAGCAAAGCAAATTGCCGTGATTGGCTCGGGCCGGATCGGACGCGCGTGGGCCATCGTGTTCGCGCGCAGCGGCTTTGACGTGAAGATTCACGACGCATCGAAAGATATGCTCGATGGCGCGATTCCCGCAATCACTGAAACCGTGCGCGATCTCGCATCGTTCGGACTGCTCGATGAACCGGTTGAAACCATCGTGGCTCGTATTGAAGCGTGCGTCGCGCTGAAAGACGCGGTGGCCGATGCCGATCTCGTTCAGGAGAACATAGCTGAAATCGTCGAAGCAAAGCGGGCGCTGTTCACTGAATTGGACCGCCTGACCAGGGCGGATGCGTTGCTCGCGAGTTCGACTTCAGGTTTGCCCGCATCGACCTTCACGGAAGGCTTGCAAGGGCGCGCGCGATGCGTCGTCGCGCATCCGGTGAATCCGCCTTCGCTCGTGCCCTTGGTCGAACTTTGCGGCGCGCCGTGGACGTCCGACGACACCATGCAACGCGCCCGCGCGATCTACGAGGCAGCGAGACAAAAGCCCGTGACGGTGAATCGAGAGATATCAGGCTTTCTGCTGAACCGATTGCAAGGCGCGGTGCTCGACGAAGCACTAAGCCTCTACGAACAAGGCTATGCCACCGCCGAAGACCTCGATACTGTGATGCGCGACGGCCTCAGTTTGCGCTGGTCGTTTATGGGACCGTTCGAGACCATCGACCTGAACGCGCCGGGTGGCGTGGCGGATTACGCATCGCGCTATGGCGGTACCTACAAGCGCATTGCGGAAACGCGCGTGCCGTTCGACTGGCCCGCCGCGACGCTCGACAAGCTCGATGCAGAACGTCGCGCCGTATTGCCGCGCGATCAGATTGAAGCACGCAGTCGCTGGCGTGATCGACGCCTGATGGCTTTACTTGCACATCGACGCTCAACCAAAGAGTAGAAGAACTAAAGGAGACAAACATGCCCGAAGTGCGCCTGCTGGTCGATGCCAACAATCATCTCGGCGAAGGCCCGTTGTGGGACGTAAAGGAAGAGAAGCTTTATTGGATCGACAGCACCGCCGCGGAAATCTACAGTTGCCGCGCGGATGGCAGCGATGTGAAGCGCTATTTCGTGCCGCGTCATATCGGTTCGATGGCGCTGCGTGAAAAGGGCGGTGCCGTGGTCGCGCTTGCCAACGGCCTGCATTTTTACGACTTCGATGCGCAGACCGTGGAGTTCATCGGTGACCCGGAAAGCGACGATCCGGAGACGCGTTTCAATGACGGCAAGGTGGATCGGCGCGGGCGCTTTATCGCCGGAACCATGTCGTATGACTTCGATCGTTATGACGCGGATCGCGGGCAGCGATCGACCCGCAGCGGCGGGTTGTATCGGCTGGATACGGATGGCAAGATCACGCGGCTCGATTCGGGGATCAGTTGCTCAAATGGACCGTGTTGGAGTCCTGATAATCGTACGTTCTATTTCACGGACACGTACAGCAAGGAAATGTACACCTACGATTACGATATCGAGACGGGCGCGATCAGTAACAAGCGGCTGTTTGCATCGGCCCACAATATGGCCGGTACGTTCGATGGCGCGACTGTGGATGAAGAAGGCTACGTGTGGTCGGCGCTTGTTTTTGGTGGCCGCATTTTGCGCTTTGCGCCTGACGGCAAGCTGGATCGTATCGTCGAGTTTCCGGTGCGGAATCTGACGAGCGTGATGTTCGGCGGCCCGAGTCTCGATACGTTGTACGTATCAACAATGGGCCGCCCGATGTGGGGGCTGCCGCAAAAAGAGAAGGATAAAGGCGGCTTGTTCGCCGTGACCGGGTTAGGCGTTCGCGGACTGCCCGAACCGCGTTTCGCTGGCTGAAGTGCTGGTTGAAGAGTAATAAGCAACCGCCTTCTGCAATATCCCGTTGATCTCCTTCAGCGCGACATTCTCCTGTTCGAGCTGATCGATCCGTGATTGCTGAAGGCGGAGCTTCTCTTCGAGATCATCGTCCATACACTCACGCTACTTGTGCGATAAAGCTTTGGCAGACTGAAGCAGATCATCGAGCATGGCGGCGCGGCGCTCGGGGCCCGTATCGCGGCTCGTCATGAAGCACAGCGCCGCAATCGGCAAGCCCGCACGATCGCGCACCGGCGCGGCCATACAAAGCCGGAACGCATTCGACAAGCCTTCAGTGCAGCAATAGCCCTGATCCTTCGCATGCTGTACGTCGCGATAAAACTCGTCGAATTCGATCTTCACGCCGTTATCCAGCACGAAATCTTCGGCGGGAATGAGCGTGCGGATTTCATCGGCGTTCAGATGGCCTAGCAGCAGACGGCCCGTGGCGGTCCATGGAATCGGCACGCGTACGCCAATATCCGAGCTGATGGTGAACGGCCGCGCACTGCTTTCCGATAACACCACCGTGTACTTGTTTCCTTCGAGCATGCACAACTGCGTGGTCTCGTCATACTTGCGGACCAGCGCAAGAATGGACAGGTGCGCGCGGCTGATCAGATCGTTGTGCGTGGCGTAATCGGAGCCGTAATAGTGCATCTCACGGCCAAAAAACACGCTGCCATCCGCCGATGTTTCCAGCCAGCCCACGTCAGTCAGGATTGCTACCAATTCATAGATGCTCGATCGCGGCGCACCGGTCGCTTCGATAAGCTCGCGCATCGTCATGGGACGTTGGGCGATATGCAACTGACGAAAAATCGCGATCACGCGATCCACACCCCGAGCGCGCGATGTATCCGTACCAGCCATGCGAATACTCCGTCAATGATCCAGAACGCGATGCAGAAACTGGCGCGTGCGTTCGTTGGCCGGGTTCACGAAAATTTGCTCGGGCGCGCCTTGTTCCGCGATTACGCCCTTATCCATGAACACGACGCGATCAGCAGTTTTGCGCGCAAAGCCCATTTCGTGCGTGACGACGACCATCGTCATGCCATCGCGTGCGAGGCCGCGCATCACTTCCGTGACTTCACCGACGAGTTCGGGATCGAGCGCGGAGGTGGCTTCATCGAAGAACATGATGCCGGGTTCTACCGCGAGCGCGCGTGCAATCGCCACACGCTGCTGCTGACCGCCGGAAAGCTGGCTCGGGTAATGATCCGCACGTTCGGCCAGGCCCACGCGATCGAGCGTTTCCATTGCGCGTTTGCGGGCGTCGGCGGGACTCATGCGGCGTGCCTTGATGAGCGCGAGCGTGACATTGCCGAGCGCTTTCTTGTGCGGGAACAGATTGAACTGCTGAAACACCATGCCGACATGGCCGCGAATTTCTCGCGCGCGGCGCGGGTCGTGAAGCGGGACATCGTTGACCCAGACTTCGCCCGAGTCGCTTGTTTCGAGTCCGGCCATGATGCGCAGCACCGTGCTCTTGCCCGAACCCGATGCGCCGATCAACACGAGCACTTCGCCCGAGCGCACATCGAGATCGATACCCTGCAACACACGCGTTGCACCGAAGGCTTTATTTACGCCGTTCAACGAAATGACCGGCTTGTTCTGACTGACTTGATTCACGAGATTCTCCTGCGGTCATGGTGGCGGACCCATTGCGAAAGCGGGAAGCACACCGCGAAGTAAATCACTGCGACGAGACCATAGATCGCCACCGGCTGTCCGACGCGATCCACAATGGCCTGTCCGCCGTGCATCAGTTCGGACATGCCGATCATGCTGACAATCGACGTGTCCTTGATGAGCGACAGATACTGTCCGATCAGCGGCGGCAGCACGATCTTCCCGGTCTGCGGCAGCACGACGAAGCTGAACGCCTGCGTGCGATTGAGGCCGAGAATCTGCGACACTTCCCACTGACCCTTCGGCACCGCTTCGATACCCGCACGAAACACTTCCGCGATATATGCGCCCTGATACACGCTCAAACCGATCACGCCAGCCGCGAATACATCGATTGCATAGCCGAAATACGACACGCCGAAGTAGATAAACATCAGCGTGATCAGCACGGGCGTGCCGCGAAACAACTCTGTGTACAACTGAGTGATACGCGAGGTGCCGTATGGCCCGAACGATCGCAACACCGCAGCAAGCAGACCAATCAACGTACTGCCGATGATCGCGGCCAAAGACAGCAACAACGTGGTGACCAATCCCTGCAACAAAATCGACAGACTGGTTCTCAGCAATTCGAATGACATGATTCGCTCCGATGCGAGAGTTAAGCCTGCCGTGCGCGACGCACGAACAAGCCGCTGAAACGCGCGCGCGGGCGCATCACCAGCGGTGGATGAAATACCTTTGCACCAAACACGCCCGCCAGCCACGAAAGCGCATTGCTGAGCACGAGATACGCGATCAAGGTCACCGAAAACGTCTGCACATACAGCAACGTGCGCGAGTTGATGACGGTGGCCGTGCCGGTCAACTCAGGCAATGCAATCGCCGACAGCAAGGACGTGCCGAGCAACAACTGAATCAGATAATTGACGATGGCCGGATACACCGCGCGCGCCGCCTGCGGCAACACGATCTCCGTAAATATCTGCCCGCGTTCCAGCCCGAGAATGCCCGCTGCTTCGATCTGTCCGCGCGGCACCGACTGAATACCCGCGCGGAACACTTCCGACAGATACGCGCCCACGTTCAGGCCCAGCGCAATCACGCCGGCCCAATACGCATCGAGTGCGATTCCCGCCGACGGCAGGCCGAAGAACACGATGAAGATCTGCAGCAGTACCGGTGTATTGCGGATCACTTCCACATAGCATCGCGCAATGAAGCGGAATGCCGCGACCGGCGAGATACTGGCGAGCGCCGCCACCAGACCGAGCAGCACCGCGAGCACGAACGACAGCACGGTCACTTGGAGCGTGAGCGATGCCGCGTGCAGAAAGTCGGACAGGTAGCCCGCGAGGGTCAGCCATTGGTAGCTCATGTGATCTCCAGCCTGAGCGTTTGAATCGTTCGGATTACTGCGGATTCAGCGAATAGTGCGGATCGACACCGAACCACTTCTTGTAAAGCTGCGCATTCAGCTTCGATGCGTTGATATTGAAGAGGAACAGGTTCAGATAATTGAGCCACTGCTGGTCGCCGGCCTTCACACCGAATGCGTTGTATTCGAGCGGCACGAGGGCTTCGTTCGTCACGGACAGTTCCGGATCGAGCTTGGCCTGGTACGCGAGGAAGTTGTTGTCTTCGATCATCGCGTCGGCCTGGCCTTGCTTCACGGCAAGAATGGCGGCCTGCGAGCTGTCGTATTCCTGAATCTTGATCGGGATATTCAGCGAGCGCACTTCATCGCCATTGGTCGAGCCTTTGACGGTTGCAATGGTGCGATTGCCCATATCCTTGACCGATTGAATGCCGCTGCTTTTCTTGACCAGCAAGGCTTCACTTGCCACCACATAGGGCGTCG
>NZ_JAQFVG010000122.1 GCF_029439455.1 Caballeronia sp. BR00000012568055 | reverse complement strand
ACGCCGATGCGCGATCAGCAGATCGGCGGCCTTCTGCTCTGGATTCCCGGCTCGATGATGAGCGTGATCGGCGCGTTGATCGCGCTGCGTCACTGGCTGCGATTATCGGCGCGCTCGCGCCTGCGTCACGAACGACGTGCTCCGCGTGGGCGCATCAGCAGCACGAAGCGCGCAGCATCATGAAGGAAAGCCCGGGCGACGCATCCACACGTGCGGAATGCCGTCTTCATCGTGAATACCGGACGAAGGCATAAAGCCGAACGCGCCATAAAAGTTTTGCAGATGCGCCTGCGCGTGCAGGCTCACCGGCTCGTCCGGCCATTGTGCGAGGATATGTTCGAGCGCGCGTTCGAGCATGGCGTTGCCGAGCTTGAAGCCGCGAAACTTCGCCGTCGTCAGCACGCGGCCAATGCGCACGTCCTTCTCTTGCTCTTGCGGAAAGCCAGGCAGCAACACACGCAGATAACCCGCAAGCGCAGGACGCGTTTCACCGGGCGCATAAGCGAACAGATGCCACGCATCGAGATCGAGCCCGTCGATATCGCCATACACGCAATTCTGCTCGACCACGAACACTGCACTGCGAGCGGCGAGCATGTCGTACACCTCGGTGCTGGTGAGATCGTCGAAGCGCTTCCAGCGCCATTCAAGGTCGGAGAGTCGGTCGGTCATGGGAATCGGGATAGCGGCATGCGCAATACAAAGACACGAAATTATGCCGCGCGCCGCCTACGAAAAGCCGACGCGGGAAAAGAAAAAGCCCTGACGGATCAGGGCTTTTAAAGTGGAGGCGCGGACCGGAGTCGAACCGGTCTAAACGGCTTTGCAGGCCGCTGCATAACCGCTTTGCTACCGCGCCACAAGCGGATGTTGGTGTCGATCGCTTTAACGAAGCCGACCAATCCACCAAACAAAAAGGGAAGCTGTGCTTCCCCTTTGACTGGAGCGGGAGACGAGTCTCGAACTCGCGACCTCAACCTTGGCAAGGTTGCGCTCTACCAACTGAGCTACTCCCGCATTTATTTCTGCTACTTTTTCGATGCCGCTTCGCCTGAACCACTGCGCTGCATGCTTCGAATTTTCGAAACCTGGAGCGGGAGACGAGTCTCGAACTCGCGACCTCAACCTTGGCAAGGTTGCGCTCTACCAACTGAGCTACTCCCGCGTTTTCCTGCTTGCTACTTCCTCTGTTTTTGCTTCGCCGTCGTGTTGCTGTCAGGCGTCGCGCATCAGAGAAACGAGATTATGTAGAAGCCTTAGAACGCTGTCAACCCTTTTTCGCGCGATCTTTTCGTGTTTGACGCAAGTTTTCGCAAGACTCGTTCTTTCACAGGATTCCGCCGCGTTCGCGAATCTGCGGCCACGCGAGCTTCATGTAGTAGAACATCGACCAGACGGTGAGGACGGCGGCAACGTAGATAAGCCATAAGCCCCACACGCGCGTGTCGATCATGTAGGGAATGCCGTTGATCTTGAGCGGGCCGTAGAACAGCAGCATCGGAATGGCGACCATCTGACAGACGGTCTTGAACTTGCCGAGCTGATTCACCGCCACACTCTTCGATGCGCCGATCTGCGCCATCCATTCACGCAACGCCGAAATGGTGATTTCGCGTCCGACGATCACCAGCGCGAGCACCGCGTTCAGCCGCGATAGCTGCACGAGCACGAGCAAGGCGGCGGTGACCATCAGCTTGTCGGCGACGGGATCGAGGAACGCGCCGAACGCGGAGGTCTGATTCAATCTGCGCGCGAGAAAGCCGTCGAACCAATCGGTGAGCGCGGCGAGCACGAAGATGACCATCGCGAGCAGGTTCTTGTGCTCCGTGCTCATCATCATGTCCGGCAGATAGAACACGCCCACGACGAGCGGAATCAGCACGATTCGCAGCCACGTCAAGAAGATCGGTAAATTGAACGGCATGAGCGAAAGCGAATGAGCAACATGAAAGGGAGCCGCCATTGTGCCGCGTCGATCCGGCGCTCACAAGGCGATACACCGCGCAGCACGGCACGCGGGTTCAATGCAACTGACGATAAATCTGCTGCGCGAGCGCAAGCGAAATGCCTTCGACGCTCGCCAGATCTTCGACGCTCGCCGCCTGCACGCCACGCAATCCGCCGAAGCGCGACAACAAACGCTGTCTTCTTTTCGCGCCGACGCCTTCGAGTTCTTCAAGCCGCGACGTCTGCCGCGCCTTCGCGCGTTTCGCCCGCATCCCGGTGATGGCGAAGCGATGCGCCTCATCGCGAATCTGCGCGACGAGCATCAGCGCGGCGCTTTCCTTGCCGAGTTCGAGCGCGGTGCGGCCATCGGCGAAGATCAGCGTTTCGAGGCCGACCTTGCGCCCCTCGCCTTTTGCCACGCCGACGAGCATGCCGTGATCGAGCCCGAGTTCCGAGAACACCTGACGCGCGATTTCGACCTGTCCCTTGCCACCATCGATCAAGACGATATTCGGCAGCGTGCCGCTCGCGGCGATCGGTTCCGCAGCGTCTTCCG
>NZ_JAQFVG010000121.1:1988-34606 GCF_029439455.1 Caballeronia sp. BR00000012568055 | reverse complement strand
GACGCTACGAGTCCGCGCAGCGGCAAGGCGAGAAACGTGATCAGGATCACGACCCAATAGCCCCAACGCTGGATCAGTCTGTTCGCGAAGACTGCCGCGACGACCATGACCAGTTGCGCGATGACGATCGTTTCTGCCGTGAAGGCACTCGGATTCCCTTGATGAGCAGCGACCACCGCCAGGCCATACAAAGGAAGCATCGCAGCATTGCCCAAATGAAACATCGCGAGCGATGCCGCGAGCAGAAGCAGCGGACGACACGTCAGCAACACGCGAAAGCCGCTCGCATGATCGTGTTCCTCGCCAGCTTTGCTGTCGTCTCCCGTACCCAGCCCGCGTGCGCTGTCATGGTCGATCGAGTCAGGCGAAATGAGCAGAGTCGATATCACCGTCATCACGCCGAACAGGCCCGCGAGCGCGAAGACCGCACCAAAGCCGTAGCGCCAACCCAAATAACCCGACAACGCCGCGCCGACTACATTGCCCGCGTGATTGGCAACCTGATTACGACCGAACTGTCGATCGAACCCGCGTTCGCGCACCATGCCAAGCGTCACGCCCGCGACAGCAGGACCCAATGCAGCGCCTGTCACCGCAGTGAGGATTTGAGACGCCGCGACCATCGAATAGGAATGCGATACCCATAAGACCAGCGAAGCCAGCGTGGTCATGATGCCGGCGATGATGATGATGGATCGCTTGTAGCGGCTCGCATCGACCAGTGCCCCGGCGGGAGGCGTTGCAAGCATGCCTGCGATGCCGCCCAGCGTCATCACGGTGCCGATCGCTTCGGTGTGCCAGCCTTGCGCCTGCAGAAACACACCCAGGAAAGGGCCGATGCCTGCCTGCACATCGGCCATGAAGAAATTCAAACCTTCAAGCGCGAATTGAGGGCTCATAGGTCACCAGTGGCGTCCGTTCTTGTTGGGGCCGAGCTGCGTGCCGAAGATGCCGTGTTCCGGCCATGGCGCTACGGCATGTATGTCGGTGCCGAGAGACAAGTGACTGTCGAGCGCTCGCTGATCACGGCCGAGCGCACCCGAATACGTGACAGAATCGATACCCACTCGCCCGTCGGTTGTCTGGGCGGTGATCACCAGATTTGCGCCTTGGTCAGCCAGGCTGCGCGGCAAGGTGGCGTGCCAGATGCCCGGTTCAAACGCGTGGGGCAGCAAGTCAAAGTCGATTTCGTCCAACGCGCCTGTCACGTGGAGAATATCGTCGCCCGATACGAGCACGCGAACGACCAGGTCGGCATTCGATTGCTGCGTCCGATTTCGATATAACCGTCTGTCGACCGGTTGCGTGATCATCACAAAAGGGAGCGGCGCATCGAGTGGATGAAACTTCCAACTGACTACGCCGTCATCGATGGCCACGACCGAGAAGCCCGGGCGACCCTCCTCCTCCTCGATCTGCCCGGTGGAACGCGTTGCCGCATAGATGACCGAGCCATCGTTGAGCAGCTCGTTGTAGTGCGTATGACCCGTGTCAACCACGGCGACATTCGCACGCGCGAAGGCAAGCGCCAGAGAGTCGCCATCGAACACATCGCCCGGATAGGCGTGCATGAAGACAGCCGGCGGCGCGGGGTCATCCCTGGAAAGCTCCAGTTCCTTGCCAAGCCAGTGCCGGTCCATTGCCGACAGCCTGAAATCCGGTCCGCCGCGGCCGGCTGACACCACATCGAGAAAGATGCATCGGTGGCCATTTATGACTCGAGACATCGGCAAGGCCGCCCGGGCGAATGCCGCGAATGATTCCAGATGCCCCGGTTCGAAGTCGTGGTCGCCCGGTATCGCGTAGAGCGGTATGCCGAGGCCACCGAGTGCGGAGAGAATCCGCTGATACTGTTCAGGAGTGCCATTGTTGGCGTTGTCACCCGGCAAATAAGCAAAGTCGACGCGATCGGCAAAACGCGCGTTCACCATCTCGACCATCTTCTTGAGGTGGCCGACGCTTTCGAACGCGTCGTCAGGGGAAGCGTGCAAATCTCCAAAGTGCACCCAGCTCAGCATGTCGGCGGCTCCGGTTTTTAGTGTTGTCCTACGCTTGAACCTCAGTCAGTTCGGCAATTTCGTCGACATCAATGTTTCAGGGATTAGGCAGCGCACGATCGTAGATGCGCGTCAAATTTCCGGGCGCACCAAAGTACGTTGCCTGCATCGCCGTGCCGTACTGATTACGCGTGCCGTAACCCTGTGCAGAGACTTTTGCTCCCGTACGCATCAGATTGGGAAATTGCTGCGCGACCGGCGGCGGAAGTTTGATCACTGTGCCGTCCGCGAGAATGACGCCGTCTGGCTCGCCGCGCGGTGCGGTCGTGACATGCACAACCTGACCTTGCGCGCTCAGTTGCGAAAGCGCCCCATCGCGCATGGGGCGCGGCAGCGGGAATGCGCCTGGCTGCGGCGGTTGATCCACCAGTGCCTGGCCGCTTCGCGTATCCGTGATGCGTTGCGCTGTTACATTGCCGCCCGCATCGCGCCAGCCACTGATTTGTACGCTGTCGCCACGCCGCACTGCGGACGTGAGCTGTGTACTGAGATGCGGTGGAAAGCGCACGAGTGCGCCGTCGCTGGTCAAAAAGCCATCGACATCGCCATCGGGGTTGGTGAGAAAGCGGGAAACCGTGGCTTGCAACGTGACGGCCGATGCATCTTCCCCGAGCGGCTCAGGGCCGGCACCGGGTGGCGGCGGAGCGCCGGGAACTGGTGGAGCAGTGGGCGGTGCAGTCGGTGGTGCAACAGCGGGGCCAGCCGGGGGTGGCGGCAAGGAACCTGTCGCCGACACAGGCGGCGGTGGCGGAGGCGGTGCGTCCGCCGTCGGCTGAGGTTGAGCCTGCGCCACACAGCCCGCGCTTGCGAGCAGCGTCGCAGCAATCGCAATTAAACCCATCGCACGTGCTGCAGGATGTACGGAGCCTGCACTGATCAACATCTTTCGCATGATTCACTCCTTCAAGTGGCGAGGAGCGAAATGCAAGGCCTATGCCAATGACGAGAATCCCGCAGGGCAAGGGTGAAGCTGATCTTGGCAGGCGTTGAGTGTCAGGAAACCGGACGCGAGATGTCCGGTTTCCTGACACCGAGACTTCTGTGATGCCACGCGCGGTGAATCCGCCTACCTGAACCGCACACGCAATCACCCGGCACAAGACACTTCACAAGCGCCTTTATTCCTCCTTCTCGCACAAATAAATAGCCGCTTCGGCACGGAACAAAGCCCTGCGTCCCGCTGTTTTGCTTTCGACAGCCGCTGCACCCCGCGACGGCCACGACAGGTCCGGTTCTTCGATCGAATCGGGCGAGGCAGGAGGCGTCATGCACCGCGAACTCTTCGTACTGGAGCAAAGCTTTTTCAGTTTCGGCTGCATCTATCGGGTGGACCTGCGCAGCCGCAGCGGCCGCCTGATCGAAACCCGCTACGTGAAGCTCAACGATATCCCGTGGTGCTGATACGCCTCCGGAATTCAATGATTGTTTTCATCATTTCGAGGAGGCCCATTCATGACCTACGCCTACGCCAGCTTGCCCGACATCGTTCCCCACGATGAATGGCTGAGAGGAACTTCGTCGCCGCTACAGGTGCGCGGCGCAGCGTTGAAAGACCTGGATCAGCAGATCCTCCTGTATCACCGCAATCGAACCGTGCATCAGTTTCATACGCTGGTGAATGCGTTCGAGAACTGGCAGCTTTGCGCCGGCCGCGACGACGCGTGGAAGCGAAACTCGCGCAATAGCTCGAAGTATTTCACGCTGCCCGATCAGCAATTGCGCGGCAAGGGCGACACCGATGCCGCCGCCGGCGCTCAGGACTTCATGACCCCCGCGCTCATCAATTCGCGCCTGGGCGTGCTGTATCTGTTCGGCAATCTTGAAATCGAGGACGACACGTTCCAGGTCTTGCTGGAAGGCGCTTTCGATATCACCAACGCCGGCCTCGGCTTCGCGCCGGATTCGAATGTAGCGGCGGGATACGCTGCCGAAGTGCTCGATAACAGCGTGGTGCAGAAGTCTGCATCGCTGGCGCTCGATCAGGTGCAGAAGAAGATCAAGAAGCGCAAGGAACCGACGCTCGTGAAGTCGAATCAGCTCACGGTGGCCAACTTCACGCTGCCCGCTCTGAGCGGCGCGGCGAAGCGTTTCTATGAAACCATTCGCGCGAAAGTCGAGGAAGGCGCGAAAAAGCTATGGGACATGATTCGCGAGAAGGTCGCGGACATTCGCAACGATCCGGGCGGTTTCGCGCTCGACACGATGCCAGGGCTGTTACGCAAGCTCGTCGATTTTCTGTGCGGCAAGCTGCTCGTCACGCTGGCGCCTTTCATAGGCGCGGGACTCGATATCGCCAAGGGCGTTGCCAATACGGTCGATAGCAGCATTACCAAGTATCGCGAATGGGTGCAGGGCCGCGACGTGCAATTGATGGCGGGCCACCCGAGCACCATCGTGGAAGCGATCCGTCGCGCGATGAAGCTGAGCATCGGCTCGGGCGTCTACGACCTCGTCAAGGGCGGCGCGAGCCTCGGTATGCAGTTCGCGAGCCAGGGCGCATCGACCATCGTGGATGCGGTCGTGTCGGTTCTCGAGACGATCGCGAAGGTCATCTGGAAGATCGTCGAGATCAAACGCATCAAACGCTTTTGCGAGCAGGCGAAGCAATACTGGGACGCACGCATGCAACGCGATGCACTGCATACCCGCCCTATTGCTTTCAATAGCTGGTTCAAGCGTTATGCCGTGCCGATACCCGCGCTTTCCGTGCTCGCGCTCAACTCGGGTATTTGCGGCGACAAGATGCACTTTCTCACGATGTTCAAGGACGACGAGAGTGTCGTCACGCAGGCGGAATTCACGGCGGGCTGCAAGTATGTCGATGGCCTCAAGATCTGGGGATCGGACTATCTGAACGACGCCGGATTCTCGTTCAACTCCGACGATGCGATGGTCACTGGTCTGCTCAAGCTCGCCGCCAGTCACACTGAAGAACAGACGTGGGATCTGAAGATCCGTAAAGCGGTGCTCGGCTTCCTGAACGGCTGACGTATTTCGTACGTCGTGCATGCAGGTCAGACGCCTTCGCGTTCGCGAAGGCGTCTTCGTTTATCGCTGCGGCGTGAGCATCAACGTGAAACTGACCTAACACCGCACCACGCTGTTTTGTTCCATCGTCGATGTGGAAATTTTTCTGGAATAGAAGCGCGGGCATGGCTGTTTTCGTCGCAAGCCCATCATGTCCGGAGGCATCGACCGCGATGAACACACGAACCCTGCCGCTCGTCCTGCGCATCGGCATCGCCCTTGCAACGCTGTGCGCGCTTCAGTGCGCGCAGGCGGGACAATCGATTCTGTTTCCCGATGGAACCATCACGCTGATCCGCGCGACCACGGTATTCGCCGTTGATGCGCCCGTCGCGCTGGAGCAAGGCGATCTGCTCGCCACCGACGCGCACGCCAACGCGCAGATCGAAGACGGCGACGGCACGATCGTCGCGCTCGGCGCGGATACGCGCATTGCCATCGATGCCGCGCCGCACGGCGCTGAACTCGCGCTGCTCTCGGGGTGGATCAAGATCGCGCACGCACATACCAACGCGCCTTTCTCCATCGACACACCGACGCTCGACGCCACGCTGCTCAACGGCGCCGCCGTGCTGCATGCGAGCCGCGACGCCACCGCGCTCTTTCTCGAAACCGGCAGCATGACGCTCGCTCTGCCCGAACATGCCGACGCCCGCGAGCCGCTCGACGGCGAGCGCTATGCCGAACGCGATGCCGGCAAGCCGCTCGATGTGCGTCCGCGCCCCGCGCCCGCGTTCATCGATGCGATGCCGCGGCCCTTTCGCGATCCGCTCGCGTCGGCCACGGCGCGCGTCACGGCAAAACCCGTCGCGCCCGCGCAAGGACGCCCCGCAACGTATGCCGATCTCGCCGACTGGCTGAGCGCGCCGCTCGCCATCCGGCGCAGCTTTGTCGCGCGCTTTCGGCCGCTCGCGCAAGCCGAGCCGTTCCGCTCGCAAGTGCGCCAGAACCTGCGCGCGCTTCCCGAATGGCGGCGCGTGCTCTGCCCGCCGCCCGCCATGCCGCGCCATCAAGCGGTCACGCCCGTTCAGCAGAAATCAATCGAGGTGGAGTCATGAGACTGTCGCTCGCCGTCAAGTTCAATCTGGTGTTTTTCGCGGTGTTCGTCGTCGGCTTCGTGTCGGCCGGGTTTGCCGCGCGTGGGTTGCTGCGCCGCGAGGCCATCGACGAAACCGTGCAGAACGCGCGCGTTCTCATGGAAGCGGCGAGCGCGGCGCAGAACTACACCGCGTCGCAAATCACGCCGCTCTTGCAGACGCAGCTCAAGTACAGCTTCGTGCCGCAATCCGTGCCGCAGTTCGCTGCGGTCGAAACGCTGATGTCGCTGGAGAAGCGGCTCGATGGCTACTCCTATCGCTCGACGATGCTGAATCCGACCAATCCGCGCGATCGTCCATCGGACTGGGAAACGGATGTGATCCGTCATCTGCACGACAAACCCGAACTCAAAGAGATCGTCGGCCTGCGCGACACGCCCACCGGAAAGGACCTGTATATCGCGCGCCCGAATCGCATCACCGATGCCGCGTGCATGGAGTGTCACAGCGTGCCGTCGCGCGCGCCGAAGACGCTCATCGACAAATACGGTCCGAACAACGGCTTCAACTGGACGATGCACGATGTCATTGGCGCGGACTTCGTATCGGTGCCGATGGCGCTGCCCGCCGCGCGCAGCGACGCGGTGCTGCGCACGTTCCTCGCGTCGCTGCTGGCCGTGTTCGTGCTGCTGCTGATCGCGCTGAACGTCATGGTGCATCTGCTGGTGACGCGGCGCATCCGCGCGCTGTCCCGCGCCGCCGATCAGGCGAGTCTCGGTCATGTCGACAGCGCGGACTTCACCGAGCGCGGGCGCGACGAGATCGCCTCGCTCGCGGCGTCGTTCGCGCGTATGAAGACGAGTCTCGTCGAAGCGTTCAAGATCATCGAGGCATGAGGTGAGCGCCGCCGCGATGGACACGCCGCGCATCACCGAACTCGGCAAATACCGCATCGACGGGGTGCTGGGCGCGGGCGCGATGGGCGTGGTTTATCGCGCGTTCGACCCGCATATCGAGCGGCCTGTCGCGCTGAAAACCGTGCGCCACGAACTGTTCGAGCATGGCGAGCGCGAAAGCCTGAAGGCGCGGCTGCGCAACGAGGCGCAGGCGGCGGGCAGACTTACGCACCCGAATATCGTCGGCGTGTATGAATACGGCGAAACGCGCGATACCGCTTATATCGCGATGGAACTCGTCAGCGGGCAAAGCCTGAAGCCGATGCTCGACGCGGGCCGTCCGGCCGATCTGGCCAAAGCGCTCGACTGGTTCGCGCAGTTGCTCGCCGCGCTCGGCTTCGCGCACGATCACGGCGTCGTGCATCGCGATATCAAGCCTGCGAATCTGCTGGTCAGCGCGCAGGGCCGGCTCAAGGTCGCGGATTTCGGCGTGGCGCATGTCGAATCGTCGACGCTGACGCTCGCGGGCGCGATGATCGGCACACCGTCTTATATGTCGCCGGAGCAGTTCACGGGCGAGCCGGTCGATGCGCGCTCCGATCTTTTTTCCGCCGCGATCGTGCTGTATCAGATGCTCACGGGATGCCGCCCGTTCGCGGGCGCATCGCAGGCGGAGGTGATGCGGCAGGTCATGCACGAGACGCCGCGCCTGCCGTGTGCGGTCAATCCGGCGCTTCCGCCCGCATTCGACGACATGTTGATGCGCGCGTTGTCCCGGCGACCCTCGGCGCGCTTTCAGACGGCCGCCGCTCTCGCCGATGCGCTGCGTGGCGTGCGGACTTCAGTCGCGCCCGCGAACGACGATGACTGCACGATTCTGCATGCGCCTGTCGCGTCGAGCGTCGCGCCGCACGCGTCGGGAACGGGCTCGCTCGGGTCTTTGCCATCGCTGACGATGTGGCCAGCCGACATGCTCGCGTCGGTCGAAACGCGGCTCGCCGCGCAGATCGGACCGGTGGCGCGCTTACTCGTGCGACGCGCGGCGGCGCGTATCGCCAATGCGCCGGATTTGTCTGGGCTCGTGGCTTTGCTGGCGCCGCATGTTCCGTCGGAAAAAGGCCGCGCGCAGTTCGTCGCCGCGTTCGCGGACGGCTCGCGCGCGGGTACGACGACGCATGGCGGCGCTTCGTTGTCGCCGGATGTGTCGCGATTCGCATCGCTGGGCGCGGAACAGGTGCAGGCCGCCGCGCTGAAGCTCGCCGTCTATCTCGGGCCGATCGCGGCCATCGTGACGAAACGCGAGGCGGCGCGCGCGGACAGCCTGCGCGCGCTGCACGAACGGCTCGCCGCGGCGATCAGCAATGAACACGACCGCGCGCGATTCGAGCGCGACGTCGGACTGTAGGTTTCATCATCACGACCAGCATCCGAAGGAGCACGACCGATGGATTCCGACACGCTCACCCGCCGCGCACCGATTCGCCTCGGCGACTGCCACGCCTTTGGCCTCACCGACACGGGGCGCGTGCGCCGCGAGAATCAGGACCGTTTTCTGATCGATGCGGCGCTGAATTTCGTCGCGGTCGCGGACGGCATGGGCGGCCACGCTTTTGGCGCACGCGCCAGCGCGACGGCGCTCGACTGCGTCGCCGGGAAGCTCGCCGATCATGCGAGAACGAGCGGTGTGATCGACCCCGAAGATCCCGACGCCACCGTGCAGGACGCGTGCGCATGCGCGATGCGCGCCGCCACCGACGCGCTCAATCACGCCAACGCGACGCTTCACGCGATGAATCTGCGCGAGCGTCTCGCGCAACGATCGATGGGCACGACGCTGACCGGCATCTGGCAGCCGCGCGGCGCGGCGTCATTGGTGGCGTTTCATATCGGCGATAGCCGGCTGTATCGCTATCGGGATGGCAAGCTTATGCAATTGTCGCGCGATCAGACGCTGTATCAGCAGGCGATAGAGAACGGCGCGATCGAGCATCTGCCGCCGCGCAACGTGCTGCTGCAGGCGCTGGGGCCGCTGCCGTCAATCGCGCCTGTGGTGCAGACGCATGCGTGGCTGCCCGGCGATCGTTATCTGCTGTGCAGCGATGGCTTGCATGGGGAAGTGCCGCATGGCGAGATCGAGGCGGTGCTCGCTGAGGTTACATCGCGCGGTATCGAAGAAACATGCAGGCGGCTCGTGGCGCTCGCGCTAGATGCGGGTGGGAAGGACAACGTGACGGCGGTTATCGCCTGCTTTTAAGGAGATTGATTCGAGCCGTCCCTAAGCAACCCCGCCACGAACCCCGCATCCGGCAAACCCACGCACCCGCGCGCCGCGCCTGCGTGCCACCAATCGCTCATTCCCGGCGTGCCGACATATGACGGCGTAACGGCATCCACCGCGCCACGGAC
Source organism: Caballeronia sp. BR00000012568055 (assembly GCF_029439455.1). Classification (GTDB taxonomy): domain Bacteria; phylum Pseudomonadota; class Gammaproteobacteria; order Burkholderiales; family Burkholderiaceae; genus Caballeronia. The sequence continues at coordinate 25,183 of NZ_JAQFVG010000121.1, read as the reverse complement.
ATTCGATAACCCCACCAATCCCGCATCGAAATCCGCGAAACGCGCAGTCCCGGAAAGCGTCGCGAGCGCAAGCTCACCACACCGCTCGAACCACGCGTATGCATCAGGAAGCCACATCGGCCAAACATTCGGCTCGACGCGCGCCGCGATCGTCAGCGGAAAATGCCGCCCCGCGCTGTCCACGCTCGGCATCAGCACGCCCGCCCATCCGCTCTCCCCCAGTACGCCGCCGCCGAGCGCGAAGCACCACAGCGGCGCGGTCAGATACGCATCGAGCCATGCACGGCCGAGCGTCGCGCGCGCTTCGAGCAGGCCCGCCTGAAGCATCGCGTCCCACGGCTCGACAAACGTCATCGGCAAGCGACGCGTCACGAAATCGCCGTGGCCGCGCAGCTTGCCGAAGCATCCCGCGACACCCGGAGAAAAGCCCATCACAAATGCTCCGGACAACGGAATTGTTCAAGCGGCGCACGCCTGAAAGGATTGATGACGCTCGTCGCATCCAGTTCGAGCACGGCTTTGCGCCCGGCTGAATCAAGCGTGAGCGTGTAACGATCCGGCTGCGCAGTGGCGGCGAGCCGGCCCGCGTCGAGCAGATGCAGCAGCGCCCACGGACCACTCGCATCGAGCGCGGCGGAGTCCATTGGCGCGGGTGGATCGAATTGCGCGCTCGCGCGGCCCGTGTTCTTGCCGCTCGGCCATTGCAGCAGCATCGATTGGAGCGTGTCTGACTTCAGTCCGACTTGCTGTCCGTCGATGTCGAGATTGACCTGCGTCACCGCCGGATCGAACGATAGCGCCTTCACGCGAAAGCGGATCGACATATCGCGGCCGCCGTCGTGGAAGAACGCGTCGCGAATCTGCGCGGCGCGCTGAAACTGCGCGAGCGCGTCGCGTGGCATGCCCACGGGCGGCGTGCCCGCGCGCCATTGCCAGACCGGGCCGCTCGTATCGACCAGCGTGGCGAGGTTCTTCTGGAAGAAATCGTCGATGAGACCGCCCGGCGCGAACAGCTTGCCGAAGTCATCGGCGGCGACGTCGCGCGTCGAACCGCGCACGAACGGATAGCGGCCAGCGAGCGCGCCTCGACACAACGGTCCGGCGCTCGCGTTCCACAGCGCGTCGAGCCGCGCGCGCTCGCCGCCTTCGAGGAGCGACGTCCCCGCCGTCGCAAGCGATGATGTAACCGGCGTGAGCGGCGCGGGGCTCGTCTGGCTCGCAAGCCTCAGCTTACCGAGCGCATCTCCGGCGGGCGCGGGCTGGCCCGTGCGGCGCGCGGCGTCGGCGGCATCGAGATAGACGGCGGCATCCTTCAGCGGCGCGAACGCGCGATCGAGCGATGCCGCATCGCCCGGCTTGCCAGCGAGCTGATGCAGCGGCTGAAAATGATCGTCGACAAGCGTCGTCGCTGCGCCGCTGCCCAGCGTCGTCTCGCGCGCCGCCGCTACGATGAACTTGCGCAGCGGCGAATCCGGCCCGGACAGCTCGTTCGCGATACGCGCGCCATCGGCAAGGCTCGTGACGGGTGCGGCGGTCACGTCGTCGATGAGCGCGTCCCAGGCGTGAACGTAGGCGTCGAAATAGCGCGCATCGAGCGCGGCGCGCAGCGCCTTGATGCCCTCCGGCGTCAGCGCGACATCATCGCGGCCAAGCACCCATGCATCTTTCGCAACATCGGTCAGCGCGGCATCGCGCAGGCGCATGTATTGCGCGAAACCGGCGCGCGTATAGACGCCCGCCACGCCGGCGGTGAGCGGCGCGCCGCTCGCGCGCCGAAGTAGCAGCGGCGCGTTCGGACCAGCCGCGGCGCTCACGCTGAACGGCGCGAGATTGGCTTGCGCGAGTTCGCCGTCGATCCGGTTGCCGATGCGCTGCGCCAGCGGCAATTCCGCCAGCCGCGCGCGCGCCGCCTTGATAAGCGACTGATCGAGCGGCAACGAGGGATCGAAGTGCGTCTTGTCGAAGAGCGCGGCGAAGTGCGCATCGAGCGCATCGCGTTGCGTCGGACTCGCGCCGTTTGCAAGCGCCGGAACCAGATGCGCGCGCAATGCGGCCGCATCGAAATGATGCGCGTCGCCGAGCATCAGATAGGCGCGTAACGCTTCATAGCGATTCGATTCGGATACCGTATCATTCGCCAGTTCCTTATTGAGTTCGTCGATTGCGACCGGCAGCAAAGTCTGATCGAGCAGACGTCGATACGTCACGCGCGCCTCCTGCCCGAGCTTGTCGCCCTGATACAGCCAGAGCCGCGTGAGCCACGGCACCGGCTTGCCCGCGTCCGCGTAGCCGCCGGGCAGCGCGCGCGCCGCATCGAGCAGCGGCAGCACGGCGAGCGGATCGGCGGCTGCGTTCGCGTCGCGTGCCAGTTGCGCGACATGCTGCGTCTGCCGCTCGAAGTCCGCGACATACGCGCGGTTGCGCTGATCGCTCACCGCCATCGCGCCGAGCGCCAGCATCAGCACGACGCCGACGAACGCCAGCGCGCCGCGCCGCAGCCATGCGCTGCATCGCTCGAAGCGCGCGTTCGGTCCGACGAGCCCCGCTTCCGCGATCACCACCTCCTTGAGCAGGCGATTGATGAAGTAGGCGCGCCCGGAGGCATCGCGGTTATAGATCACATCACGCCGCAAGCCGAGTGATTGCGCGATGACGCTGATTGCGCGATCGATCGGCCTGCCGTGCTGCGTGCCGCTCGTGAAATAGACCCCGCGCAGAAGCGGCGACGCCTCGAAGCGCGTGCCGCGAAACGCGCCGTCAAGAAAGCGCCCGAGCGCAGGCTGCAGTCCCGCGAACTGCTGCGCGAAGCCGTAGATGCGCGCGCGCCGCTGCACATCGGTATCGCGCTGCATGCGATGCAGCACGCGCGCCTGCAAACGCGCGCCGAGCGCATTGAATTCGGCAGGAAACGCAGCGAGCGCCGCGCCTGCGCCGGGTGTTTCATCGAGCGCAAACGTGATGCCCCAAACCTGATTGCGCTCCGCCTCGCCGAGATCGTCGAAGAACTCGGTGAAGCCCGCGAGCAGATCGCACTTGGTCACGACGACGTACACCGGAAAGCGCACGCCGAGCCGCCCGCTCAGTTCTGCGAGGCGGCTGCGGATCATGCGGATATGCGTTTCGCGCGCGGAATCGTCCTGACGCACGAGATCCGCCGCCGACAGCGTAACGATGACGCCGTTCAACGGACGGCGCGGCCGGTATTTGCGCAGCAGTTGCAAGAAGCCGAGCCACGCGGATTCGTCGGCCTGGGCGTCGCTGTCCTGCGTCGTGAAGCGGCCTGCGGTATCGACGAGCACGGCGTCGTCAGTGAACCACCAGTCGCAATGACGCGTGCCGCCGACGCCGCCGATGGCCTCATCGCCCAGCTTCTCACGCAGTGGAAAGCGCAGGCCCGAATGCGCGAGCGCCGTGCTCTTGCCCGTGCCCGGCGCGCCGATGAACATGTACCAAGGCAACTGATACAGCCATTGCCGCCCGTTGATGCCTTTCATGCGCGCCTGCCGCAAAATCGCCAGCGCCTGTTCGAAGCGTTCGCGCAGTACCGCCAGCTCCGCATTGCCTGCCGCCTGCGCTTGCCCTGCTTCCGCCACGCCGCTCACGAAGCGCAGATTGACGAGCCGCGCGGCGGCGATACGCGCGCCCCAGACGAGCATCCATGCGGCGACGAGCACGGCCATCGCGATCCAGCGGCTTTTGGGCGTGTCCAGCGGTGCGTGTCCGTTGAACGCGAAGAGCGGTCCCTCGAACCACACGACGACGAGCAGCGCCAGCACGCCTGCCAGCGTCAACCATTTCGGTTTCCTTAATATCATCATGAGCTTTTTCATCGATATCTCCGTGTATCAGCAGCCGATCGTCAGGAAGACGCGCCCGGCGCGAGCAATGTGATCTCCACGCGACGATTCTTCGCGCGGCCAGCGGGCGTGTCGTTCGATGCGAGCGGCTCCGCGTCGCCGCGTCCTTCGGCCGAAAAGCGCGCGGGCGTGCCGGTAAGCGACGCGAGCATCGCGCTCACGCTGTCGGCCCGCGCCTGCAAAAGATGCCAGTTCGACGGAAAGCGCGCCGACACGAGCCGCTGATCATCGGTGTGGCCGGTGACGACGACCTTGCCGGGCACGCTCTTCAACGCATCGGCGATCCGTCCGATGAGCGCGTCGTAAGCCGGATCGAGCGACGCGCTGGCGGAGGCGAACAGGTTGTCGCCGTTGATCGTGACGACGGAGCGGTCCGCTTGCTGACGCACCGAAACCAGCCCCTGATGAATCTCGGGCGCGAGAAAGGTCGCGAGCGTCGCGGTGCGGGCGGGCATCACGGCTTGCGCGATCACGCTCGCCTGCGCAGCGGGCCGCGCGCTTACGCGAATGCGGTTGAGCGCGTCGAACACGGGATCGGAGGTGCGGTTCAGGCTCATCGCGAGCGCGATATGCGTCGTCACGAGCACCACACCGGCGAGCGCGGCGCAGACCCACGGCGGCATGCGCTGAGCCAGCGCCCGGCGCGCGCGCTCGGCAGGCCGCCAATGCACCGACAGCTCGCTTTCGAATGCGCCGCGCCGATCGCCGATGATGCGCGCAAGCCGCTCGCGCACGGATTCGAGCTGGCTGCGTCCGCCGTCGATCAGCCGATAGCGCCCCTCGAATCCGAGCGAAAGGATCACGTAGAGCAGTTCCAGCACATCGACGTTACGCGCTGGATCCTGCGCGAGCCGCTGGAGGATCAGAAAGAAGCGCTCGCCGCCCGATGCCTCGTTATGAAAGGTCACGAGCAAGCTGCGGCTCGCCCACACGCCGCTGCCCCACGGCGTGCCGGAAATCGCCTCGTCGATGCAGGTGCACAGGCAATAGCGCGCCGCCGCGAGCGTCTCGGTGTCGGCGCCGGTCGCGCGTGCCTCGTGCTCGAAGGCGCGCATCATGCGAATGAGTTCCGCGCGCAAGCCTTCGATATCGCTCATCGCGGCGCGACGCCGCAACGGCAGCGCCAGTTCGAGCAGCGGATTGGCCGCGCGCACGAGCGGGTTGAGGCCGCTCGCAACCGGTAGCACAGGGAGCACAGGCAGCACCGACGCGTGCGGCGCGTCTTCCTCGCGCGCCTGCGCGGGCACGCGTCCGCCCGGCTGCGGAATCAGGATGGTGTCGTCCGGATCGAAGCCGGCTGGCGGAAAGGTCGATGCGTTCACGATGAAATCCTTCACGGGCGAATCGCCCAGAACTCGAACTCGATACCCGGAAACTCCCCCGCAACATGCAGCGCCACGCCCGCCGATGTCGCGAATTGCCGCCACAGTTCGCCGCCGCGCTCCAGCTCGAAATAGGTGAAGCCGGCATGAAACGGCAACTGACGCGGCGCGACCGGCAGCGCGCGCAACGCAATACCGGGCAGTTGCAGATTGACGAGATCGCGGATGCGTTCGACCGGCCCGAGCTTGGCCTGCTGCGGAAAGCCGCTGAGCAGTGCAGCGGGCGCGAGATCGGCCTTCACCGCGAGCACGAAGCTCGCCGAGCGGAACAGCTCGCGATCCGGCACGATCGCCACGCGCAGGCCGTACTTGCGCTCCTCCAGCGCGATCGGCACGGCATGCGGATCCATCACGGCGGCGAGCGCGGCGCGCAACGCGAAGATGAGCGGCGTGAACGTTTCATCGAGCCGATCGTGTCGATACACCGGAAAAGCAACCGGCCGCTTGCCGGTCTGACTGAAGGTGGCGAGTTCGCCCGCCAGTTGCAGCGCATGCTGATGCAGGTCATGCGGATGCAGGCCGGTGGTAGACGCGATGCCAGCGAACAGCGGCTCGGCGCGGTTGAGTACCTGCAGCAGCAGAAAGTCGGCGATCTCGGCCGCACCGGTCGCGGCGGGCTGCGCGAGACGCGCGGCGAGCGCATCGGCGCGCTGATGCATGAGGCCCGTGAGTTCATCGACGAATGCGCTGAGCCGCCGCGACACGCGATAGTCGAGGCACGGCGGCGCATAGGCCGTATCGAGCACGATGCTGTTGTCTGCGCGGCGCTCGACGATGCGCGCGATGCCGAGCGACGTATGCACATTCGCCACGTCCGCCTCGAACGCGAGGCGCAATTGCAGCTTGCCTACTTGCACGAGCGCCGCACCCGTCGCGCCCTCGTTGCTGTCGATTACCTCGGTTTCCGCAATGCGATGACGCGCGAAGCCATCGACAGCCTGGGTCGCATAGGCGGCCTCCGGCGCGCCATGACGCGCGACGGGCAACGCGAGCACCACCGTCAGATCGCGCGCATCTTCGGGAATCGCGAGCGGCAGCGGCAGGTCATCGTCGGCGGGCAGGCGAAACGGACTGCCATCGGGCAGCACGCCCGCGCACGCGGTCAGCGCGATGCGGCCGAGCTTCAGTTGCTCGGCATCGATCGCCAGTTCCGAGAAGCCGAACGCGTAGGGACGCAGCACAGCGCAGCGCGCGTCGAGCTGCGCGCGCATGTAGCGGTCATGCTGTTGCAGATGCTGCGGCTGAAGCAGCATGCCTTCCGACCAGATCACCTTGTTGTTCCGGGACATCGTCGCCTCGCGTTTCGATTCAATGTGAGATTGATGGGGCCAGCGGCTTCGCATCGGCGAAACCGTTCGCCTGCCGCTCGTATGCGTCGTTGAAGGCGCTGCCGCTGAGCGCCTGAAGATCGTCCGCGCTCGCGCGTTGCAGTTGCCCGTGCAGCGCGACGAGCCGGTCCCACTGGCGCGCCTTGCGGCATGCGGGCAGCCAGTCGAGCCAGCCGCGCCGGGTTTCATCGCGCGCAATGGTCTGCGGATCGAAACGAGCGAGAAGCTGCTGCATCGCGGCGCGGGTGCCGGCGAGAACCGCGAGTTCGTGACGGCGGATATCGTCGAATGCGCCTTCGAGCGCGGTCTGCGCGGGCAGGTAGCCTGCGCTCCCGCCGCGCAGCATCTGTGCGAGCGCGCCGTCGCCGTCGGGGAAAAACTTGAGCGGGTTGTTGTCGCGCTGGACCAGCATCGTCGTGTCGAGGCTGATTTCGCGCTTCAGCACCGAGCGCGACAGCAGCACGTCCACCACGCCGCGCACCGCCGTGCGCAGCATCGCGCCTGCAAGACGCGCGATTTCGGCGGGGTCGCGAGCGCCGACCGCGCCCGCATCGACGCCCATGCCGTCGAGCAGCGCCGCGAACGCCGATTCGGCGACGGCGTCGTTGGCGGCGGCGCGCATCGGCAGACTTTTGGTGCGTTCCGGTGCAGCGCGTTCCACATGATCGACAGCAACGGCGATATCGCCGAGCGGATCGTAGTCGTGAGGAATGCCGCCTTCGAGCCCGTGCGCCTGCGATACAGGAGCCATGTAAGCAAACTGCTCGGGCGGCACATGATCGCTCTCCGATCCCGCAAACGCCGCATGTCCGTCGAGCCGCGCAGCGGCGTCGTACGGATCAGCGAACGGATCGAAGCGCGCGCCCGGCAGCGGCGCATCCGCCAGCACCGCCGCTCGAGCCAGCGGATCGTGGACGAGCGCCTCGGTGACGACGCCATCGCCCACGCTTGCCGGATCGAGCGGATCGAGCGGATCGAAGCCGCGTCGGTCATGCACGCCGAGCGGCGCATCGAACGCGGCGGCGGGGACGCGCTCTATCGCGCGCACGCCGAGCCGGTAACCGCCGATCTCCAGCACGTCGCCTTGCGCGAGCCGCGCGGGCTGACCGCCCGAAAGCGGCCGGCCATTGACGCGGCTCGGATTGCTGCCGAGATCGGCGAATCGCCAGCCCTCCTCGCTCCAGTCGATACGCGCATGCACGCGCGACACGGTCTTCGCCGCATCCGGCAGCACCATCGCGTTGTCGGGGCCACGCCCGATGGTGCCGCCCGCCGCGCCGAAACGGCAGACGAGCGGCGCATCGGGCGCGCTGCCCTGATAGGTCTCCACCGCAAGCATCAGATGCATGCTGCTGTCTCCTTGCCATGCGTTCAGTTGGTGCCGTCGTCGGCCTTGCGCGGATCGGTCGGCGCTTCGGGCGATGCACTCGCCGCGCCCGCCCCGCCGCCGCCACCGCCGCAGTTGATCTGCACGACCGCGCCGTCGATCGAAACCGGGCCGGCCGCACTGATCGAAATGCCGGACGGTCCCAGCACGATCGTGTTGCCGCCCGCCTTGAGCGTGAGCGTCGCGCCGGCCTCGATGGTCACGTTCGCCCCGCCCTTCACATCGACGTTAACACCCGCCCCCACCAAAATATTCGCCCCGCTTTTGTGTTGCGTATCACTGCCGACATCGATGGAATATTTCCCGCCGATGCGTGTTTTCTGTGCCCCCTCCACCTTGTCGCTGCGATCGCCGCCGCAGCGCGCAAAATCGTTCTGCTCGACGATCACATGCCGCTCGCGGCCAATGCGCGTGAGCGAATCGTGCTTGATCCAACTTTCCAGATCGCGCTCGGCATGGAAGAACATCTGCTCGGCGCCCTTGGTGTCGTCAAAGCGCATTTCGTTGAAGCCGCTGCCGCCTTTGGTCGAATTGCTCCTGATCGTGGTGCGCGCCATCTTCGCGGGCAGTTCGTAAGGCGTGGCCTGACTGCCGTTGTGCACGCTGCCGATCACGAGCGGCTTGTCCGGATCGCCTTCGATGAAATGCACCAGCACTTCCTGTCCGATGCGCGGAAGAAAGAACGCCCCATACTTCGCGCCGGCCCAAGGCTGCGCGACGCGCACCCAGCAGCGCTGCAACAGTTCGTCCTGCTTCGTCTCGGCAAGCTGCTCCCAATGAAACTGCACTTTGATGCGACCGTACTGATCGGTATGAATCTCTTCGCCTTTCGGACCGATGACCACCGCTGTCTGTGGACCCGCGACGCGCGCTCGCGGCGTGCTGCGCGCGGCGCGAAACCCGGTGTCGTCCGGCAGCGCGCGGAAGGCGCAGTCGAACACGGGCGGACGATCGGACGCATCGAACGTGGAAATGTAGTCATCCGAATTGATTTCATATTCCGCCGCCACCACCAGATACTCGCGATTCTGCTTGTCCACCGGATGATCCACGAGGCTCACGCGCCCGCCCGGCCAGATGGCGCGCACAGTTGTGCGGGCGTGGACGAAGACGTTGGCCGCCTGATGCGCCTCGACATGCGCGCGCGCCAGATTCTCGGCGTCGTCGAGGCGCGTATAGCCCGGTGCGTGCTCCTGCATCGTGTAGACCGCCGCATCGAAGGGCTCGTTGCGACGCGCGCGCGCGACCAGCCCTTTTTGCTGCGATTGCAGAGGCTTTTCGAAGTCGTAGTCGTTGATCTCGACGACGCCCGTCGTCACTTCGCCGCCCGCCGCCCACGCATAGACCCACTGGTTCTCGTGCGGCGCGGCGGTCTGCGCACGAAACGGCAGCGCATTGCAATGCGGCGTCGAACCATGCATCTGCGACGAATCCGTGAGGATCATCCGATGCTTGCCGCCCTTGTGCTCGAAGTAGTAGTAGATGCCTTCGCGCTCGGCGAGCCGGCTCACGAAATCGAAATCGGTCTCGCGATACTGCGCGCAGTGCTCGACGCTCTGATACTTCGACGTGCAGCGGTTTTCGAAATCGATGTGATAGTCGTCGAGCACCTTCCCGATGATCTCAGGCACGGTCATCTCATGAAAGAAGCGATAGTGCGACGCGCGCGTGAGCAGCCACAAACGCGGGCGCACCGTCGCGCGATACAGCGCCGGGCGGTTGGGCTGCGTGCTCGCGGGCCGCGCCAGCCCGAACGCAGTGACGATGCCGTTGTATTCGCGCGTGCCGCCGCCGGGAATCGCGAGCGACAGCGAAAAGTCGCTGCCGAGCATCTTCGCGATATCCACGTTCGACTGATCCGCGAGCAGTTCGAGATCCCATTGCGCGAGCCGCCCCAGTTCCTCGCGTCCGCGCATGCGCCAGAGCACGAGCGCGTTCTTAGCCGATGCGCAGGTCACCTGCGCGAAGCGATCGGTATCGGTGAGCATCATCGCGGCCTCGTCTTCAGGGAATTTGCGTCTTGAGCGTCGCCGAATCGACGATCGACACCACGCCGCCCCAGTTGCACAAACACTTCGACACGTTGTCGAGCGACGGCTGGTTGCCGAGCAGCACCGTGACCGCGCCGGGCGTCCACGGCGACAGCGTGGCGGGGATGCAGGGCATCGGCGTCGGCGTGCCGAGCGCGGCAGCGGTGGCCGCCGCGACTTCCGGATTCGCCTGCGACGTGCACATGCCGAACGGCAGGATATTCACGAGCGGCTCGTGATCCATGATGTTCGCGGCGATCGGTCCTTCGCAGCGCACGCGGTTGACGGGCAGCACGACGAGCATCGACGGCGTCATGCCGAACGAGCACTGCAAGGTCGCGCCCATGCTGACTTGTTGTGGCATGGCGTGCTCCTCAATCGAAGGCGTAGGTGAAGTCGCCGTCGAGCACGCCGACTTCGACTTTGCCGATACCGCGCCCATCGACGAGACGGTTCAGGAATTCCGCGCTCACGCGCGGCAGAACGGTGTTGGTCAGGATCGCATCGATCATTCGGCCGCCGCTGGCGAGTTCCGTGCAGCGCCGCGCGATCTGGCCGATCACCGCGTCGTCATAAGTGAAGCTCACGCGATGCCGCTCGCCAATGCGCCGTCCGATGCGCGCGAGTTGCAGGCGGATCACGGCATCGAGCATGGCGTCGCTGAGCGGGTAATACGGGATCACCGCGACGCGCCCGAGCAGCGCGGGCGGAAACGCATCGAGCAGCGGCTCGCGCAAGGCCCGCGCGATCGCGTCCGGCGACGGCGTTTCATCGCCAGCGCCGCCGCTGCAAAGACGCGTGATGATCTCGGTGCCGACATTGGTCGTCAGCAAAATCAGCGTGTTGGAAAAGTCGATCTCGCGGCCTTCGCCGTCTTCCATGCGGCCCTTGTCGAAGACCTGAAAAAAGAGCTTGTGGACGTCCGGATGCGCCTTCTCGAATTCGTCGAGCAGCACGACGCTGTAGGGGCGACGACGCACCGCCTCGGTGAGCACCCCGCCCTCGCCGTAGCCGACGTATCCCGGCGGCGCGCCCTTCAAGAGCGACACCGTATGCGCTTCCTGATACTCGCTCATGTTCACGGTGACGACGTTGTCTTCGCCGCCATAGAGCGCCTCGGCGAGCGCGAGCGCGGTTTCGGTCTTGCCGACGCCCGAGGTGCCCGCGAGCATGAACACGCCGACCGGCTTGCACGGATCGTCGAGTCCGGCGCGCGCGGTCTGCACGCGGCGCGCGATCATCTGCATCGCGTGATCCTGTCCGACGATGCGCCGGCTCAGTGTGGATGCGAGATCGAGCACGCTCGCGGCTTCGTCGCGCACCATGCGGCCGACGGGAATGCCGGTCCAGTCCTGCACCACTGACGCCACCGCATGCGCATCGACGCCCGGCAGGATCAGCGGCGCTTCGCCCTGGCGTTTTTCGAGTTCATCGGTGAGCGCTTTCAGGTCGGCGAGCGTCGTGATTTCATCGCGCTTCTCGATGTTTTTCTCGATGCCTTTCTCGATCGCCTGCCGCGCCGCGAGAATACGCGCCACGAGCGCGCGCTCCGCTTCCCAGCGCGCGGTCAGATCGGCGAGGCGTGCGCGTTCAGTGTCGAGCCGCGCGGCGACATCGGCGGCACGCGCTTGCGTATCGATACCAAGCGCCGCTTCACGCGCCACGATTTCGCTTTCCGTTTCCCATGTCCCGATGCGCCGCTTCGCATCGTCGATGGCGGGCGGCAGCGCCTGCTGGCTCACCGCCACGCGCGCGCATGCGGTGTCGAGCAGGCTCACGGCCTTGTCGGGCAACTGGCGCGCCGGAATGAAGCGATGCGACAGCTTCACCGCCGCCTCCAGCGCCTCGTCGAGCACCTGCACGCCGTGATGCTGCTCCATCTTGCGCACGAGGCCGCGCATCATCGCGATCGCGCTTTGCTCGGACGGCTCCGGCACCTTCACGACCTGAAAGCGCCGTGTGAGCGCCGGATCCTTCTCGATGTGCTTCTTGTATTCCACCCACGTCGTCGCCGCGATGGTGCGCAGCGTGCCGCGCGCGAGCGCCGGCTTGAGCAGGTTGGCGGCGTCGCCCGTGCCGGCCGCGCCGCCCGCGCCGACGAGCGTATGGGCCTCGTCGATGAACAGGATCACCGGCTTGTCCGACGCCTGCACTTCATCGATCACCTGCTTGAGCCGGTTTTCGAATTCACCCTTCACGCTCGCGCCCGCCTGCAACAAGCCGACATCGAGCGTACGCACCACCGCGCCGCGCAATGCGGAAGGTACGTCCCCCGCGACGACGCGCTGCGCGAAGCCTTCCACCACCGCCGTTTTGCCGACGCCCGCCTCGCCCGTGAGGATCGGATTGTTCTGGCGGCGGCGCATCAGAATGTCGATAACCTGGCGAATCTCCATGTCGCGCCCGACGATGGGATCGAGCTTGCCTTCGCGCGCTTCGGCGGTGAGATCGACGGTATAGCGGGCGAGCGCGTCCTGTTGCGCAAGCGGCGCGACGGGCTCGGCGGCCGTTGCGATCTGCGATTCCGGCGATCCGTCAACGAGCGCATCGAAGCGCGCAGACAGCGCATCGAAGCTGATCTTCTCGAACTGACGCGAGAGCGCGTACAACGCGTTGCGCAGATTCGGCGTACGCAGCATGCCGATCACGAGATGGCCGGTGCGCACCTTCGCCGCGTTGAACATCAAAGAGCCGAAGACCCAGCCGCGCTCGACAGCTTCATCGACTTGCGCGGAGATATCGGACACGGCGCTCGCGCCGCGCGGCAGCCGATCGAGCGCGGCGGTCAGATCGCGTTCGAGCGCGGTTTCGTCGAGTTCGAAATGACGCACGAGACGGCGCAGATCGGAATCCGCCGCGAGCAGGATCTGATGCACCCAGTGCGCCAGTTCGACATACGGATTGCCGCGCAGCTTGCAGAACGCCGCGCCGTTTTCGATCGCTCGGTAAGCAAGCGGATCAAGCTTGCCGAACAGCGCCATGCGGCTGATTTCACTCATGAGACGTCTCCTTGTCCGAGGCTGGTGTGTGGCTCGCGGCCGACTGCGCGGCAATCACGACCCGATGGTTGTCATGGACCGGCGCGCCGCTCGTAAGCCAGGTGTTCCAGCCGAGGCGCGAACCGTTCATCGTCTTGCTTTGCAGACGCAGTGCGGGTACTTCTTCGCGCTTCAGATGCAGCGCGACATCCCAGTCGAGCGGATCGCGCACGTAGTCGCGGACCCAGTCGGCGAGCTTCGCGAGGCTCGCGCCGCCCGGCAGAAAGCGCGCGAAATCCGTATAGCCGAGCGGCCCGATGACAATGCGGAACTTGTGCTGGCAGTCCCACACGCGCGTGCCGACAACCGTCGATACACCGAGCCGAGCGCTGCCAAGCCGCGAGCGTTCACCTTCCGGCAACGCAATCCAGTGACCGCGCCACGGCTCGACCGATACGTTCACGCCAAAGAAGCGCGCGAGGATCAGCCGCAGTCCGTCGGCGTGGCGCGTCGGCGCGGCGAGCACGCCGGCGAAGTGACGCCGCGCGGAATCGGGCACTGCGTCGCGATTGGCGAGCGCGGGCGCGCCGTGACCGAACAGGCTGCCGACGTAATCCGCAAAGCGATCGTCGCGCGGCCGATCCGCGCTCACGACCGGCTGCGCATCGGCCCATGCGCGATAGAACAGCGACAGCATCCGGTGATGGAACACGTCGAGAAAGCGCGCGAGCGTCGGATCATTCGCGTTGCGGGCGCGTTCGCGGGCGTAGGCGGTGAGATGCGTCGGCAGCGGGCCGTTCGGTCCGAGCAGGCCAAGAAAATTCACCGCGAGACGGCCCGGCTGGCCTTCCTCGCCGGGCACGAAGTCGCCGAGCGTCGTCGGATGAAAAATCAACTCCGGGTCTTGCGAAAGCCGCACGGCGTCGTCGCGCGCGGTAAGCGAGCGGCCCAGACGCGGACGCTGCGCATGCGCCTGTTCGATAAGCCGCAGCGCCTGAAAGAAGTCGAAGCGGCGGGCGTCGCGCGCGAGCACGCCGTCGAGGGTCAGAGGGTCGCGCATCGTCCTGTCCTCGCGGGCCATTGCATGAGCGGCCCGCGCGCGAGCGTCGCGACGTGGGTCTCGGTGAACGAATTGATCGACACGTACTGCGCGAAGAATTGCGCGAGCACCGCGCCGAGGAGGAACGCGCTCGCGCCTTCGAACGCGGCGTCATCGAAAGAAAGCGTGATCGCGAGGCCGCGCCCGTAGACGATCGGCCCCGGCGACGGCAAGCGCCGCACGACCGGCTCGCACGACACCGCGCTCAAGCCTTCGACTTGCCGATGCGCGGCGGCGTCATCGGCGGGGCAGTACAGCGTCAGTAGTTCGCGCAACACGCGCGCGCCCTGCTGCGCGTTTGCATCGACGAGCGACGCGTAGTTAAGCGAAAGATGATCGAGCAGCCGCCAGGCCGCCGGCCCATGCGCGAACGATGGCAACGGCCGGCTCGGACCGACGATACAGCGCACGGCCGTGACAGGCGCTTCCGTCTCCAGCGTGAAGTCGGTCGATCCCGCGCCGATGGGCATCGAGAGTGGCAGATCGCGGTTCGTGCACCACGCGCTGATGCCGAGCTGACGCACTTCGGCGTCCTCGTGCGCGTTCGTATCGACCAGTGCGATGAACGCCTCGCTGCCGAGATAGCTGCTGCGCGCGCCGTTCTGCTGCTGCCGCGCCGACGCGCGCCGGGCCTCGCGGCGCAACTGGTAGAACGCGCCGCCCGCGCCCGGCATGTCGAGATCCCTCGCGCAGTGAAACGGCCGATACTGCTTCTCGGCGGTCGCGCCCGCGCCGTAGCCGCTGACTTCGTCGATCTGATGGATCTCGTAGTCCATCGGCCGCGTGCGGTCCACGACGACGTGATATTCGAACGCTGTCCCCGACAGCGCGACGCGGTCGGTGCGGCGTCGGAACAGGTTGATGGCGGGCGTGCAGTCGAGCGCGAAGTTCGAGGCATCGACGCCGCGTTCCAGCGACGCGTCCGCCTGATCGAGCAGGATCACGATCTCCGCTTCCTTGCCGCGGCACTGCCGCAGCGCGCCCTGCAAACCGTTCAGTTCGACGAACATAAAGCGCGGCGCGAAGGCGAAGTATTCCTGCAGCAGCCGATAGCCATCGAACGATTGCCGGCCGACCGGCAAGAGCGCCTCGTCCTCCGCGAAGC
Source organism: Caballeronia sp. BR00000012568055 (assembly GCF_029439455.1). Lineage (GTDB taxonomy): Bacteria > Pseudomonadota > Gammaproteobacteria > Burkholderiales > Burkholderiaceae > Caballeronia. The sequence goes on along the minus strand of NZ_JAQFVG010000121.1, from coordinate 10,017 downwards.
CGAGCGGCCGCAACGCGGTCTTTGGCAGCACGGCGAGCGTGGTGGCCGCGCTGCCGCCGTGGCCCGGCTGCATCACCGCGACGCCCACGCAATGCGCGAGCAGCCGCTCGTGCAGGCGCGCGGGCAGGCCGTCCGGGCCGCGCAGATAGAGCGGCAAGCGATCCAGCGTGAGGCGCTCGAAGCCGAGCGCGCCCGTCGCGCGCAAGCGCAGCCGCAGTCCCGCCTTGACGCCCGCAGGCAGCATCGGCGACGCCGTGCCCGCGTGCGTGAAGAACTTCGCCTGCGCGATCTCGACAGGCCACAGCGTCAGCGCGTGTGCCGTGCGGAATTCGCAGCGTGTGGATGCGGACTTGTCGAGCATGCCGCGCAGCGCCGTATGACGCGGCACCACGATGCCGTCGACGCTCGCGGCAAGCTGCGGATTCGCGTGATCGGCCTGAAGCTGCACGACGGTCATCGAAGGCGTCGGCGCGAGATAGTGCGGATATGCGAGTTCCAGCAGATGCTGCGTGAAGCGCGGGAACTCGGCGTCGAGCTTCATCTGCACGCGCGCGGCAAGAAAGCTGAAGCCTTCCAGCAGCCGCTCGACATAGGGGTCTGCGCACTCGACGCCATCCAGCGCGAGCCGTCCCGCGATCTTCGGAAACGCGGCGGCGAACTCGCCGCCCATCTCGCGGACGTGCTGAAGTTCCTGGCTGTAGTACCTGAGGAACGCGGGATTCATGCCGACTGCTCCCCGGCACGCGCCGCGCGCGCCGCCGATGCGTCGGACACGCGCACCTCGCCCGCTTCGAGATCCAGTTCCGTGCGCAGATACAGGCGCTCGGGATACGGCTGCGACCACATGTCCGCTTCGATCTCGAAGCGGATGACGTGGCCGCAGCCTTTCGTACCCGTCGCGCCCTTCCCGTCGATCGCGCTCACGCGCACCGATTCACGCGCGAGCCGCGGCTCGAAGGCCCACAGCGCATCGCGGATCATGCGCTCAAGCGCGCCCGCCGAGAGCGCGGCGACGTCGCGGCCCGCGAGATCGGGCAAGCCGTAATTGAGCACCGAGGCCGCGACATACGGCAGGTTCGCCCCATCCATGTCCTCCGCGAGACCGCTTGCATTCAGCAGCCAGCCGATATCGCGCTGCACGCTGTCGCGCAGCGCACGCGACGAGATCACGCGACGCTCGCGCGCTTCGTGACGCGCGTGCGGTTCGAGATCGGTCAGGCGGTCCAGCAGCGACGGCTGCAGGCGGTCCCGGGCGGATGGTTCGGACATGGGGCGGCTCCAGTTACGCGAAATGAATCGACCAGGCTCAGGCGGCCTTCGCCGTCGGCAGCTTCGAGACGAGCCGCAGCGATACCGTCAGGCCTTCGAGCTGGTAATGCGGGCGCAGGAAGAACTTCGACGTGTAGTAGCCCGGATTGCCCGCCACTTCCTCCACGACGACCTGCGCATCGGCGAGCGGCTTGCGCGCCTTGGTGTCGTCGGAAGAGTGCGTGGGATCGCCATCGACGTACTGCAAAATCCAGTTCTGCAGCCAGCGCTCCATGTCGTCGCGTTCCTTGAACGAGCCGAGCTTGTCGCGCACGATGCACTTCAGGTAGTGCGCGAAGCGGCAGCACGCGAACAGATACGGCAGGCGCGCGGCGAGATTCGCATTGGCGGTGGCATCCGGATCTTCGTATTCGGCAGGCTTATGCAGCGATTGCGCACCGATAAATGCCGCGAAGTCCGAGTTCTTCTTGTGCACGAGCGGCATGAAACCGTTCTTCGCGAGTTCCGCTTCGCGCCGGTCGCTGATCGCGATCTCGGTCGGGCACTTCATGTCGATGCCGCCATCGTCCGTGGGGAATGCGTGTACCGGCAGGCCTTCGACCGAGCCGCCCGACTCCACGCCGCGAATCCGCGAGCACCAGCCGAACATCTTGAACGAGCGCGTAATGTTCGCCGCCATCGCATACGATGCGTTCGCCCACGCGTACTTGCTGCTGTTCGCGCCGACCGTGTCTTCCTCGAAATCGAATGCCTCGACGGGATCGGTTTTCGCGCCGTAGGGTGCGCGTGCGAGAAAGCGCGGCATCGCGAGTCCGATATATCGTGAGTCCTCCGAATCACGCAGCGAGCGCCACGCGGCATGCTCGGGCGTCTGGAAGATCTTGGTCAGATCGCGCGGGTTGGCGAGTTCCTGCCATGAGTCCATCAGGAGCGCCGCCGGGTCCGCGCCAGCGATAAACGGCGCATGCGCCGCCGCCGCGATCTTCGCAATCTGCGTAAGCAGATCGACGTCGGGGCCGCTGTGATCGAAATAGTAGTCCGCGACCAACGCGCCATACGGCTCACCGCCGAACTGGCCGTATTCTTCCTCGTAAAGTTTCTTGAAGAGCGGGCTCTGGTCCCACGCGACGCCGCGATACTTCTTCAGCGTCTTGTGCAGTTCCGTCTTCGAGATATTGAGCACGCGGATCTTGAGCGACTCGTCGGTTTCCGTGTTGTTGACGAGGTAGTGCAGGCCGCGCCACGCGCTCTCGACCTTCTGGAACGGCTCGCTGTGCAGGATCAGATTGATCTGCCCGGTAAGCGCGTGATCGATCTGCGCGATCAGCGCCTCGATGGTCGCGAGGACATCGCCGGAGATCACGCCGGTTTCGCGCAGCGCCTGCTCGGCGAGCGTGCGCACCGCGTTCTCCACGGCGTCGCGTGCGTGATCGGACTTCGGCTTGAACTCCTTTTGCAGCAGCGCGGAAAAGTCGTCTATTACGGGCGCGGGCGCGGCTTCCATCGTCACCGCGTCGGTGTCTTGCTGGATGCTGAGATCGTTCATCGCGTCATGCTCCGGTGGCGGGTTGATCGGCGGCGTCGTTCGCGCGCGGCTGGGCGGCGAGCGCCTGCATCAGCGCGGGCTCCTCCAAGAGGCGCGCGATCAGCGCTTCCGCGCCGGTCTTGCCATCCATGTAAGTCAGGAGGTTCGCCAATTGCGTGCGCGCTTCCAGCAGTTGGCGCAGCGGCGCGACCTTGCGCGCGATCGCTGCGGGCGTGAAGTCGTCCATGCTCTCGAAGGTCAGATCGACCGCGACGTTGCCCTCGCCCGTCAGCGTGTTGGGCACCTGCACCGCGACGCGCGGCTTCATCGACTTGAGACGCTCGTCGAAGTTGTCCACATCGACTTCCAGAAACTTGCGATCGGCGGCGGGCGCGAGCGGCTCGGCGGGCTGACCCGAGAGATCCGCGAGCACGCCCATCACGAAAGGAAGATTGACCTTCTTTTCCGAGCCGTAGGCTTCGACGTCGTATTCGATCTGCACGCGCGGCGCACGATTGCGCGCGATAAACTTCTGACTGCTTTCCTTTGCCACGATATCCACTCCTTGACGTTTGCGTGAAGCGGCTCAGACAACGCCGCCGAGATGCCTGAACTGATGCGCGCCATCGGGCGCGACATCCTCGATGATTTCGATAAAGCTCTTGCCGACGAGCCTGCGCGCGCGCTGCAGCAGCACCGGCAACGGACTCGACGGCTCGTACTGGGCGTAGTAAGCGCAGATCGCGTCGAGCGCTTCTCCCACGTCGCGCGCGCTTGCGATGCGGCGGGGCGTGGCGGGTTCCGCATCGGCGATGTGCTGCATCGCCGGGGCGAAACCCGCGCCCTCTTCACTGCTGCTGGTCTCCAGCGCGCTGCCCCGCTCCCCCGTGTGCGCCGCCACGAATTCCCCGATGCGCTGGAGCGGACGCGCGAGCGGCTCGAAATCGAGTGCGCGCGCCGGTCCCACGCGCGCGGTCAGCGCACGCTCGATATTCGCGAGCGACGCCCGCGCCGACTGAAGCGCCTGACTCACCGCCCGCGCTTCGTCGATGCCGGCTTGCGCGAACGCCGCATCGATGGCTGCGAGAGTCGGCATTTCGTCGCCTTCGGGAAGCGGCGCATCGCCGGCCATCACGTCGAGATCGCGCAGCACGAAACCGCGCTGGCCGCGCGGCGCGACGAAGGGCACATCGCGCAGTTCGCCCGCGAGTCCTTCTCCGTCGATTAGTGCCGACAGCGCGTTGACTCGCGCGGTCGGATCGTCGCTATCGGCGTCGTCGAGTTGCGGATGCACGCCGCCCCAGTGCTGATCGAGCAGCCCTTCGATCAGCGCGAGGCCGCGCGAAAGCCCCGCAAAACCCTCGCGAATCGTGCTCGAACGCGTGTAGTGCACCGCCACGCGCAGATCGCGCGTGCGTTCGAGCAGGATCATCGAGAGCGAGTGAGCGAGCGTCCAGTCAGGCGGCGTTGCGGCGATCACCGTGCCTCCGTACTGGGCATCGGGCTTGCCTGCGATCGCCTGCTCCAGCGCCCGGAAATCGGCGCTGTACTCTTCGTCCTCGCCACACGGATGCGGAGCGAGTTCGGTGAGCCAGGCTGCGATATCTGCACGATTCATGGTGGGGTTCCCGGAAGACGTGGGTTAATCCGCGAGCGGGCAGCTCATTCCGACTTGTTCTTCGGGATGTTCCATTTGCCCGTCACCGCGCCGCCCTTCTTCGCGCCGGTGTTGTCCTGCGGCTGATACTCCATGTTGAATTGCGAGAAGTTCAGCGTGATGCTTTCGGAGACCTGATCGCCGCCGCCCGAGCCCACCGAGTGGCTGCTGATAAGCACTTCCTTGAGCGTGATCTTCAGATACTCGACAGGCCCGGGGCCGCCCGCCTTGCGCAGCGTGAGCACGGCTTCGGGCATGTGCACGCCCTGGCAACACGACTGCACGATGGTGGGCGAGCTTTTATCGAGGTATTGGGTGATGGTGAGGTCCTGCACCCACGCGGTGCCGGTGCCGCCGCCTGTGCCGGTGTGGGTGCTGCCCTGTTGCGAGCAGCCCCACGACCAGCTCAGCACTTCGATTTCTTCGGTGTGGCCAACGGCCAGTGATTCACCTTTGATGTCGCCCAGCTTCATGAACATATCTACGGCCATGTCAGTCTCCAGATAATTCAGATAAAAAATGCACCTTGCGGCACGGGCAAAATTCGCGTCCTGTTTGGATCGCGAAACCTGATTTGCGGGCTTTTTTATCGCCCACATTGATACGGATGCCTAATCGTCACTCGTGCTTTGACGCGTTTCGAAACGCTACGCATTCAGCCCGAATTCATGCGCCGAGCGCCCGGCGGATTTCCGCTGCCACCGCCGGCGTTTCGCAAAGCTGCGCAAAACGTTCGAGAGTCGCGGCGGAACCGACTATGCTATGAAAACGTTCGCGTCCGATGCACGCGTCCAGCATGACCGTTATGCCTGCCTGCCGGGCCCGGTCAAGGAGGGTCTCCATGATCTGTCTCCTATTCGGTGGTTTCAGCGCGCACCGTTGCGCGATCCGTGACCCGAAAACAGCCGCCCCCACCCGCTTATTCCGCAAAAAAAATCGAAAAATTTCCGGAATAGATCGGCTTCTGGAGTGTTGTCAATCATGAGCGCGCCCATCACAGGAGCTGCCCCGATGAACGACGACGATCTGCCGACCGTCCTGCCGACGCTGCTGCCGCGTCTGTGGCGCTTCGCGCTGCGGCTCACGCAAAATCAGCACGACGCCGAGGATCTGGTGCAGCGCGCCTGCGTTCGGGCGCTGGAACGGCGCAGTCAATTGCAGCCGGGGACATCGACGTTGAGTTGGCTGTTTTCGATCGTGCATTCGACCTGGATGAACGAATTGCGCGCGCGATCGATTCGCAGCCGTGGCAGCATGGACTGGCAGGACGAGGAAATAGAACAATTTGCCGATCCGGCGGGACGCAATCCGGAGCTGGATCTGCTGCATCGCCAGGTAATTGATGCGGTCGAGGCCTTGCCGGAAGCGCAACGCGTCGTGATGGTGCTGGTGGCGATCGAAGGCCTCAGTTATCGCGAGGCGGCCGACGTGCTCGACGTGCCGATCGGCACGGTGATGAGCCGGCTGTCGCGCGCGCGGCTCACGGTCGGTCAGAGATTCAGCGTTCAGTCGCCGGCGGCAGTCAGGAAAGGGGAATCCTTATGATGAATGTTGATGATTCGCTGCTGATGTCCTATGTGGACGGCGAACTGTCGCCCGAGCAGCGTGCGGAGATCGAAGCGGCCATCGCGCATTCCGACGAACTCGCCGCGCGCGCCGCCGCGCTGCAGGCATCGATGCTGCCGTACCGAGCCGCGTACGACCGGCAGACAGTGCCGCCCGTGCCCGAGAGCCTTACACGCCGTATCGAGGAACTCGTCAGCGTCAGCACGCCGCAAGCGCGCAAGGCGCAGCGTGGCGGCCGGCGCTTCGCGATGCAGTGGGCAGCAGCCGCTTTCGTCGCCGGGGCGATCTGCTCGGGAGTGCTGACCGGTTATCTCGGCGGCTTCAATCCGATGAAGCCCGGCGCTGATCCGTGGGTACAGAGCGTGGCTGATTATCAGGTGCTGTACGGACGCGATACGGTGGCCAATCTGCGAGAGGACAAGGCCAACACGGAACAGGTTCTCGCGGATATCCATCAGCGCGACGGCATGCCAGTCGATGTGCCCGATCTGCGTCAGGTTGGCCTCAAGTTCAAGCGCGTACAGCGCCTGAATTATCATGATCGCCCGCTGATCCAGATGGTGTATCTGCCCGAGCGCGGCGATCCCGTCGCGCTATGCGTGATCGAGGAGAACGAAGGCGATGCGCCGGTGAAATCGAGCCAGGTCGGCGAGATGAAGACGGTCACGTGGCGCGCCAACCGGCTTGCTTACGTGCTGCTCGGCAAAGCGCCGTCCGTCGATTTGCAGGTGATCGGCAACAGCATCGCGAGTGGTAAGACTGCGCCGCTCTATAGCGACGGCAGCGCGGACCTTTCGCGCGATAGCTAGGCGCGCGCCGATCCTCGTGCAATTCAGGCCCCGTCAGCGGTCTTGACGGGGCTTTGCTTTTGCACCGAGCGAACTTTGCTATGGTTCTTTGCGAAGCCCGGAGAGAAAGCCGCCGTTAAGTCTTGTCGGGATGTTCGACATCAAGAACGCTTAGTCTTACTTAACTAATTCGCCTTGCCCTCGATCCGTGAGAGTCCAAGAACGACCGAAACCTGGAACATGCAGCGAGCGAGGTCACTGGCTGCCTCATACGTCATCGATCGAGGGACAAGAAACCACTTGAATGCAAGAGGCTCCTTGTCCGGCACGGCCTTTAGCTTCGAACTCTCCGTGCTTCTTTAATATGTCACGGACGCTCCGCTGCCCGTAAAGCTGTGCTGCGTAGGAGAGTCGTTTGCATAGTCGCTAACAGCCTGGATGATGTTCACGATCTGCTGGGGCAGTCGGCCGCCGCTGATTGCGGTCATTTCGGTACGATCCATCTCAGCGACTACGGGGAGGTCTTTGATAACTAGCGTGTTCATTTCGCTTCTCCAAGGAGTGAGTTAGCCAATCAAGAATGTTCGGAGGTTGGTTCCAAGGATGCCGCCACTCCTTGATATGACTCTAGGCAAAGTGCGTACCAATCCGGTGGCGCTGCGGCGCATCGCTCCGCAAGTGGTTGAATATATTTGACTTTCTACCAGTTCCTTATCGGAGTTTGAACAGACTTGCACGCTGTCGTGGGTGGTTCGGAACCAACGTTCCGTCGAACGTTGTTGGCCAGACCACAACACCTATAAGCAACGCGGTCTTGAGTAAGTTGATTGGCTATCGTTGCGACCCTGATGCGTCAACGCATCGAGGTATAAGCGAGCGCTGTTCGAACTGCCAATAGATCAGGCCGGGAACGTAAAACAGCAAATCTCGCAGACGCCTTGCACCAGCGAGTGCCAGACACGTCGGCGCATCAAGCCCGAACATTCCGCCTATCAGGACGAAACTCCCCTCTTGAACCCCAAGATTCGCAGGCACGAAAAAGGCTAAGCTGCTGATAAGTTGAACAAGCACTTCAATAGCAATTGCCGTGCTGAACGACGCATCCACGTGAAGCGCCCACAACGCAGTCCAGATCTCCAGCGCAAAACCGATGCATTGGAGCGATTGCCAGATCAGCAGGTAACGAGCAATCACGCGCCACTGCCGCCAAATCAACCTGACGGA
>NZ_JAQFVG010000121.1:0-1968 GCF_029439455.1 Caballeronia sp. BR00000012568055 | reverse complement strand
GCTTTCCACTCGTCGCCCGGCTGACAAACTGAGCGACGTGTTTGAACGGGCGCGCGTGATGGATCAGAACAAAACCAATGAGAAGCGGGAAGAACAATAAGGTCCACCACGCGAGACGTCCGAGAATTTGTTGATGATCTGAGGCGTTGCGCTCGAACATGTATCCAAGCACCATCGCCGCAAAGATGACTTGACTAAGCAGTGTCAGTTGCATGTCAACGATAAGACTTGCAATGGCTCGGGCCGGTCGCACCTGATGGCGTACAAGCATCCTGAATGACACGATTTCTCCGCCTATGCGGGCGACAGGCAACAGCCCGTTGATCGATTCGCGAATCCAGACGAGTGTGAGCATGACCACGGTCGACGGGCGTCTGTGACCAAGTACCAGCGTTCGCCAGTCCCAGGCATTCGCAAGCATCGGAAATACGTGTACCAGTGCGGCGAGCACCAGACCTGGGCCCGCTGACTTGATCAGATGAAAAACGGTCTCGGGGTGGCTTTGGATCAGGAGCCACCCAGCGATGATCAATCCAATCAGCCCGGAGAATGACGCCAAAAATCTCATGGTAGACCTACCGCCGGAGAGAGCGCGCCATCTCCAACCTTTTCATTTTGGTGGAAAGTCCGAGGCATCCGCGCTCGACAATAGGCCGTTCTTGCTGACCTGGAATTTTTCTCCGCGCCACGTTACGCGCGTCGAGCAGAAGCTCCCCACATAAATCGAAAATTGAAGCACATCGCATAAGGGTAGCCACCACAGTTGTTCTTGTCTTCTTCCGGTTGCGGCGTTCATTAAAAAGACCAACAGCATTCGAGCCGCCAAGGATGCCCCAACGAGTGCAACGGCAACTGGTGAGCCCATCGAGGCCAGCGTTGCCAGCACCGCCAGGCTCAACGGATGCATGAAGACAGCGCCTTGATGCCCCCGGCGGTCCGCAGCATAAACGGTTCGGCTCCACCGCAGTTCCTGTGCACACAACTGAGATAAGGTTTTCTCGGCACGCGCATGGCAAACGAAAAAGCGGGGAATGGCGACGGTTAGTCCAATGCGACGCACCGCGTCTCCGATCGCATAGTCTTCCGCCAGATGATCAGAAAATTGCTCGAGCCCTCCTATCTGACTCAGCGTCGACCGCGTCATCGCTATAGTCTGTCCGAAACACGGTCGGGCGCGACCAATTAGCAAGCCAGTTATCACCCCGGGAAGAAAATGATAGTCAGTCATTGCGGCACCAACTCTGGACCAGAAACCGGGCGCACAAACACTTCGATATGCGCAAGTTACTACTCCGACGCCCGGTTGTTGAAGCGCACTGACAATTTTGCGAAGGTAGCTCCGATCGACCAATACGTCGCTATCTGCAAAGCAAATTACATCGTAAGCTGCATGGCTCATCATATTGATTAGGTTTGCTATCTTCCGGTTAGACCCATACAGCCGAGCGTCTGTCACGATGGTTATATCTTGCTCCGGGAACCGGTGGCGCAACATCGAAACCGTCTTAAGCGCGATATCTTCAGCGTCACAAACGCCAAAAATGTATTGAACCGGTCCCGCGTAATCTTGGACGAGAAAGCTGCCAAGATGCTCTGATAAGTTCCACTCGTCGCCACACAATGGCTTTATCACTGTAACGCCAGGGCAGCAAGGGGAAGTATCCGAGGCATGACTTTCGAGAAAGCGGCTGATGGATATGCACGAAACGACGGTATAAACGATCCCCGCGCCTGCGCCTGCTTCTAACAGGAATGCTATGGAATTGCAGAGTGTCTCTACCGTATGCACGAGTTCCCCGCCTGGAGTTGTTGCATTCGACGAGTGCACAATATCTTCCTCGTATCCTTATCGAATGCTTAACGGTGATGCCGATTGCAGTCGGTGGATTCGCAGAATCAGTCAGACAACGTCAATACTGCTGCGCCCGCGTCTTTGCACGGGACGCTGACGTAATGGGCGTCCCGATC
>NZ_JAQFVG010000120.1 GCF_029439455.1 Caballeronia sp. BR00000012568055 | reverse complement strand
GTCGCCCATTTGCTGCGCGAAGCTGTAGCCTTGGCCTGGCTTGTCCGAGAAGCCGAATCCGAGAAAGTCAAAGGCGACAACACGGCGGCCAGCGCTGACGAGATAGGGGATGATCTCGTCGTAGATATGCAGGTTGTCCGGAAAACCGTGCATCGGGACGAAGGCGGGGCCGTTGCCCGCATAATCGCGAACATATAGGGAGCCGCCAGTAACGGGGATCCGATGCTCGATAAACTTAGGTGTATCCATTGGGACTTCTCCTGGTGCCGGATGATGCGGTCTGCGTTAGCCGATCGATGCTTCGATCGCTGCTGCCACGCCGTTTGGATCGGTGACGAACGGTGTGTGGCCGGTGTCGAGCGTCTGTTGTTTCCGCACGGGCATCGCCGCGACCATTGCGGCCTGCAGTTCCGGGCTCACGACCTGGTCGCGTGCCGTGTGGATGTAGACCTTGTCCACACGGGCGAACTTTGCGGTCAGGTGCACGGGGGTTGCGAGTGGCGCCAGCGGTTCGGGAACGATGGCGCTCGCGACCATCGCGCGAACTTCCGGCGGCGCATCGTTAGCAAATAACCCGGCCCGCGCGTCCGGTGCGATGGTGGAAATGCCGTTGTCCTTATCAATCTGCACGGCGGGGCCAGCCTTGCTGCCCTTGTCGTTGGTGGCAACGCCCAAGAGCGATTGCCCATCCTGAGGCAGGTACGCTGCAAGATAGACGAGCGTCCTGATCTTGCCCGGCTCAGCTTCGGCAACCGCAGAGATAGGGAAACCGGCGAAGCTGTGGCCAACCAGCACGACCGGTTCCCTGTCGTTTGCAATAGCCGCGACAATGGCGTTGCGGTAACTGTCCATTGATACCTGATCCGCTGGCATTGGATTGCCGGGCCGGCCAGGCAGCGTCACGACCTGGACGCTATAGCCGTCATGCTTAAGCTTCACGGCAACTCCATCCCAAATCGACGACGTCTCCCAAGCCCCATGCACCAGCACGATCGGCGGCTTGTTTGTGTCTGCGCGTGCGGCCGCGAGTCCGCCAGCCACCATCAGCAAAGGCACAAGTGCCGAAAGCCGTATCCTGTTCATGCACGATCTCCGTCATTAAGAGTAAGGTTTCGCGGCGGACTGCCGCTTATTTCAGGATTTATTGTCTTGCATCGAGCGCGGGGTTAGAAGCCAGCTATTGTGGGTTTTACTTATGCGCCGGATGCATAGACATCGAGTAGATCGGATGTGGACTTCGCGAACTGATTTAGTTGACTACCGACTTCGCTAAAGCATGTTCGACCATGGTCTGGATGAACTTGCTGACGGAGCACCCTGTAAGATGCCCTTGTGTCTAGCCTGCAGTCATCGGACGGCTCGTCACTGCCATCGGAATTGAACGACCGCGACCGCGCCCGTTCAATACAGTAGTTCGGAATCCTTGACAGACTCGTCGTCGGGCGCTTTCAACACGCGCTCCGACATGTGGTGACGTGGCGTACGATCGATCACGAGGCTGAGCACGTCGGGCCGGCTGTAGTGACCTCGCGAGTCCATCATCCGTTTGCGCTTGTCAATCTGCCAGAAATCGAGTGCGGCGATTATTTCGCCCTCACCCTCGCGAAGCGGATCGCCACCCATATACTCGCCTTCCGGCGAGACGATCGCGGTGAAGCAGCCGTTTGAAATCGGACCAACCTGGGTCGTGTTGGTATCCTTGAGGATCTGCTGCTGCTGCTCGGGCGCGAGCCAAGCGGTCGCATTGACAACAAACGCGGCTGCCTCTAGTGCATGCTGGCGGATGTTGACGGAAATCTGCTCTGAGAACAGGTCACCCGCGAATGAGCCAGGATACATTGCCGAATGGATCTCCTCACCGTCAGCTATCAGCGCATAGCGCGCGAGGGGGTTGTAGTGTTCCCAGCAAGCGAGCTGGCCAACGCGGCCGACAGTG
>NZ_JAQFVG010000119.1:2341-4168 GCF_029439455.1 Caballeronia sp. BR00000012568055 | reverse complement strand
GGGCAGTGTCTGGTTGAAAAAGCTGCTTTCTTTGGTGACTTTCTTTGCAGCAGCAAAGAAAGTTACCCCCCCCGCCGGGGAGGCGGCTACTGAATAAACAGCACAACAACCGCAAGCAGCACCTAAAACAAGTTCCCATAAAACGGCACAGTCGCCGCGCCGAGCGCTGCAGAAACCTCACTCTCAGCCCGCCCGCAGTGCAAAGCAATCCCCCCCGGCCGCCCCTGCATTTCATAAACAGCAGCCCCATCCCGCGCCGCATCGATCAACCTGAGCAAAGCACCAGACGGCAGCAAGCCATTAACAATCACATCCGCCACATCAACAATATTAGAAACGCTCGCCAACACCCGCCCCAAATCCGCCCCAGCCCGATCGATCCAAAGATCAAAGGCCACACGCTGCCGCGCATCCAAGCAACTCAAATCAACATCACCGATATGCTGAACACCCAGCGCATGCGCAAGTCCGCGCAAGGACACAATCGTCTCCAGACACCCACGCGCCCCACAAAAACAAGGCTCGCCATCGCGATACGCATTCACATGCCCGATCTCGCATCCATTGCCCGTCAGACCGCGCACCGCACGTCGATTCATCAGCAACGCACCACCCAATCCATTGCCGATAAACACGTGCAGATAGCTGCCGAAATGCCGCCCGTCGCCGAACCAGTACTCACCGAGTCCCGCCGCCGTGCCGTTGTTCTCGATATGAATCTCGTGATCGACATGCCGCGACAGCGCGTCGCGAAACTCGAACTCGCGCCACGCCGGATACTGCGCCGACTGACACACACGTCCGCGCGCATTGTCGATCGGTCCCATCACAGAAACGCCTACGCCAAGCAGTTTTCCCACGCGATCGCGATGCGCATACAGCGTCTCATATAACTTCGCCAGCACGTCAACCGCTGCCTGCGGGTCTTCGATCGACAACTCTTGCCGCGCTTTATGGATCACATTACCCGCTACATCGACCAGCACGCCGGTTGCGAATTCATGATCGAAGTGCAACCCGATAGTCGATGCGTAGTCCGGAATAATTCGCAAGCTCCGCACCGGCTGTCCCGTCGCCCTGACTTCACGATCCACCGATTCTTCCACCGCGCCTTCACCGATCAGACCGCCAACGATATTCGTGATCGTCGCCGCCGTCAGGCGCGTGGCCGCTGCGATATCCGCACGTCCGATGCCCGGTTCCTGACGAATGACTTCGAGCACCAGCGCGCGATTCAGGTCACGCACGCGCGGTCCGTTGAAACCATGCTGATGCCGAGTGTGCTTATTCGACACGCGAGAAAACTCCATTCGATCGATTCATCGCGTCGTATAACCGCCATCGACCACCAACACTTCGCCGGTCACATAGCTTGCCGCAGGCGAACACAGAAACAGCGCTGCCGCCGCGACTTCCTCGGGCTGACCGACGCGCACCATCGGCGTCATGCCACTCCAGATCTTGAACCACTCGGGATTTTCTATCCCACCGCGCGACATGTCCGTTTCGATGTAGCCCGGCGCCACCGCATTCACGCGAATATTCTCGGTCGCAAGCTCGCTGGCAAGGCTCTTGGTCATCATATGCACCGCCGCCTTCGAGCTGTTATAAGCCACCTGATTCTGCGGAATATTCGAAACGATGCCGGAAATCGAGCCCATATTGAGCATCACGCCGCTGCCTTGCGCGCGCATCGGGACGAGCGCGGCGCGGCATGCGCGAAATACGGCATCGAGATTCAGGCTCATGATCGTACGCCAGCGCGCTTCGTCGAAATCACCGCTGTCGCCGTGGATCGCTACGCCGGCGTTATTCACAAGAATATCG
>NZ_JAQFVG010000119.1:0-2321 GCF_029439455.1 Caballeronia sp. BR00000012568055 | reverse complement strand
TCATCGATCAAACGTTGGGGCGCATCTTCCTGCTGCAAATCAGCAGCGATGAAGTCGAATTCGTGGCCCGCATCGCGCAGGCTTTGTTCTGCTTCCGGCACCGCGCTGCGGCTGCTGATTACGAGCCGCGCGCCCGCTTCGCCGAAAGCATGCGCAATAGCGAGGCCAATGCCGCGTGTGCCGCCTGTAATCAGCGCGACCTTGCCGTCGAGTCGGAATTTATCGAGGATCATGAGTATCCCTTAATTGATACCGAGCTTCTTGCAGCCTTCCGCATAGCGGTCGGTACAGAGATTCTTCGCGCTTTCGATGCCTTTATCGACGACTTCCGCTTTCAGGTTCTTCTGCGTGATGACCGTCGGCTGGAACAGTTGCGAAGGCGTGTTGAACAGCGTGGTCTGCGGCTTGGGCTTCTGTCCGTCGAGCAGGCCGACCGCGACGCGCGCCGCCGCTGCCGCGACGATTTCGCTCGGCTTGAGAATGGTGTTGTACTGATCACCCGCGATGATCAGTTGCAGCCCGGCGATGGTGGCATCGTTGCCCGTGACGGGTGGCACGGGATTCACGCCCGCCGCTTTGAGCGCCGCGATGGCCGCGCCGCCCGTGCCATCGTTTGCAGCGACTATGCCGACGATTTGCCCGGAGAAACGATTGATCTGTCCTCCTACCCATTGTTGCGCCTTCGGCGGCGCCCAATCCGGCGTATCGTATTCGGCCAGCGTCTTGTAGCCGCTGCCCGCCAGTCCTTCGTGACTGCCCTTCTTGATGAGACCCGCTGCTGCATCGGTCGGTGAGCCGTTGACTTGCAGCACGCCGCCCTTGCCGGGTGCCACGCCCGTTTCCTTCAAATGCTGCACCAGCGATTGCGCCACCGCTTTGCCAATTTGCTCGTTATCGAACGAGACGTAGTAGTCGGCGGGCGTCGATGGAATCGGACGGTCATAGGCGATCACCTTGACGCCCTGACTCTGCGCCAGATGCACGAGCGACGCAGCAGCGGCCGAGTCAACTGGGTCGAGCACGACGACTTTCGCGCCTTGCGAAATCACGGAATTGAATTGCTGTTGCTGCTGCGAGGCGTCGCCATTGGCGTTTTGATAGAGCACCTTGCAGTTAGGGCACAGCTTGCTCATTTCCGCTTTGAAACCCGGAAAATCGTGCTGTTCGTAGCGGGTCGAGCCCTGATCGGGCATCAAGAAGGCGACGGTTCCGCTCGTTGCGGCGGCGGCTGCACCGCACGACAAAGCGAGCGCAAGCGCGGCCGCGCGCATCAGCGTCCTGGATTGGCTAGTCATCAATGTCTCCGTGTTTTTGACTTCTTTCGCGCGGGCTCGATGTTGTCCGCGTCCAAAAGACATTAAATCAATTGATTTAAGTAAGTCAACGAGCGATTTCGTCGCTTAGGGAAAGCCCTTATTTCTAAGGAGAATTGATGCTCGACGGGGTTATATGTTTAGGTTTACCAACGAAATTGAATGTCCGCCCGGCTGCGCGTTGCATCGATCTGAATGGCGTTCGGTTCGTCCGTGCTCGCAACCCAGTCTTTGGCCGCCTGCTCGCTGCGGCCGAACTCGACATGCCGTTTGATAAGTCGCTGCATGCGCAACGCGGGATCGACATCGACGTACCAGACTGAATCGAGCAAAGGTCGCACGTGCTTCCAGTGACCGTGATCGAGCAGAAGGTAATTGCCCTCGGTAACGATCAATTGGGCTTCCGGCAACACCGGAATCGCGTTGGCTATCGGCTCTTCAATTTCGCGGCGAAACGCGGGCGCATAGACGATTTCGTCGTCGCGCTGCTCACGCAAACGTCTGAGCAGCGCGACGAAACCCGCGCTATCGAATGTATCTTCCGCGCCCTTCCGTGATGCCCTGCCAAGCCGCGCCAACTCCACGTTCGCGAGATGGTAGCCATCCATCGGTACGACGACGGCGCGATCCGGAAACGCTTCGACAATGGCTTGCGCCAGCGTCGATTTGCCCGCGCCCGGTGCGCCTGTTAGCCCGAGAATACGGCGCTTGCCGTCAGCGATCCAGTCGCGCAAGTGGTCGATATAGCGGTCTTCGGTCATCAGCATGATTCGGGTTGTAGAAGTGAAGGAACGGGACGTATTGTCCGCGATTCTTCAGTGATGCGCGCGCGCTTTTGCCGCTGCATTGATGCCGCCCGCCATGAATTCGCGCGCGTGCTTCGCGAGGTCCATGCCGTCGTCCCACAGATTGCGCCAGATCGCCAGCGCATTCGATAACTGCTCGTTCACCACGGTCGAAGAGAAGCTCTCGAACGTAATCACGCCCTGATAGTCGATCATGGCAAGC
>NZ_JAQFVG010000118.1:509-1429 GCF_029439455.1 Caballeronia sp. BR00000012568055 | reverse complement strand
TTCCTTCAGGAAGTCCAGTTCTTCACAGGCCTGTCTTATGAGCCCTTTCAATTCTTTAGCGAGTGGTTGAGTTTCCGCCCCATATGCCTCGCCTTTGGTGAGGGGAAATTCGGTCCTATCTTTGTTGTCTTCGAAAGGTCCCTCACTTTCAGTTGGTGGAATAGCCACGCCCCTTGAGGGTGGAATTGCTCTCTCTCTTGTCCATTCGTTAAGCATTGGAATCGGAACATCTCATTCGACTCGGTAATCCCTTTGGCTGTCTCTCCGTCTGGTCTTTCGATTAGTGGAAGCTGTCTAAGTGGTAGAAGTCTTCGATCTCCTTCAAAGGACCTTTAGGAGGTATTGAAGATACCGTTCAGGAGCCCTACCCAGGACTCCTTCACTCTTTATAGCTGCTTTTCTCTTATTAGTTACATCCGGTAATAATAAAACAAAGAAACTAGCCGCTTCGCTCGGACTTGCCTCGAAAGTAGCAATTCCTCTCAGTTGTTGAGTGAGTACCTGAATCTTAGCCGTGTTAAAGAAAGAAGCTGATTTAGGAATTTACCCGCTAGCGTTCGTTTAAGGGGAGATTCTATTCTAATCGCTTTAGTGCGCTCCGGAGGGTATGAAATTCAATATTAATAGTATTGCAAGAGAAAGACTCGAACTCAGGAATTCCTTAGGAGCTCTAGCCGCGGAGGGTTCGTGTTGATTAAGAAGGGTAAAGATTTTCTTTTTAGTTAAGATGCTAAACCGCGTGTTCCTCTTTAGTGCTTTTATACTCTCTTTATAGTTACACGTGTAACTAATAAGAAAAGAAAAACTCAAACTCCAAGGAAGTCGAAGTCAACTCCTTAAGAGACTATTCTAGCTTTTCTGTTTAATACGAGCCGGAGGGAAGAATTCAATTAAGCTACTAAGACGCGAAGGTACTTACA
>NZ_JAQFVG010000118.1:0-450 GCF_029439455.1 Caballeronia sp. BR00000012568055 | reverse complement strand
CGAGTAAAGAGAGAATGCTTGGTAGCAGGACAGTAGGAGTAGCTCAAAACTCTAAGAGGCGAACTCGAAGGGAAGGTATTAATAAAGCCGCCCTCCGGAGAGAAGAGAGCTCACTTACTGAATATCCTTGTTTAAATCTTGTTTTTTGAATATGCGTTACACTTGGAAAAAGAAAAAGAACTCAAGTAACTCGAACTCAGGAGAAGATCGGTAACTCTTTGCCGTGTTTTCGCTTCGCATCAGAAGAGTTCGTCGGTAGGGCAACTTACATATAAAACAATTAAAAGAAAGTCAAAGTCAAGCTCCAAGGGGGAGATCTTTTCACTTGTAACTCATAAACTCAAGTTGATATTATGGTATGCCTATGACTTCCTCTCTTAGCTCGTTCCTGACCCCTACCTAGGAGTCAGGTCACTAAAGGGGAAATAAGAGCTTCTTTAATGCGAGTTT
>NZ_JAQFVG010000117.1:3852-5138 GCF_029439455.1 Caballeronia sp. BR00000012568055 | reverse complement strand
GCAAATGATCGACTCGGGATACGTGACCGAAGAATTCGTGATCTCACATGCCAAGGCTGCCGGGTTCGTGCTCGTGGCAAGCAGCGAGATCAACGGGAATCCTAAGGATACAAAGGACTATCCGAACGGCGTGTGGTCGTTGCCGCCCACGTACAAGGGCGGCGATACGGATCGCGCGCGATACGCGGCAATTGGCGAGTCGGATCGGATGACATTGCGGTTTGTTAAGCCTTGAAGATTCGCGCTAACGTGCTTTCTTGACGCTCGAAAATGCCTTGATTTCCGCATTCGTCAGATAGAAGCGTTCGTTATTCGCGAGCTTGCCGATCATAAAGTCGATAAACACGCGCACGCGCAACGGCTGTTCCGTGCGATGCCGGTAGTACACATAGCTCGATTCACGCTGCGTCAGATGCTTCCCGAACAAGGGCACGAGCCGCCCTTCGCGTATGGGCACGACCGCAGAAAAACTGCCGAGCTGACCGATGGCGAGACCCGAAAGCACGGCTTCCGCTTCGGCATCGATATCGTTCGCGCACAAGGCGGCGGGCAACTCGCGGTACACGATCTCATCGCCGACCATAAATTCCCACGGCGCGAGCTTGCCCGTATTCGCCCGACGATACCCCGTGCAGCGATGCTCACCGAGTTCATCGACCGTACGCGGCGCGCCGTATCGTTCGATATAAGCGGGCGCAGCGCACACGATGAGTTGGATCGGCAAAAGACGCCGCGCAATCGCGCCGCCCGCAGGCGCAGAACCGCCGCGAAAGCCCACGTCCGCGCGTTCTTCGACTAGATCGGTGAACTGATCGTTGAAGCGCACGTCGAGTTGTACATCGGGATAAAGCGCGGCGAATTCGAGGATCGACGGCCACAACACGGTGCGTCCCAACGCAGCGGGCGCGCTGATCCGCAAGGGTCCGGCAATCTCTTCCTTCGCCAGCCGCACGTCGCTGATTGCCGACGACAACATGGCAAGCGCAGGCCCCACGTCGAGCAGCAAACGCTGCCCTTCTTCCGTCAGACTCAGCTTGCGCGTAGTGCGATGAAAAAGCCTTACGCCAAGCGTTTTTTCGAGTTGCATCACCGCGTGGCTGGCTGCTTGCGGCGAGATGCCCTGATCGATCGCGGCGCGACGCAAATTCCCCAGCGCTGCCGCGCGTACGAAGATGGAAATGGCCCGAAGCTCGTTCATCGCATGCCCCGATTCGCAAATAAAAATTGATTATCAGTCTAGCGTTTGACGGCTAGTTTGGGCGAATTCATCGGCCTATGCTTCGTAT
>NZ_JAQFVG010000117.1:898-3795 GCF_029439455.1 Caballeronia sp. BR00000012568055 | reverse complement strand
CGCTCGACGATGGCAACGCCGTGGTCGCCGCAGGCCGCGATATCGATTCGATCGTCGAGCGATTCGGCAGCTCGCCCGCACTGCTGCCCGTCGCACTCGATGTAACGAACGAAGCACAGGCCAAAGCCGGCGTCAATGCAGCCGTGGCGAAGTTCGGCCGTATCGACGTACTCGTGAATAACGCGGGATTTGGCTTGCTTGCAGCGGTGGAAGAGTCGAGCGACGCCGATGTGCGCCGTATGTTCGATACCAATGTATTCGGATTGCTTAACATTACGCGTGCATTGCTTCCCGTGATGCGCAAACAGCGCTCGGGGCATATCATGAATATGTCGTCGGTGGGCGGATATCGCTCGGCGGCGGGTTTTGGTGTGTATTGCTCGACCAAGTTCGCAGTCGAAGGTATCACCGAGGCGCTGCACGCCGAACTCGAACCGCTCGGCATTCATGCGACCGTAGTCGAACCAGGCTATTTCCGCACGGATTTTCTGGATGCGTCGTCGCTTCTGGTCGGCAAGGAAGTCATCGACGATTACGATGCGACTTCAGGCACCGTGCGCCGCCGCGCGGCGGAGATGAATCACAATCAGCCAGGCGATCCGCAGAAGCTCGCCCACGCGCTCGTCACGCTCGCCGATGCCTCCGCGCCGCCGCTGCGCCTTGCGCTTGGCAGCGACACGCTCAAGGCCATCGAAGAGAAGAACGCGTACGTCGCCGCCGAAACCGAAGCATGGCGCGCCTTGTCGAAATCGACCGACTTCGCTTCGTGATCGAATATGGACATGCTCGCGCACATGGAAAGCAAAGCATAAAAAACCGTTTGTCATGACGATGTCCGTCAGCCTCTAATAACAAGCTCGCCTTCGCAAAATGCAGCTTATTTTATGGCTTAAACGACATCACATGGCTGATCTGACATCCTCCCGTAACAGCTATGTCACGACTCATCAAGCGAGCGCGCCGGTTTCGCGCGCTCGCTTGTATCAATGGCTTTCCTGGGTCGTGCCCGCCGCAGTGTTGGCGCTGTGGGAAGTCACTGCGCGCATCGGTTTGATCGAGCCGCAGGTGCTGCCCGCACCGAGCCGCGTGCTCGATACCGCCATCACACTCGCACGCAACGGCGATCTCTTCGTGCATCTCGGCGTCTCGCTGTTGCGCGCAGCCGTTGGCTTCGTAATCGGCGGCACGATTGCGCTCGTGCTGGCCGTTCTCGTCGGTTTCTCGCCGCTTGCACAGGCATTATTCGACCGTTCGATTCAAATGATCCGCGCCGTCCCGTTCCTTGCGATGCTGCCACTCGTCATCGTGTGGTTCGGCGTGGGCGAAGTCGCGAAGATCTTTCTGGTCGCGCTCGCGGTGCTGTTTCCGATCTATATCAACACGGTGCTCGGCATACGCCAGATCGATCCGAAGCTGATGGAACTGGCGAAGGTAATCGGTCTGAACTGGCGTGCAGTCGTGCGTCGAATCATTCTGCCCGGCGCAATGCCGTCGATTCTCACCGGCGTGCGTTACGCGCTCGCGCATGCGTGGCTCGCGCTGGTGATTGCCGAGACGCTTGCCACCACCAAAGGCATCGGCTTTCTTGCGATGGACGCGCGCGAGTTCCTTAATACCAATGTCATTCTGCTGACCATCGTCATTTACGCGGTTATCGGCGTAGTGGCCGATGCGTTCGTTCGTGCGCTCGAATCGCGCTATCTCTCGTGGCATGCGAACTTCGCCAAGGGAGACGCAAAGTGAGCCACACCATTGATTCGGATACCTTGGCAGTTTCAGTTCGTGGCTTACAACGCCGATACGGCGCCCGGGTGGTCATCGAAGCACTGGACCTCGACATCCGCAAAGGCGAGTTTGTCGCGCTGCTCGGTGAAAGCGGCTGCGGCAAGACCACGTTGTTGCGCGCACTGGCCGGACTCGATCTACCCGACGCGGGAAAGATACGCGCGCCCGAGCGCCCTTCGGTGGTGTTTCAGGAGCATCGGCTGTTGCCGTGGGCCACGCTTTGGGAGAACGTCGCGCTTGGTCACGAGCACACAGTCGGACGCGAAGGCGCAGCGCAGGCTTTAGCTGAAGTCGGACTGCAAGGCCGCGAAAACGACTGGCCACGCAATCTTTCCGGTGGCCAGGCGCAACGCGTAGCCCTGGCGCGCGCACTCGTGCGTGAACCCGCGCTGCTGTTGCTCGATGAACCATTCGCCGCGCTCGATGCGCTGACGCGTATCAAGATGCATGGCCTCGTGAAGGAACTCGTCGCGCATCATCAACCCGGCGTGCTGATCGTTACGCACGATGTGGATGAAGCGCTGACACTCGCCGATCGCGTTCTCGTGATGCGTGCGGGACGCATCGCTGCATCGTTCGAATTGTCGGATCACACGCCGCAATCGTTGCGGCCAATCTTGCTCGACGAGTTGGGCGTTCATACGCACTGACAGAAACACCGCATCAAATCACTACAAAAGGACCAGCAAAGCATGTTCGATTCATCTTTGAGTCGCCGCCAACTTTTGCGCGCGGCGGGTGGCCTCGTGGCAGGCGCAATCGCAGGAAATGTATTGCCCGCACGGGCCGCGGAAGCTCGCAAACTCACACGTAATACGGACCTCGTGCGCATTGGCTGGGGGTATGGCAGCCTGCCGGATATCGCGCGTCAACGCGGCGTATTCGAGAAAACACTCGCAGCCAAAGGCATCAAAGTGGAATGGGTCGGTCCGTTTCCCAATCATGCGCCCTCGCTTCAGGCAGTCGTTGGTGGCAGCGCAGACTTCGGTTTCTGGGGATCGACGACACCCGCGCTCGCCGCCATGCTCGCCGGTTCACCGCTCGTCTTCAACGCGTTCGATGTGTACTCGCCGCGCTCGACCGCGATCATCGTGAAGAAGAACAGCGGCATC
>NZ_JAQFVG010000117.1:0-878 GCF_029439455.1 Caballeronia sp. BR00000012568055 | reverse complement strand
AGTGGTCGATCTCGCGGGCCGCAAGGTCGCAGTGAATCGCTCGGGACTCGGCGAATTTCTGCTGATCGCCGCGCTTGAAAAGCATCATATCGATCGCGACAAGGTGCAGTTCGTCTATTTGAATCCGCCGGATGCCGCACCCGCATTTGCGCAAGGCAAAGTCGATGCGTGGTCGATGTGGTCGCCCGCTGTCGATATCGCGCGCAACGCCAATGATGCAAAAGATATCTTCAATGAAGGACGCGATCTGGATTTCCTGATCGACTATAGCTCGCTGGTTACGCGCCGCAAATTTACTGAGGATAACTCCGAACTGATTCGCGCGGTGATCGACGCGTATTACGTCGAAGGCGCGTGGCAATCGACTCATTCGGCGGAATCGGAACAACTCGTGCAGCGCGAGGCGAAGTATCCCGATCAGGTGCGCGAATATCTGACCAGCCTCAAGCGCGTGAATCAATTTCACGAACCCGACGATACCGCGTTCATCACGCAATTTCAGCGCGCCGCCGACTGGCTCGCGGAACGCAAGATCATCAATTCGCGTATCAAGGTCGCGGATTACAGTGTGAAGGTGTAAATCATGTCCGAGACGAAAAACATCGTAAAACAAGGGCCAAAACTGGTTTCGACGCTTTCCGCCGAGTATGGTTTTGCGGAGATCATTCAGGAAATCGCAGCGACTGCGGCTGATCGTGAACGCTCGCACCGCTTGCCGTATGAGGAAATCGGTTCACTCAAAGCGCAAGGCTTCGGCGCGCTGCGTCTGCCCGTAAAAGATGGCGGGCGCGGCGCATCATTACGCGAGCTATTCGTCGTAGCGCGCGATATCGCTGCGGCGGACTCGAATATCGCGCATGCGTTTCGCAATCATTTCT
>NZ_JAQFVG010000116.1 GCF_029439455.1 Caballeronia sp. BR00000012568055 | reverse complement strand
TTGTCGGACGAGTTTCCGCAAGTTAACGTGAGCTTCGATGACGAAGCGAACGCGGCGGCCGCTCTGCGGGAGAAGCTGGCCGACGCACAGACGCCCGGCTTTCAGGCCGAGTTCGACCCGGACGAGGCGGCCCGCGCCGGCGCGTTCGCAGAAGACGCATTGAGCGAGGCCGATGCGCTCGACACGGCCATCGACCTGCCCGACGCGCAGGCGGCCGACACGCCGACATTCGTAGAGGACGGCCAGCCGCTCGACATGCCGGCGAGCATCACCCGGACCAATGCGCGACAGCTCTTTGGCAAGCAGCCTTGTCCTACGCCGTTCGCAACACGGTTGCCGAGTTGTACGGCACCGACGCGGCGAAGGGACTGGATGGGGTACGCGGCGGCTATATGACCGGCCCTGACATTCATCCTGGCCGCTGCGACATCGTTTGCAGCATGGCGGCCGACGCCGACGACTTGATGACCACCTTGCGGCATGAAGTCATCGGCCATTTCGGCCTTAACACGTTCACGAGCGACGACAAGCGCGCGCTGCTGGCAAGCATCAGTGCCACGCGTGGCGAGCCGTCGATGCGGCGGCTATGGGCCGCCATCGACCGCGACTACGCCGGCCGACCAGAGAGCATCAAGGCCGAGGAAGTTTTCGCGCTCCAGTGCGAAGGCGTGCAGGCCGCGCAGCACGTCAACCAAGCCGGCGTCCACGAGCGCGGCGAGCAGGCTTTCCGTGAGACGTGCATCGAGCGCACACGCCCGATGCGTCGCGACGACTTGGAGATCATCACGCTCATGGTCGCCCACGGCCTGCACGACCGGACGCGCGTGCAACGCAATTTTCCAAAGAAGAACCAGCAGTTTATGCAGGAGAGGACGATGGAACCGAAACGACCGTTTCACGAGGTTATG
>NZ_JAQFVG010000115.1 GCF_029439455.1 Caballeronia sp. BR00000012568055 | reverse complement strand
GATTGAGAGTCCCATGATGGACGGATCGAGTTCCACGACCTGAATATCGCTTTTCCACGTCAATTGCTTCTGATCGCGATCGCCGAAGAACGCGTCGCGGATTGCCTTCGCGTGTTGGAAGGCTTCCAGATCGGGACCGCGTACCGGCTCGGTCGCACCGGGGATCGTTTTGTAACGCCAGGGGCGGGCGGCCGTATCCACGAACGGTGCGAGATTGCGATTGAAGAAGCCGTCGAGCACGCCGTCCTGCGCAAACAGGCGCGTGAAGTCTTCGATGCTGATGTCGCGCGGACTGCTCAGATTGAACGGATAGTTGCCTTCCACAATCAGACGGCACGAATCGCCGATGACGGCTTGCATCTGCTGCGACAGCAATTGCCCGACACCTTGATTGACTTCGCGCGATCCCTGCGAGGACAAGCCGAGAAGCACGCCGCGCAGCGGCGCAGGCAGCGTGTTCGCTGTCATGCGCAACTTGGCCGCCGCATCGCCAGCCGGCGGCATGCTGTTGTTCGCGATGGCGCTGTCCGCGACCATCAATGCCGTGTAGTAATCGTTAAGCAGATTGGTGACGCCGCCCATGCCGCCCATGCCAGCCATTCCGGCGACAGCGGCGCTCGACGTTTTGGACGCGGAATCGGGCTGCGAGTCGGCGCTGCCCGTGACGATCTCGCGCAACGCTGCGAAATGGGTATCGACGAGTTCGCGTTCTAGACGCTCGTGCGGTCTTATGCCGAGCACCTTGTTGGCCTTATCGGCAAGCTTTTCACTCGTTTGCTGCAGCAACGAGCTATCTTCAACCGGGATCGCGCGCGTCAATGTCGTCTCACGCACCACCGCATTGGCGAGCCGGGTGAGCGGGGAGTCCGGTGCCGCGAGACGGCGCAGCACTTGAAGATCGAAACCGAGACTCGTGCCGCTCACTGGGCGCAGATCGTTGAGAAAAGCGTCCCAGGTTTGCGCGTATTCGGTCAGATAGAGACGTCTGATTGATTCGGATAGCGAATCATCTGCATGCGTCAGATGACTCGCAAAATCAGCCGTTTTTTTTTGAGCCTCTTCGAAGTAAGCGCGACCCATCACCCACGTATCGTTGTTACGCGCGGCTTCGACAAACGCCTTCAGGCCCGGATCGAAGACGTTGCGATAACCGTCGAAAGTAAATAGCCCCGGCACGCCGCGCGAAAGCGGTGCGCCGCTCGCCCGCGTGAATACCGCACCCGCATCCGGTCCGACCGCACGCAGCAGCGAGAAGTCGTCGGGCGCTTTCTCGGCCATCTCGGCTTTGGCTCGCTCGTAGATGCGCTGAGTCGCGTTGGTCGAATCGAGAAATGCGCGCGCTCGTTGGATCAGGGCGTCGTTACGGATCAAAGGTGACCGCACAATACGTTCGCCCGAAAACAGTTGATCGACGTGCGCGATCATTGCGGCGCGTCCGCCAAAAACCGCGGCGCTGTCGGTTTTCGCCCAGTCGTCGAATATCCAGGCTTTGATGTCGGCCGCTTTGAAATGCGAGCCGTCGCTGAGCATCAAATACACTCGCAGCGCGTTGTAAGTCGATTCCGCATCTTGCTGCGCGATCGACTGTGAGATGACGTCTTCGATCCGCCGCACCAATTGCGGCAGCAGCAATTGCTCTTCCAGCGCGCGATAGGTGAGCCGGCTGACATCGATGACACCGGGCGCGGTATAGAGACCATAGCGGAACGTGCTGTCGGGGTGATCGAGGTCGAGTCCCGTCCACGATGGCAGC
>NZ_JAQFVG010000114.1:2190-2798 GCF_029439455.1 Caballeronia sp. BR00000012568055 | reverse complement strand
CTACCAACGGCGGAACACTTGCTTGCCAAAAAGCAGCACCGACGACAGAGCTGGCAGATAAATACGTCGACGCCAAGCTGGCCCAGCCGTTCACATTAGACGCCAACGATTTCGTTTATCAGTGGAACGCCTCGCGGGGCTATAACCCGGCAGCCGGTCTGAAGAACATCAAGGCTAGAGTTCTCGCCATCAACGCGGCTGACGACGAACGCTACCCGCCCGAGACCGGGTTAATGGATCGTGCGATGCACCTTATTCCCAATGGTCGCCTGCTTCTCATCCCTGCCAGCGAGGACACATGCGGTCACGGCACCAATGGGTTGGCGCGATTCTACAAAGGGGAATTGCTTGAGTTGCTGAAAATCACCCCTCGCCAAGCCGTACTCACTTAGTTCTCTCGGGTCTCAGCATGAGGCTCTTGCCGAAGCGCATTCGCTTCGGTTTTTTTCTGAACTTCCCCTCGCAACTCGATCCTCGGGTGCATCTTCCCTAAAAAGGACCACGGCCCGTCCGCATCGGCGTTCGTCCGATCTCTCTGGTTGCCGGAAAAATCCGTTAAAAAAACTGAGGCATCTTGGTGCCCGTGATTCATTTAATTCAGACCCGGG
>NZ_JAQFVG010000114.1:2023-2163 GCF_029439455.1 Caballeronia sp. BR00000012568055 | reverse complement strand
AAAGTCCGACAGAACGCATCATTATTCCGGTAATGATGCGAAGTAGCGACAAAGACGCCAGGTTGCGCAGGAACATTCCTTCATTCAGTCCGGGTCAAAGATCGAGCCTCGATTGCATAGCTCCGAAAGACGGGCCCGGA
>NZ_JAQFVG010000114.1:0-1955 GCF_029439455.1 Caballeronia sp. BR00000012568055 | reverse complement strand
AAAAACCGCGTTGGTTAACGTGAGCGAAAGCGCCCGCTCAAGGCGGGCGCTGAAGGCGTTGCGTGCAAAGCCCGCCGACGCGGCTCGGTGTCTGAACGCGGACCGTGTTACGGCTTCGCCGTATTGTCCGTGGCGTCCTTCAGTTCCTCCTTAGCATCGCCGAGGTCCTTGCGTACTTGGCCTTCGACCTGCTGGGCGTCGCCTTTCGTCTCCTGCGCGGGATCGTTGGTTATTTTGCCGACGCCCTCGTTAATCTTGCCTTTGACCTTCTCCCCAACACCCTTCACCTGGTCTTCATTCATGGTCGCTCTCCGGTTTGCCTGCGGCATGCAGGCATGGCGGATTAAGCGCAAAGAGGATGCCACGTCACGGCTGCTAGTAGCGTAAATCGCCTCGATCTCGACTCTGGCCTATTTGACCGGCGAAAATCCCCTTTGGCATCCTCTCCCAAAAACCGCACCGTTGATAACGAGAGTTATCGCGGACGCAGTCTTTGCGATACACAGTCGAACGTCGTTGACGGAGCGACCATCCGCCGTCTATGGCAGGCAATCGCCACAACCATCTTTAATGTTACATATACATCGCGCTGATTGGAGCGGACGAACTACTTGATGTGGCGCGCGGCGTACAACCGCAATCCGGGCCGTCAAAATAGCTGCCGCGCGGACGGCATGTGCGCATCACAGACCAAGACGGCAAACCGATATGAACGGGTGCCCGCACGCAGTTGATCAAAGCTTTTCCGAAAAGCGGAAAAAGGGCCGCCGTGTGGCTGTGTTGCGCGTCGCGCTGTCAGACAGCAACCAAGGACGATAGGACCTTAGAGCGAATTCGCTAACACGCATCGTTGGCTGCTTCTAAACGCAAAAAACTCCGTAAGCTGTTCCACGGAATTGGAACGGCCTCATGGCGTTCGAACCAACCCCTACCGAGAAATGTGAAATATGGATCTCACCCGTCTCTCTCACGCCTTTGGCCGACGGCTTTCAAAGTCGGACGCCTGGCGCTACCTGTTTTTATGCCAGGCAGGCTGGTTCGTGTGCGTAATGGGTGCAGCCCGTGGAGTTGGCTGGCTCGGTGTGCTTTTTGCCTTCTGCATGGTCGGATACCACGTTGCACGCGCCGCACGCCCTTGGCGCGAAGCCCGGTTGGTCGTCGTGACGATTGTCGTCGGCTGGATTTGGGAAAGCACTCTGGTGCAGGCTGGCCTGCTCGTCTATCCAAACGGAACACTGATCGCAGGTACTGCGCCGTACTGGATGGTAGGACTGTGGGCGCTGTTTGCGGTTCAATTCAACGTTCTCCTCGTCTGGCTGAGATCGCGGCTATTGCTCGCGGCGGCGTTGGGCGCCGTCGCTGGGCCCGTGTCCTTTCGCGCAGGCGCGGCGCTCGGTGCGGTCCATTTCCAGAGCACGGGCAAGGCACTAGTAGCACTCGCGTTTGGCTGGTCGATTCTGCTTCCCGCATGTTTATCGCTTGCACGTCACTGGGACGGCATCCACGCTAACAAATGAGGCGACCTGCGGCCCGCCCGTAGGCAAA
Source organism: Caballeronia sp. BR00000012568055 (assembly GCF_029439455.1). Lineage (GTDB taxonomy): Bacteria > Pseudomonadota > Gammaproteobacteria > Burkholderiales > Burkholderiaceae > Caballeronia. Next base: position 410 of record NZ_JAQFVG010000114.1, on the reverse strand, counting down.
GCAGACAGACCGGGCCGCGACCGCGACGCGATTCCTGTAACGAGAAGTTCTGTGGCATCTCGAGGCGGTAGCCACCGCCTCACTGTCTATGTTGTCAATCTCGATCTCAAATCCGCATTACATGGCGGTAAATCGATTTTAGAAGCGCTGCAATCTGGCTGTTACGGCTGCCGCACAGGACGTCGCCTTGCCAATGCCTCGAAAGCGGCGCGCATTTCAGGCTTGGTTTCTAAATCTGCAAACCGCAATTCTGATTGCAAAGCAAACACTGCTTCATCGACGGCCGGGTGCTTCGATGCGAAGGCGAAGTAGGCGTTTGCCACGTCCGCACGTGCCTCCCTCTCGCCAATCGCCCGTGCGCCGGAATCGTGACATCTTCAGCTAGACGCCGAGATTGGTAATATGGAGTC
>NZ_JAQFVG010000113.1:8853-9530 GCF_029439455.1 Caballeronia sp. BR00000012568055 | reverse complement strand
CCAGATATAGGCTTTCCCTGATAGAGCACCTCGCCGACCCCAGGTTCCATCAGTCCAGCCGTCAGATTTAAAAGCGTCGACTTCCCGCAGCCGCTCGGGCCAACAATGGCAAGCAGTTCGCCGGGCTCTACTCTTGCTGTCACATTTGAAAGAGCGTGGACTCTCGTGTCTCCTTTATAAAAAACCTTCGACACGCTTCTGAAGTCAAGTATGGGCTGCATTACCTTTCCTCTTTGCAAGTTTCTTACAGAATCATCGATTCAAAAGCGGCCGTAGACCCGAGATAGCGAGTGAGCTTGTAGCTTCGGTTTTCGGGCCGGCAACCGGAACAGCTAACCGGAAGAAAGTTAGGCTGCGCTCGCTGGGCACGCGGCTAGGCTGTTCGCGTTGAACTGTGCAAATTCGCTGCGTTGTCTCTTCCGTATCCGATTCGTCTCATCGTTTCTCGGCGCCTACGCGTCGTGACGAGATCTTGTATAAAAATGTACTATCCATTGAGACAAGTTTCAATGGTTTGAGGTGGGAAAGGTGCTGGGAAATACCCCACCTTCATCGATCTCGGGCTTGCCGAGGTCTAAGCCGCGGCCATGGGTTCATATCACACGGGAACGTGACGACCGAGCGCTGGTCCGAGCGGCACGGGTAGTGTATGAAGTCCTATATGGAGAGAAAAATGG
>NZ_JAQFVG010000113.1:6611-8833 GCF_029439455.1 Caballeronia sp. BR00000012568055 | reverse complement strand
TCGTCGGATTTTTAAGGAAGGATCGGGAAGGGAAACGCGGTCGGAACGGGCTCAGACCACCATCGGGCGAGCGGCACCGTCCATGGAAACAATCGCCCCGGAGATGTACCCAGCCTTTGGGGAAGCCAGGAAGGCCACAACCGCCGCCACCTCCGCAGGAGAAGCGGGTCGACCAAGAGGCGATGAATTGTTCGCCTCGGCAATGGCTTCAGCGGTAGTTATCCGTTCTTGCCGAGCAAAGGCACTGACGCCTTCTGCTAGCCGGTCAGTGTTCGTCTTTGCAGGATTCAGGGCATTAACCCGAACGCCCATCGGTCCATATGCCAGCGCGAGGCCTGCCGTGGCGAGCATCAGTGCAGCGTTGGCGGATCCGCCAGCTAGATGCGTTGTGATTGGGACTTTGCCTCCCATTCCCACCACATTGACTACCGAACCGGCGCGACGCTGTGCCATGAGCTTGATGAGAGGATCCAAGACGTTGATATACGTCAGGAATTTGGCTTCCATTGCGGCGCGCCAGTCTTCGGGCTGCAATTCATCGAAAGGCTTCCGACGTGCACCGCCTGCGGCGTTGACGAGAACGTCGATGGGTCCGCGTTCTTCCTCAGCATCAGCAATTACGCCCAATGCAACGGCCGGTTGGGACAGGTCGGCGGCATATCCGCTGATTCGCTTCATGCTGACGTCAAGCGTCCTGCATGCGTCGCCGATGCGACTTCTATCACGTCCTACGATGCTGACGACGCAGCCTTCCGCCAGAAATTGGTCGGCGCATGCGAACCCAATTCCTCGCGATCCACCGGTCACCAGAACGTGCTTGCCTTCAAGTTGCAGATCCAATGCTAGCTCCAAGAATGGCTGTGGTCTCGCCTTTGACAATGGTGTCGGAAAGCTTCTCCGCGACCATGATCGTTGGAATGTTGGTGTTGCCGCGAGGAATGGTCGGCATGATGGACGCGTCGGCAACGCGCAAATTGGTGACGCCTAATACGCGCCCAGCAGAGTCAACAACAGCCGCAGGGTCTGTCTGGTTCCCCATTCGGCACGTTCCGACCGGGTGATAGACACCTGTGATCTCACGGGTGACGAAGTTCAGCAGGAAAGTCGGATCACTCATGAGACGATCACTGTCCAGCGTATGCCCCGTCAGCCCTGCGAGGACTCGGTCGCCGAGGGCGCTGGGCATTGCATCGAGCAACGTCGCGAACGCGCGTGCGTTCACGGCACTGGACGTCGTATGCGTGTTCCACCGTCGGATGCGGTCTCCCACACGCACTACGAAGGGCGCACCGACCAGTGGTGATACTAGTGGGGACTTCAATATGTTCAGTATCCGGAGCACCGCTTTAGAAAGTCGTTCGATGTCGCGCGCGTTGTCGCCAAATCCAAATTCGACAAGAGGAAACTGATTGGCATCGTGCACGTTCAAGCTCACCTGACCGGACCCAGCCGGCTTCAGGAGTACAGCGTTTAGGCTCGCCACTCGGGTGCCCATCGCGTTCCAGGAAGTTTTGCTCTGGATATTGATGTAAAGGTCTGACTTAGGCGCGCCCAAGAGGTTTGACGACATGCGCATACATGCGGTCGGATGCGTTCGTAAAGAGGACGACTGTCTCGAATTTCGACGCAGCATCGCGCAAATAAAGACAGCGGCATGATTGCGCAAGTTTTTCCCTACGCCGTCGAGGTCGGCGACGACGCTGATCCCGAGTTTCTGTAGAGCGCCCCCTTCGCCGATGCCCGATCTCATCAGTAGGGCCGGTGAATGAATCGCTCCAGCTGTCAGGATTACTTCAGCTTGTGCAGCAAATTCTATTAAGCGTCCGTCGACCTCTGCTAGAACGCCGGTCGCACGCTTATCGCTGAATCGGACCGAACGCACAAATGCGCGAGAAAGAATAGTAAGATTCGGTCTTTGTCGAACGCTGGATGTGAGGTATGCCGCGGCGGTCGTTACTCGGCTGTTCGCGGTATTACTGATCGGAGTGGCGCCGAACCCATCGCGGAAATCGCCGTTCATATCGGCGATAAACGGGTACCCGGATGCCTTTGCATATTGTTCAATCGCCGAGGTCAGGGGAGGCCACATATTTCGAGGCACCCGTCTGATCGGAACTGGGCCTCGCCGTCCGTGCAGAGAGTCCGAAAAATCTTGATCCGTCTCGAGCTTGCTGAAATATGGCAGCACGCTGTCCCAAGACCACCCCGCAGCGCCCATTGCC
>NZ_JAQFVG010000113.1:3329-6556 GCF_029439455.1 Caballeronia sp. BR00000012568055 | reverse complement strand
GCCAGAAAGCCTTCAACCCATCCCACATGTACGACGGATTGTATGACGACAGCGGGTACGGGTCGACGATGTCCGCAGGTTCCTTGCCCGGAAGATAATCTTCTCCCGCCTCAAGAAGCAAAACGGAGCGACGGCCATCGTCTGTAAGGCGGCTCGCCAATACGCACCCAGCGGATCCTGCTCCAACAATGAGGTAATCGTAAGCTTTTTCGATGTGCATTTCGGGACACGCACGTGCGGCGTTTCTAGGGATTACGTAGCTGCCACTAGCTTGGGCGCCACGGCTCGGGTCAGAGAGTGGGGCGCGCCTCGGGTCCCCTTGGGCACTGCCCGCCAATGCAGACTCCGAATCTCTCCGAACTCATGCGGAAGCCGCGTCCAGCTGTCTCCTCCGTTGGTCGATCGGAAGAGTTGACCTAGGTTCGTGCATACGAATATCAGGTTAGGATTTGAGGAATGAGTTGCGATGCACCAGACCGTGCTGTTGATTGTTCCTGGCAAGGTCAATCTTTCCCAAGTTTCGCCGCCATCCACACTGCGAAGTAAGCGGCCATCGTTTCCAGGTGGGCCGTTGCCGTTGGCCAAGAATACGACTGAAGGGTCATCCGTGCGAGTTACGACTGCGCGTGTATATTGCCAAGGCGATTCCAATTCGGCGAAGCGCCACGTCTCTCCGCCGTCATCGCTAATGTGCAGTCCGCGGTTTGTGGTGGCGAGGATTCGACGCTCGCCCCTCGCAGTGCGCGATACGGCGATCCCGTGTACGTCGCCCGAATTTAAGCCGTTGCTTAGCGCACACCAAGAGCTTCCGCCGTCGGTGCTTCGGTAGATGCCGCCGATCTCGATTGTTGCCCAAAGGGTATCCGAGACTAATGGGTCGGCCAGCAACTGTGTCACCCGTGTCGGGCCCATATTAATTTCAGAGAACTTTGCGATACCCGGGACGGTTAGTTCGCTCCATGTCTCGCCGCCGTCCTGCGAGCGGAAGAGACCAGCTGGCCGCGTTCCAGCATACAAGGTTGACGGGTCGCGAGCGTCATAGGCGATCGACCAAACGTCCTTGATCTGAGTCGATATGCACTCCCAGCGCGCAGTCCGCTCGCTCCACCGAAAGACACCCTCGTCAGTCCCGGCGACTAGCGTATCGTGCAACTCGGCATGGCTCCCAAAACACCACACGCGAGCTTCGAGATACATCCCTGAGTGACTATTGGGGTGCGACCAGGTCAGGCCTTGGTCTTCACTGAACCATGCCGAATGGCCAGCGGTTCCAGCGTAAACGTGAATCTCGTCGAGCATATCGGAGTCGACCTTCCGGAGATGTTCCTGGGTAGTCATCGTGAGCCCTTGGACCGGTTGCTTTCTAATATTGTCTCGACATTTGACATTTAATGCAAGCCGAACCTCCTCGCGGTAGGTAGGGACCAGTGGAAACCCTGTCTTGAACGATGCTCGTAACGTTAGTAAAAAGTAGCGTATGATGGGATTTAATGAGATGACGATGATGGCGCAGACGGAACGCGGCGCCGGATCGAAGCGACGGTACGCCCCGGGGCCGTTCCCGCGCGACTGCATTTTGTGCGTTAGCACGGCGCATCGTCCTGTCTTCTTCTAACCGCAAATTAAGGGGCTTCGATGTCGACTGTGTTGAGACCGGCAACAGCGAAAGTGGGGGCAGTCAACGCCCAAGCCGTGGAGCGGTATAAGGAAATGCGTAAGGCACTCATGGAAGTGCCCGAGGTCGACCAGAAGACGTGTGAGATTGTCCACGCTTGCCAACTTGCAGCACTCGGAGTGGAGATCTCTTTCAAGATGCACGCAATACGCCTCTTCGATCTCAAAGTGTCGAAGGAAGCGCTCCAGCATATTATCGTTTCCGGAGTTGGTGTGACCCTGATCATTGGGCAAGCAGCGAGAGTGTTGGATTGGATCGAGGAGGCGCACGCTCACTATCTTGGGACGCGACAGCAATAGGGCGTTGCTTGCTCAGTTGTTCGGCGCTCGCGCGACTTGTCCGAAATTTTTAACCTTGTCACATGAACCCTGTACCCGAATTTCGTGGCAACACTCCACGGCCCCTCAAGGAATTAGATGGCTGGCTTGCCGGCGTTCACGAGGATGCCCTGGAACCTGATCTGCCGATCGTCGACCCTCATCACCACATTTGGGATGGCGGGCACGGTCGCTATCTGTTGGACGAGTTTCTGAGAGACCTACACTCCGGTCACAACATTGTTTCGACGGTCTTTGTGCAGGTCAAAACGATGTACCGAGTCGATGCCTCTGAGGCAATGAAGCCGATAGGAGAAGTTGAGTTCGCCAATGGGGTAGCTGCGGCTAGCGCGAGTGGGTACTACGGGAAGACGCGCATCTGCGAGGGTATCGTAGGCTTTGCAGACTTGCTTTTGGGCGACGCGGTCGAGCCTGTGCTCGAGCGATTGATACGAGCCGGAAATGGGCGCCTCCGAGGTATCAGGCACGGGGCTACTTGGGACAGTGGCAGCGCCGCCTACGGCAGAAAGTTTGGGCCTCGCCACCTTCTGAGGGAAGCATCATTTCGGAAGGGATTTTCGCACCTTGCGTCCCTCGGCCTCTCTTTCGATGCATGGCTTTACTATCATCAGCTTCCGGATCTCGTCGACCTTCTCGGCACGTTTCCGGAAACTTCAGTGGTTCTAGACCATGCGGGGGGCATTCTGGGCATTCCGCCGCATATTGATCGCCGCGATGTATTCCAGATTTGGCAGTCCAATCTTCGTTCGCTTGCACGCTTTCCAAACCTGACAGTAAAGATCGGCGGCCTCGGCATGCTTTATAACGGATGGGATTTCCATGTTCGCGAGAGTCCACCATCTTCGATAGTGTTGGCCAATGCATGGCGCCCGTATGTCGAAGAGTGCATTGAGACATTCGGACCCGAGCGATGCATGTTCGAGAGCAACTTCCCCGTGGACAAGCAGTCGTGTGGATACGGTCAGCTTTGGAATGCCTTCAAACGCATCACACACGAATTCTCCGTTGAGGAGAAGGCGACACTCTATCATGACACGGCGGCGCGCATATATCGACTAGGTGGGGAGGCGATGCGCGTCTGAGTTTTTTTGCATTGGGGAACCCACCGGTGCCAACGGCCCTGGATTGAGGATCGAGCACCTTAGTCAGTTTGGAAAACTAAGGGGTATTGCCCAGCGTAAGTAGGTCGTAGAGCACACCGGTGTTCTGTTCTT
>NZ_JAQFVG010000113.1:0-3309 GCF_029439455.1 Caballeronia sp. BR00000012568055 | reverse complement strand
GAAAAGTAGAAGGCGCACAGACACGTCCGAATCCTTCAACTTTGCAACGGAGACTGCAGATGAACACAAATGATTTCAAGGTATCTCGGCGCCAATTCCTAGCAATGGCGGCCGCGGGCGGCGCGAGTCTCGCGCTGCCACGTGCTGCTATCTCGAAAGCGGGCGATCACTTGACGATGCTCATGGGTAGTGGTGGACCGCTGCTGGCCTGGGCTCCGCACTTCCTTGCTGAGACGATGGGGTATTACAAAGAGGAAGGCTTGACCTTGGAGAGAATCTACACCCGCAGCGGGCCGGCAGGAATGACCGCTTTGGTTTCGGGTGCGGGAAATGCTTATTACACTGCGCCCGGCGAGCTTCTTGCCGCAGCTGCGAGAGGGCAGAAGTTCAAGATCTTGATGGCCCAGAGCGCATTTAACGAGCTCTATTTCATGGTGTCACCATCTTACGCTGCCAAGCATTCGATCACGGGTGACAGCACTCCGCTGGGACAGAGACTCTCGACGGTCAAGAACTTCAAGGGATTGCGTTGTGGCGTCACGTCTCCAGGCAGCATCACCGACTATTGCGCACGACAGGTACTTGCGCAAAGTGGGCTCGACCCGGCATCAGACGCATCTATCGTTCCCCTTCAATCGACCTCGAACATGATCGCAGCTATGGCGAACGGCACGATTGATGCAATGGTTGCGACGCCTCCAGTGACAAGCATTGCAGCCGCTCGGGTTGGGGCGGTGTTCTTCCTCTCAGTTTCCAAGGATGAAATCTCCGGGTTCAAGTCACTTGCTGGCCATCTGATTGAAGCGCGGGTCGCGGACGTTGAGCAGAATCCAGACTTGTATGCAGCCATCGTACGGGCAGATACGCGAGGCCTTCGCTACGTCATTGAGAACAAGAAAGACGCAGGCGAGGCCTTGTATAAGGCGCAGTTTTCGTCAACCGTCGAGCCGACGGTATGGGCATCCGTATGGGAGCAAAATTGGTCTCAATTCAAGTTTCCCTACGTTACAAGGCAGAGCCTCGAAGCTTGGGTAACCATGAAGCTGGTTCCGGGAGTGTCTGATCCAAAAGCGTTGCATCTCGATGAGGTATTAGATATGCGCTTTGTTGACCAGGCAGTAAAGAAGATCGGTTGGAAGGCGTCTGCTTGAACTGGTCGCGCCGAGTCGCCGGCGATTCTTTCAAAGCCGGCATCGAGTTATAAACAGTCTACGGAAAGGGCTCTGACTCTAATGAGCGAGGCTATTGTCTGCTTGCAGACGTCATGAGTCTCGCGTTCTCGGCCCCGTAGGCAGTTGTTTGATACTCAAGTGTGAGTCTAAGGAAGTAGTTGTTTTCCGACGGGAGTAGTGAACCATGACTGTAGCATTGAGATTGGGCGAGTTCATAACAGAATCAAAGTTTGAAGATCTGCCTTCGTTAGCCAAGGACTACGGCGAAATGTTAATCGCCAGCACGATTGCGAGCGCCGCGGTCGGATTCAATCTATCGTCATCAAGCATCATCAGACAACTGGAGATTGACCGTGGAGGTAAGCCAGAGTCGACGATATGGTTCGACGGCCCCGTGCGGCTTCCCGCAGTGGCCGCCGCGCGCGTGAACGCCGTCGCGAGCGATGCCGCCGCGTCGGACGACAGCGATTTGCGAAACATTGTCCACCAAGGGACAACTGCTTGCGCCAGTGCTTTAGCCGTCGGCGAGCGCTTTTGCTCAAGCGGCGAGGAGATTGTGGCGGCGATCGTTCTTGGATACGAGACGGCGGGTCGCATTAGCACTGTGATGCAGTGCACTTTCAAGGACAAAGGCTTCCATGGAAGTATCATCGCCGCTTTTGCTGGCGCTGCTGCGGGAGCCCGACTCATGAGACTCTCGGTAGACAAGACGGCCCAGGCACTTTTAATTACCGCGACTTCAGTTGGCGGACTAAATGCAGCCGCCGATACGAGTGTGGCCCGAGAGTATCACGCGGGACAGGCGGCCACATCCGGTGTTCAAGCTGCTTTGGCGGCCGCACGAGGCTTTACAGTTGAGCGTGAGCTGTTCGAGATGAAACTCGGATTCTTCGACTGCTTCGGTAGAGACGCGGATGCATCACTTATCACGAACGACTTCGGATCCAGGTGGAATATTCTCACGGAGATGGGCATCAAGCTTGTGCCGGGGGGGCATCCCCACCACGGAGTTGCCGAAGCGGCAGCCAAAGCTGCGCGAGACGCTGAAGTTGAACCCGAGGAAGTCGAGCTTATTGAGGTCTCAAGGCCGGGCTACGCTGGCTTTGCCAATCCACACAATCCAACGGATCTCATTGGAATGGCCCACAGCGCCATATTCTTCGCCGCTGCTGGAGTGGCAGACCGCGACTTCTCGTGGATCCATGCTTCCCCCGATAAAATTACCGACCCCCGGATTCGCATGCTTCTGGATAGGGTGCGTATGGTTGCTCCGCCGACAAGTGATCTCGATCGATACAAAGGCGGGGCGCGCGTGACTATTGTGACGAAAGCCGGAAAAAGGACGTCCGCAACTGTCTATGCCCCGAAGGGTGCCGCGATCTTGGGGATCGACTGGATCGACGTTGAGGCCAAATATCGCACGCTTGTAGGGAGAGCGAATATCTCCGCAGACAATGTCCAGGCAAGCCTTAGTGTAGTTCGGACCTTTCGTCAGGTGGAGAGCGCAGCGGCTCTACTGAACGTGTTGCGTTAGCATTTGACGGCTATTACTCTGAAAGAGGAGGGCCAGATACGTCGTCCTGCCGTAAAATGGTGAAGACCAAGGCGGTCTCTCGTGAATGCAAACGCGGGCCGCCAATCTCACAATTTGTGATCTAGGCAATCACACTGAATGGCCACGCTGAGCGAAGTGCGAGAAGCGGTTGGCATAATCTCGGACGCCTTCCTCAATCGTCCATTTCGAGCTCCAATTTAGATGCCTTTCGGCGCACCGGTTGTCAAGTGGAGCGCGCATCTTTAGGTTAGCCTCCTCCAATGCGGTTAGTTCGGAACCGACTTCGATTTGTGCACCAGGGATAGCACTCCGCACGATCTGTGCAACCTGCGAAACCGTACAGACCTTACCTGCGGAGACGTTGAAAACACGCTGGGAGCCAAAAGGGAGCGCGGGAGCGTCGACTGCCGTGGCTATGGCGTCCGCACAGTCCAATACGTATGTATAGTCTCTCTTCATCTTTCCACCCGTCTCGAATCGGGTAGGTTTGCCGAGCAAGGAATTCTCGACCATCGGCTTAATGTGGATCGGACTGCGCATCCCGAAGCCGTAAACTGCTGTCACGCGAATAGCGAGAAAATC
>NZ_JAQFVG010000112.1 GCF_029439455.1 Caballeronia sp. BR00000012568055 | reverse complement strand
TTTAGGCTGGATGAAGGCGCTGATGGGCGTCGTGATCTACGTCGAACGGCGCGGAGACACCGTTAGGATTGTCTCGGCGCGCAAAGCAACCAGACAAGAGACAAAGCGCTATGAGCAAAGAATCAGGGACTAACTGGAAAAAGCTCGCAAAGATGAAGGATGAGGACATCGACCTCACGGAAATGCCCGAGCTGGACGACGCTTTTTTCAATCAAGCCGAGTTGCACGTGCCGCCAAAGCAAGCGGTCACCATGAGACTGGATGCCGATGTTCTCGAGTGGTTTCGTGAGCAGGGCAAGGGATATCAGACGCGCATCAATCGCTTGCTGCGAGCTTATATGGTGTCGCAGCAACGTCGGCATTCTTGAGGCTTAGCGGATCGTTTAGGGATCGCTTAAACCCCCGGATTAACCTGCGTCTTATCCCCCGCACCGCAATCCTCCGCGCGCGCGACAATCACCGAAATATTGTCGCGCCCGCCGCGCGACAGTGCGATTTCCAGCAAGCGTTGCGCGGCCAGTTGACAATCCGGCTCAGCCAGCTCGTCAGCCATCTCCTCTTCGCTAAGCTCATTCGACAAACCATCGCTGCATAGCAGAAACGTATCGCCGTCGCGCAGATCGACGCTGTCTTCGTCGAGTTCCAGCACATCGAGCGCGCCGACCGCGCGCGTTATCAGATGCTGCGCCGGATGATGCAGCGCCTCTTCGGCCGTCAATTGACCGCGCGCTTTGAGTTCTTCCACATGACTATGATCGCGCGTCAATTGCGTAAGCCGGCCGCGGCGTAGCAAGTAGATGCGACTATCGCCGGCCCAAAGATAAACACACGCGCCGTCACGCGCTGCAAGCAATACGACCGTGCTGCCAATGCGCGAGACCTGCCGCCGCAACGCTTCTGCGCGTAGCTGGGTGTTCACATCGAGCAATTGAGCGCGCGCATAGGCGATCGCGCTGTGCGATGTCATACCCGCAAGGCTCTCGATCACCATGCGGCTCGCGAGATCGCCTACGGCGTGGCCGCCCATGCCGTCCGCGACGGCCCATAAGCCGCGGTCGGGGGCATCGAGTATGGCGTCTTCATTGATCTGCCGCACGCAGCCGGTGTCGGTGCGTGCGGCGGATTTCCAGCGGAACTCTGTGGTGAAGGTCACGGCAGCCTCCGCAAAAGGGTTTCATGCCGACGAAACCAGCGGCCCGCTCATTGTGCGCCACACACGCGCAAAGCAATGTCAACGGACGCACACGCATTCACGATGCAATCCCGATTGAATGCGATCAACAAAGCGATCAGCCTGCGCGATTCGCCGACAACGCGTTCGGGCTGACAGTGAGATTCGCGCCGTTGCCGGTGTTGTTCACATCGACGACCTGCACCTGATTCACCAACTGGCCGATGTTGATGTTGTTGGTGATGTCGTAGATGTTCACCATGCCGCCGAGGCTCTGCTGCCGGTTCTCGACATACGGTGTGATCCAGCCGAATACCCACGGTGCGCCGCCACCACCGCCGATGGCGGCCATGGCCGCGTGATCGAGTTCGCGATCGAAGTCCAGATCGTTGATGGTAAGGGCGTTCATGTCGATGCTCCGCGTGGCAAGGGTGACGCACGGAGCTTATGCAAGGGCTATGCCGGATGACGATGTTCTCCCGCAGGAGCTTATCGGCTCTGGCTTTGCGCGGAATTAGCCCTCCGTCTGCCAAGGCTTCAGTTGGATGCCGACCAACATCCGTCATTTGTCCCGCTTCGCAAATCCAACACTGCTCATCGTCTGGATTTGGCGCTCCGAACCCAACAAACACGGCTAAAAACTGTTGGCTGACAAACACCATCGCCTCGCAAGTAGAGGCTTGGGTTTTTGCATTAACTCAACGAAATCAACGAGATAGAAACACTGGCAAGAAAGCTGCAAAAGGCATCGCAACGAAGCGCCAAACGAACACTCCGGCGCACCGACCGAATAAGAACGGAGCGAGCCATGACCACCAACCAGATCAACACCATCGACAGCATCGACGCAGAACCGGCAATCGGCACCGAACTCGTCACGCGCCGGACCGGCTACGAGCATCACGGTATCTACGCGGGCAATGGGATGGTCATCCACTATGCGGGCTTTGCCAAGTCGCTGCATCGCGGTCCGGTGGAGGAAGTGTCGCTCGCACAGTTCGCGGCGGGTCATGACGTGTTCGTGCGCCAGAACGCGGCCGCACGGTTCGTCGGCGTGGAAGCTGTGCGCCGGGCGCGCAGCCGTTTGGGCGAAGACCGGTATCAGCTTCTCACCAACAACTGCGAGCACTTCGTGACGTGGTGCCTGCATGGTCAGGCGCGCAGCCCGCAAGTGCGCGCTTGTTTTGCGCATCCGCGCGCCGCGATCCGCGCCGTGAGCGGACTTGCACGCGCTTATCTCGCCGCCCGCCGCCGCTCGGCGGCAATCAACGCCGCACTCGCTGTCTGATTGATCGTGGAGACCATCATGTACACCGCCGCCAGTTCCCTGAACTCACTTCACTGGGCCGTCGATAAGTGGCTTGCGCCGACCGCCGCGCACCCGGCACGCGTCGTGCGCATGGGCCGTTCACGGCTGACCGGATTGCATTTTGTATGTATCGAGGCCTGGCATGCAAAAGGCCCGCTCGCGATCGTATTTTTCAAGCACGAGGACGGCAGCTGGAATGTGTTTCCGCCGCAAGTGCGCCGTCCGGCGATGAGCGCGCAGCGCCTGGCTGCATGAGTCGCATGGCTATCGGCTTTGACATGACGAACGCGCTTTCGCTACTCTAAGGTTAAAAGCGGGACGCGCACGCGGCGCTCATGGTATTTTCGCGTCCGTGAACCAGTTCGTACATTATCCGAGGACTTGCCGATGACCCAGCCTGACTCCACATCCTCCGCCCGCGCGACGCCTGACTCCGAACTCGGCGACAATCCGCTCGGCATTGCGGGACTGGAGTTCGTCGAGTTCTCTAGCCCCGATCCGCAGCAACTGGCGACGCTGTTCGGCAAGCTCGGCTTTGTGCCGGTAGCGCGGCACGTTAGCAAGGACGTGACGCTTTATCGGCAAGGCAGCATGAATTTTTTGCTAAACGCCGAGCCGGATTCCTTTGCCACGCGCTTTGCCGTGACGCATGGCGTGGGAATCGCCGCGATTGCGATCCGCGTGCAGGATGCGCAAACCGCGCATGAACGTGCCGTCGAATACGGCGCATGGGATTTCGAAGGCGAGAAGATCGGTCCGAATGAACTTGCGATTCCGGCGATTCAAGGCATTGGCGATTCACATATTTATTTTGTCGATCATTGGCCGGGTAAGAACGGCAAAGAGACGTCCATTTACGATATCGACTTTCGCCCGATTGCCGGCGCAGACGCTGATCTGACAGGCACGGGCCTGCTCGAAGTCGATCACTTTACGCAGACAGTCGGTGCGGGCCGTATTAAAGAATGGCTCGATTTTTATAGCGAAGTGCTGCATTTCTCCGAGATTCATCAGGTTCATCCGGACTGGCATGTCTCTCAAGATTCTGCGGTGACGCTTTCGCCGTGCGGCTCGATCCGCATTCCGGTTTATGAGGAAGGCACGTATCGCACGGATCTGATGCAGCAATATCTGCCCGATCACGAAGGCGAGGGCGTGCAACATATCGCGCTGGCATCCGCAGATATCTTTGCCTCTGTCGATGCTCTGACCGCGCGCGGCGTGCGCTTTTTGCAGCCGCCGCCGCGCTATTACGATCAGATCGACGCACGCCTGACCGGACATGGTTTGGATATCGAACAATTGCGCAGCCGCGGCATTCTCGTAGACGGCGAGATTCTGCCCGACGGCACGCCGAAGCTGTTTTTACAGACGTTTCTTGAGCGCGAGCCCGGCGATATGTTCTTCGAGATCGTCGAGCGGCGCGGCCATCATGGCTTCGGCGAAGGCAATCTCAGCGCGATCGCAAAGGCGCGCACCTGATATTCATTGCACGACGATCGTACCCTGCATGTGCGGATGCAGCGAGCAGAAATACTTGTACGTGCCGGGTTTGTCGAACACATGCGAGAAGGTCTCGTTGCTGTCGAGCGGATCGGACTTGAAGCTCTTTCCTTCATCCGCGACGGTGTGCAGCATGTCGTCGTGATTGATCCACGTCACCTTCGTTCCGACCGGCACCGTGAGACTCGGCTGACTAAAAGCAAAATTGTCGATGCTGATGGTCGGTGCGCTGATCGCCGCGATTTGCTGTGGCGCTGGCTGTTGTGCACAAGCCGTCGGTATCACGCCGATCAAGCCTTTAACGACTAATGCTAAAGCCGCTTTGCGCATTAACTTGAATGCTAAAGGCCGCAGGTTAGCGGGCGAGACATAGTAAGCGAGTGAGGCGGCGTTCATGTTAAGCGGCTCCAAGCGGGGTATCGATAACGGCGAGATATTCGCGGCCTGAGACGTGTGTGACTTCACGCAGACCGAGCATCGAGCGCAAGCGGTCTGCGGGTACTTTCATCGGTCCGGGACCGGCCGGATCGCCGGGTGAAGGTTGCGGGAATGCGGTGGACATGGCGGAATAGAAGCGCATTTCGCCTTCCACTTTTTGCGCGACCTGATGCACGTGGCCATTCAACACGGTTACGGAACCAAAGCGCTTAAGCAAAGCTAATGCTTGCGCACTATCGTCGGTGCCCCAACCCCATTGCGGATAAAGCGCCCAAAGCGGAATGTGCGCAAATACGACAATCGGCGTGCTGCTGGAACGTCCCTGCAGATCACTCTTAAGCCACGCAAGTTGTGCATCGCCAAGAAAGCCTAAGCCGCCGCCCTTAAGATCGATCACGTTCGTCAAGCCGATAAAGTGCACGCCGCCTTGATCGAAGCTATACCAATGGCGATTACTGCCTTTACCGTATTGCTCGGAAAAGCGATCAAAAAACGGATTGCCGTCTTCCACCAAGACGTCATGTTCGCCGGGCACATAATGCACGGGCATGCCTGCGGTGTTGATGATTTGCGTTGCCGTATCGAATTGCGCCGGCTTGGACATATGCGTGATATCGCCGGTGTGAATCATGAAGGCAGGGCGCTGCTTCATGGCATCGACATGTTTGATGGCTTCTTCCAGCGTGCTGGTCGGTTCCGTGTTCGGGTCCTTGTTAAAGCCGATATGGCTGTCGCTGATTTGCACGAAGCTGAACGAACTGGTTTTCGCTTTAGGCTCCGCCGCTTCAGCCGATGAAATGATGCGCGACATCGGTACGCCGCCGCTCACGGTCCACAACACGCCCGCGCCGGCCCATGCCATACATGAGAGCGCGGTGCGGCGGCGCTTGCCGTGTTCGTCGAGTTCGTCTGCTTGTTCCGTGGTGCGCGTGTCTTGCGGGTCGTTTTTCATGACGGCTCCTTCAGGGTTCGGTGCGAATGATTGTGTGGTGTTGCGGCATTCGTCCATCGAACCGGCTAAAAGGGCGCGATATTCCCGGAATATTTTTTAAATTGGCCGGAATAAACGGGTGGCTGGCGGAGTAATCATCCGCAAGGGCGCTTGACGCCTGGCTAAGACCCGATCCGTTTCCCTGTCATAGGAGACTTGCGCGATGTGGCAAGGCAGGTCGAGAGAAGGCAAGTCCGCGCGCCGCGATTCAGCGGACCCGGCACATGCACTCCATGCGCGTTTCGAGGCAACCGTGGTGCCGCATCTCGATGCGGCCTATAACCTCGCGCGCTGGTTATCAGGCAGTCCGAGCGATGCAGACGATGTCGTGCAGGAAGCGTATTTGCGCGCATTTCGTTTCTTCGGCGGATTCGAAGACAAGGAGGATGGCAACGCGCGCGCATGGTTGCTCGCCATCGTGCGCAATACATGGTTTACGGAGTGGCGGCGTCGTGTGAATTACGCGGATGCGACGCCGTTCGACGAAGATATCGGCGGTGATGAAGCCTTGCCCGGTTGGTCCGAAGAAGCAGGTATCGATCCGGAAACGCTTGCCGTGCGCCGCGATGAAGTTCATCTGGTGCATCGTGCGCTCGAAACGCTGCCGATCACCTTCCGCGAAGTGCTGGTGTTACGTGAACTGGAAGACATGAGTTACAAGGAAGTGGCCGCCGTCACGGGCGTGCCGATCGGAACGGTGATGTCGAGACTGGCGCGGGGTCGCAAGATGCTTGCAGTCGCTGTACGCACTGCGCAGAGTCAGGACAAATCGAATGTGCGGCTTATCCGTCGTTCGGAACCGGGTCAGAGAGAGGAGTCGGGAAATGGAAAATAACGACACCGCCTCGCTCGCAACGAGGCTTACCGATGGTTCGCTCTATCAGCGCGCGCCCGTGCATCTGCATGCGCAAGTGCTGGCGCGCGTGCGCGAAGAAGCGAAGGCTCAGGAACGTGCGCAAGAGCGTGATCGCTTGCCAGAGCGCCGCGCGTCTCGCGGATGGGGATTTTCTTTAGCGGGACCGGGATCGTTCTTTGGCGGTGCGTTTGCAGGCGCAACGTTATCGGCGCTCGTGCTTGGCACCATACTGTGGTTTCAGGCCGTGCCGCGTGTAATGCCGAATTCGCCCGTTGCGCAGGAAATCGTATCGAGTCATGTGCGGGCATTGTTATCCGATCGCGCAATCGATGTTATTTCGAGCGATAAGCATACGGTCAAGCCGTGGTTCAACGGCAAGATCGACTATGCGCCTCCAGTGATCGACCCAGCCGGGCCGGGCTTTGCGCTGGTAGGCGGACGACTCGATTACATCGATCATCGGCCTGTGGCGGTGGTGGTGTATCGCTACCTCAAGCATCCGATCGACGTGTATGTGTTTCCCGAGCATAAAACGCCGCAAAGCAAAGACGGCAAGAACGAACCGCTGGTCACGCAATCGGACGACGGTTATGCGCTGGCCAAATGGAATCATGACGGCATGACTTTCTGGGCCGTCACGGATGCCTCCGGTTCGGTCCTTCGACAATTCGCCCAGGCAATTGAAACGGGCACGCCGCGTTAAGCGGACTGCAAAGAGTGCGCAAGGTTGCGCGCGGTATTCCTTAGGGAAGCCGCGCGCTTTTTTTTTGTTAAGCGTATACCCGCGCTTAACAATTCCTTTGGGACTAGTGCTTAAGGTCTGCACCTGAAACGCGCATTTTCCGTTTATTCCATCAATTGCACTAAAGATTTAGCCAGGACGTGTGCTAACGCGCGTGCGATTCGGGTATGTCCGAATATAACCCGATCCTTACATTTTTCTAAACTCACTCACCGCCTATGTAATCGATAACGCGCAGTGCACATAACCAAGCATTGCCAAACCTCAAGCGACTTTAGCGACGGAGACACACATGGGAATGCGGATGAAGTTCATCGCGGGTGCGCTCGCGCTCGGCGTTTTTTCTATGTCGTACGCAGCGGACCCGATCAAGATCGGCGTCGATGGGCCTTTTACGGGCGGTTCGTCTTCCATGGGTGTCAGCATGCGTGATGGCGTGCGGCTTGCCACGGCGGAGATCAATAAGTCCGGAGGCGTGCTGGGCCGCCAGATCGTGTTGGTCGAACGCGATGACGAAGCGAAGAACGAACGCGGCGTGCAGATCGCGCAGGAATTGATCAACAAGGAAAAGGTCGTCGCGGTGGTGGGGTATATCAACACCGGCGTGGCGCTGGCTTCGCAACGCTTCTTTCAGGAAGCCAAAATTCCCGTCTTCAATAATGTCGCGACGGGTTCCGTCGTGACGAAGCAATTCGACGATCAGCCCGACAACTACGTGTTCCGCAACGCCGCCGCCGACCGCATTCAGGCACCGATGATCGTGGAAGAAGCGGTGACGAAACGCGGCTTCAAGAAAGTCGCCATTCTCGCGGACTCCACCAATTACGGTCAGCTAGGCCGTGAGGATTTGGAAAAGGCTTTGGCCGCTAAAGGCGTCAAGCCGGTCGCCGTCGAGAAATTCAACATCAAAGATGTCGATATGACGGCGCAATTGCTAAAGG
>NZ_JAQFVG010000111.1 GCF_029439455.1 Caballeronia sp. BR00000012568055 | reverse complement strand
GTTTTCCGAAATCCTTCATCTGACCAGCGCTGGCGTGCTGAAAAAGCGCCTCGGCTATCTCGGACTTTCAGGCGCACGGCAGGAACAGTTGGCGCGTCTGGACAGTCTGCCGGGTATCGCCGCGTGAACGCATTTAATTTGGCTAACTACGTATGTCAGATCTGACGGCGGCATTATTCGCCCGCTATAACCGCGTCATGCGCATCGCGTTCGTCGGCGTGCTGATCGTCGCGTTCGCACTCGTTTTCATGCGATACCGGCTCACGCTCGAATCGCAGACCGACAGCATCAGCCAGCGCATGCAGGAACAATCGATCGCACTCGATGCGCTCGTGCGCAGCAGCACCGACGCCGTCAATTCGATGCGCATACAAGGCGAAACGTGGTTCCGTCTTCATCCGCAAGGCGCCGCGCCCACGGCGCTGTTCGATGCCTTGCGCCCCGGCAAACAGCCCGGCAGCATTCAACTCGATACCCTGCCGCCGCCGTGGACCGAAGCGGACGCGGGCAATCTCACGGGCCTCGTCGGTCCGCGCACGCCCGCGCTCGATCGCGAACTCGAAATGGCGCTGAGCCTGAACGGTCCGTTCAAGTCGATTATTGCGAATCTGCCGGGCGCGACGTGGGTGTATTACTCGTCGATGCGTCGCTTTATCAATATCTATCCGTGGATCAAATCGAGCGATTTCTTTTACGCCGACTCGTTGCGTCAGAAGGATTTCTTTACCGGCGTGCTGCCCGCCAACGATCCGAAACGGCAAATCATATGGACACCTGCTTATGTCGATGAAGCCGGCAAAGGGATGATGGTCACTGCATCGGCGGGCGTGTACGACGGCGCGGAGTTTCGCGGTTCGGTATCGCTCGATCTGACGCTGGGCTGGCTCAATCAGTTCGTGCGAACGTGGCCGGATGGTTTGGGCACGGTGTTTATCGTCAATGACCGGGACCAGTTGCTTGCGCATCCCACGCTCGTGCAAGAGGGCGTGCAACACGTGCTGCCCGCGACGGAAGCCTTTCCCGAAGCCTTGCGCGCGAATCTGCACGACCTTCTCAAGGAGTCCGATGGACGCCTGACCACGCAGGGCAGCTACTACGTCGAAGCGATCGGCATTGCGCATGCGCCATTTCGCGTGGTGCTGCTGGTGCCGCGCTGGAATCTGGTGCGTGTGGCGCTGGGCACGGGCGTGCCGAGCGTGCTGCTTGTCGTGGTCGCACTGACCATCATGCTGGTGGTCGCCAATCGCCTCACGTATAACGATGCCATTGCGCCAGCGCAAAAACTGGTGCGCTACATTCAGGACGAGGATCGCGGCTCGGTGAAGTCGATTCCGGATATTCCGCAAGCGTGGCGTCCGTGGTTCCTGACCATTCAGAACGTCTTCAACGCGCATACCAAGCTTGTGTCGATTCAACAGGAACTCGACGTCGCGCGCCGCATGCAGCAATCGATCGTGCCGACGCGCTTTCCTTCGCGTCCCGATTTGCAGATGTTCGCGCGCATGATTCCGGCGCGCGAAGTCGGCGGCGACTTCTACGATTACTTCTGGCTTTCCGATCAGAAGATCGGCGTGGTGATCGCCGATGTGTCGGGCAAAGGCGTGCCTGCCGCGCTGTTCATGGCAGTGGCGCGCACGTTGCTGCGTGCAATCGCGCCGAGCGCATCCAGTCC
Organism: Caballeronia sp. BR00000012568055; assembly: GCF_029439455.1. Taxonomy (GTDB): domain Bacteria; phylum Pseudomonadota; class Gammaproteobacteria; order Burkholderiales; family Burkholderiaceae; genus Caballeronia. Next base: position 563 of record NZ_JAQFVG010000111.1, on the reverse strand, counting down.
TGGCGCATGTCTGGCGCTGGCCAACGACCTGCTTTCGCAGGATAACGAAGCAACCATGTTCGTTACGCTGTTCTACGGCATTCTTGATACCGCGACCGGCGAACTCGAATACGCAAATGGCGGGCATAATCCCCCTTACGTGATCGCGCCGGATGGCTCGATATCGCAATTGCCTGGCACGGGCGGCATGGCGCTGGGCGTGATCGAAGGCACGCCGTTTGCGGAAGGGCGCGCGCATCTGGAAGCGGGCACGACCTTGCTGCTTTATACGGATGGCGTAACCGAAGCCTTCAATCCTGCCGATGAGGAATACGGCGAATTGCGGCTTGCGCAACATTTGATGGGCGCGAATGGCGCGGAAGTCGAAGTGCTGCTCAAGCGCCTGTTCGACAGCGTGCATCAGTTTGCCGATGGCGCGCCGCAGTCCGACGACATCACCTGCCTTGCGATTCACTACGGGCCTTCCGAATCGACCAACGTATGAACGCAACCGACACACTCGACACGCAACTGGACGCGAACGCGCCGGATATCGGCGAATTGGTGAATCGTTTGCAGGCCTT
>NZ_JAQFVG010000110.1 GCF_029439455.1 Caballeronia sp. BR00000012568055 | reverse complement strand
CCTATCTGGCCAGCCTCGGCAATTCGGAAGTTGCCCGCCCGGCCTTCATCGCATGTATCACGCGACTGCCGGCGTTCTATCCGGGCTGGTTCATGCTTGGATTTCTGGAACTCATGAATGGGCGTGTAGAAGATGCACGGACTGCTTGGGCGGTGCTGGATGCGCTCCCGCCAGAGGACTCACTGCGCCTTTGCGCAGATGGCTTGCTTCTGCTTGCTCACGACGAATTCAAGCGCGCGGCCCGACAGCTTGAGTTGGCGCTCGCAAAGAATACCCTCCACCCGCCGTTGAATGCTTACATACGATCTGTCCTCAAAGCCGTGCACGAACGAGGTTCTGACGCGACGCCACTTTCGCCGGAACACCACCTGCTGCTGGCGGGCTACGTTTCAAGCATGACGCGTCACTAAGGCGGAGTAACGTATGGACACCGTATCGGCTATGAATCAGGTCTTAGGGCTGCTGCGTCAGGAGTTGATTCAACGCGACCGCGCAGGCCGGAATGCGGACGCGCGCGCCGGTCTCCGTCATACCGAGGCATCGAAGACTGGCAACGCCAAATCGACTCTCCTCACACAAATTGCCGAACTCAAAGGACACGGCATATCCGACACCGACAGCGCGATTCGCTATGTCGTCGAAAGCCTGCTCGGTCAGGAGTTCGGTCATGCGATGCGAAACGACCCGGAGTTTCAGCGCATGGTGGACGAAGTCCATCATGCGCTGCTCGAAAGCGAAAGCGCACGATCACTTTTCAATAGTCTTTAATGCCGAGCACTACTGCTCACCCATTCCTAAAAATATAACTATAAGCACTCAACGCCGGCACCCCGCCCAAATGCGCATAAAGCACCTTCGAGCCTTCAGGAAACTCCCCATTACGCACCATCTGAATCATCCCATCCATCGATTTTCCTTCGTACACCGGATCAGTCAGCACGCCTTCTAAGCGCGCGCACAAGCGAATCGCTTCCAGCGTGCCTTCATTCGGCAAGCCGTACTCCGGCCCGGCGAATCGCGTATCCAGAATCACATCATCGCGCGTAATGTCCTGCCCGAGATCGACCAGTTCCGCCGTCTGCTTTGCGATACGCGTGATCTGCTCATGCGTCTGCTCAGGCTTAGCCGATGCGTCGATACCAATCACCTTGCGCGCCCGTCCATCCGCTGCAAACCCAACGACCATGCCCGCCTGCGTGCTGCCAGTCACCGAACACACGACGATGTAATCGAACTTGAATCCAAGCGCCGCTTCCTGCTCGCGCACTTCTTCCGCAAAGCCCACAAAGCCCAGTCCGCCCAGCGGATGCTCCGAGCAGCCCGCGGGAATGGGGAACGGTTTGCCGCCTGCCGCGCGCACGCTTTCCATCGCGTCCTGCCAGCTTTTGCGGATGCCGATATCGAAGCCATCCGCAACAAGGCGCACGTCCGCGCCCATCATGCGCGACAACTGAATATTGCCGACGCGGTCATACACCGCATCCGAGTAATTGACCCAGTTTTCCTGCACGAGCACGCATTTCATGCCGAGATGCGCGGCCACTGCTGCAACCTGCCGCGTCTGATTCGACTGCACGCCGCCAATCGACACCAGCGTATCGCAGCCCTGCGCCAACGCTTCCGGAATCAGATATTCGAGCTTGCGCGTCTTGTTGCCGCCGAACGCCAGGCCGCTGTTGCAATCTTCGCGTTTCGCATACAACTGCACCTTGCCGCCGAGATGATCGGACAAGCGCTTAAGCGGCACGATAGGCGAAGGTCCGAACGTCAGCGGATAGCGGGGAAATCTTTGCAGGTTCATGGTCGGCGTCCTTATGAAGATTGTGTCGGCTGCCGCTTGGTGATGCAGCATCGCCTAAAGAGAATGCTAAATATTCTCAAGCAATACAGGGTTGCGAAATAAATTGCTTTGGCCTAACTTCGGAATATCGCTAAGCACCTTAGCGTTTTTTTATTTCGTTTCTTAGCGTTTTTGCGCAATGAAAAAACTTTCCACACGACGCAAGCCAGATCAGCAAACGCTCGAAATCGATCGCACCGATCGCGCCATCCTGCGTCAGCTTCAACGCGATGCATCGATCTCCAATGTGGCGCTTGCCGCCAAGGTCAATCTAAGCGCACCTGCATGCTTAAGGCGTGTGGATCGGCTAAGAGAAGCGGGTCTGATTCGCGCGACCGTTGCGCTGCTCGATCCCAAAGCGCTCGATGCAGGCATGCTCGTGCTGATCGGCGTGGTGCTCGATCGTTCGACGCCCGAGTCCTTCACCGCATTCGAAAAGGCCGCGCAGAAAGTGCCCGGCTGCATGGAGTGCCACGTCGTCACTGGCGAGTTCGATTTCTTTATGCTGATCCGCACGCGCGATAGCGACAGCTTTAATCGTCTGCATGCGGAGAAGCTGCTCTATCTGCCGGGCGTGCGGCAGATTCGCAGCTTCGTCGTATTGCGCGAGATTCTTTCTACGACCGCCTTCCCCGTTTAGTGCCGCGCTAAGCGTGTCCAAAGAAAGCCCGTAAATAGCATGACTATTTCGATGCAATTCACCGGGAAAACGCTAATCGAAACCGGAAAACTCCATGCATATAGTTTGTCTAT
>NZ_JAQFVG010000109.1:124510-125978 GCF_029439455.1 Caballeronia sp. BR00000012568055 | reverse complement strand
GCCAAGCAGGCCCGCGATGAGTCCCGCGATCATGCCGCGTATCAACAAAGCACGGATCATCGTTCGTCCTCAGTGGCACGGAAAGCCGAGCAAATGCCGGCCGTCATGGACGAATTCGTGGATAAACATGCCCGAAAAAATGGACGTTGCGCCCTGCTCCGCGCCAACGAAATAAATGGCGATCAGCAAGATAAGGCCGATAAAGACGGCCCAGGGCAAAACTTCGCGCACGGGAATGGGCACCGGTGCATCGAGTCCGGGGGAAAGCGGAGCGGCGGAAAAAGCCGGATTGGAAGCATTCATTGAGGTTCTCCAGGGAAAAGCGCGTCCCGATCGACTAAAGGCATGCAGCGGGGTCTGACTCGCCGCATCGAATAATTCATTCGACGCGGCTTACAGTGGCGCGACCGTGCCGGGCTTGCACCGGCTTCCTCGCACTGCAAGCTTGCCATTCTATGATGATTACCGGCAAAGTAAAGCGCTCAAGCCTTCTCTCGCCTATTCCTTTTGAAGCTCATTCTGCTTTGCCATGCCGCGACGCGCGCCATGAAAACCGCGCATTTTCCGACCGGCGACGAGCCTGTCGAACACGATGAACGCGCCGCGCTCTCGACATCGCTAAAGGGCCGCGTGTTTGCTAGCCCGGCGCGCGCCGCACGCGAAACGGCCGCATGGATCGCGCCGACGTTCGAAATCGATTCCGCCTTTATCGATATCGATTACGGGCGCTGGCGCGGCCTTTCTCTTAGCGATCTTAGCGAAAGCGAGCCTAAGAATATCCATGCTTGGCTAACGGACCCTGATGCGCGTCCGCATGGCGGGGAAAGCATCGCGATGCTGGCGAAGCGCGTCGGGCAGGCGCTCGACCGGCTTGCAACAGAAGAAAGCGATGAGCAATGTATTGTCGTTACACATGCGATCGTCGTGAAAGTTGCTTTGGCGCATGTGCGCGGCGAGCCGCTTGCCAATGTGCTTCGCATGGATATTTCGCCGCTGTCATCGACCGAGTTGAAACTTAGCCCTTGAGCGAAAGCTCAAAGCAAGCAGCACACTTTTTAATGGAGGCGATCATGGCGAACTACGTAGACGGATTTGTCGTACCGGTGCCGATCGACAAGATCGACGCTTACCGAAAAATGGCCGAAGAGGCGGGAAAAATCTGGATCGAACACGGCGCGCTACATTTCGTCGAGACCATCGCTGACGATGTAAAGCCCGGAGAGGTGACGTCTTTTCCGCAAAGCGTGCAGTTGAAGGAAGGCGAAACGGTAGCGTTCTCGTGGATTGTCTATGAGTCGCGCGAGGTGCGAGACGCGGTGAACGCTAAAGTAATGGAAGATCCGCGCCTTAAGGCCATGATGGAAAACGGTACGCCGCCGTTCGATCCCAAGCGCATGTTCTTTGGCGGCTTTAAGACAATTGTCGAATTGTCGCGCTAAGACCCAAATTCACTAAAACGAAGGAAACC
>NZ_JAQFVG010000109.1:37067-124466 GCF_029439455.1 Caballeronia sp. BR00000012568055 | reverse complement strand
GCTTCAAGATCGTCCCCGGCGCGGAGGCCGATTTCGAGCGCCTTTGGACCAGCCGCGACACGTATCTCAAGGACGTGCCGGGATTTGTCGAATTTCACTTGCTCAAGGGACCGACGCGAGACGATCACGTGCTCTATTCGAGTCACACGATTTGGGCTAATCATGCGGCGTTTGAAGATTGGACCAAGTCGGATGCTTTTCGCGCCGCGCACCGAAATGCGGGCGGTGAGACACGCCAACTTTATTTGGGGCATCCGGAATTTGAAGGCTTCGAGGTGATTCAAACCGTCAAATGAGGTTTGACCCACGCGCGTCTTTTACATGCTTATGAAAAAAACGCGCTTAAGTCAGCCTTTTAGAACGTTCGATCTTAAGAGCCGCTCAAGCCTTAGCGCCGCGTGCCATGCGCTGGAGTGTCGAAGAATCGATTGCCGCCGCGCAAATCCTGACCGCTTCCTTTAGCGTGCGCGGACGGCCTTCGCCAAACTGCGCTTCGAGCATGGCAACGGCGCGCAAACGCTCGTCGTTGCCCAATTTCTCGCCCGTGGCCAGTTCCAGCACGGAAATAAAGTACGCGGCAGGCGGCGCAGCATTGGGCCTGCGCGCCTCTTTCGACGCGCCTCCCGAGCTTCGGTGCCCGTCATCGCGTGCGGGAAACCACGGGTTAAAGCGGGTGTCGTATCGGCTATTCATGAGTGGGTTCGCTGCCTCGGATCGCTGTTGCGCGTTGATGGCGCCTGTCATTAAACCAACATGCAGCAAGGTCCGTTCCAACTCATACGCCCGCTTACTTCATACGTTTAAGGAAACGCTTTAGTCGATAGCACCGCGCGCGCCACTCGACACGCGGCCAAATCCCAAGCCGCGCATCCTACCGATTTAAACAGCCTGGGTTTATTAACTTCGGATGGCGACGCTAGCGCGGCCGATAACGGCTGCACCGTATTCCAATCGACGTCGGCAAGAATAAAGTCACCCGCTTCGTGACGCGCGCCCGCAGGATCATCGACATAAAGCGCGCTCGCATGCACGGTTGGCGCGGCAATTTCCGCAGCATCCGCCGTGAATGCGCCAACGCCAATCACCAATCGCCCCGCACGTGCTGGCAGCGTGTAGACCGGCGTCTTGCTCGTGGTCGCGGCGATCACGATATCGATCGAGTCAGGGATTGCCGAACTATCGAGTGGAACGCATTGCGCATGGTCCGCACAAAAGGCTTGCGCACGCTCCGCACGCGAGCCGAGAACGTGAATGCGTGCGCCCGGATAAATGCTTGCAAGCGCGTCCGCGTGATACGCAGCCTGCTTTCCGGTGCCGATCATTAGTACTTCGCGTGGCGTGGCTTGCGCAAGCGTTCGAATGGCCAGCATCGATACCGCAGCGGTGCGGCGACCTGTGACTGTGGGACCGTCAAGCATGAATTGCGGTACGCCGGTGACTGCATCGAACGCGGTGACTTGTCCGTGAATAGTCGGCAAGTTGCGTGCGCCATTGCCTGGACACACGTTGACGAGTTTGTGCATCGCAAGATCGGCGGCGCTAGCGGGCATAGACAGCATTACGCCGCCTTCCGCCAAGGGCACGACCATGCGTTCGGGACTCGTAATGCGCCCTGCTGCATAGTCGAGCATGGTCGCGGCTAGCGTATCGACTAAACGGTCATAGGGCAGCAATGTGGCGGTTTGATCTGCGTCGAAGCTGGGAATGGTCATCGATTGCTTTCTCTTTTGTCGAACATGAATGCCATGTGGATGCCACCAAAATGCCCGATTATTCTAGCCTTGCCGCGCGCGTGGACATTAGAGCGCTTAGCTTAATAAAATGAAAGCGTCATATGACTGCCATGGAAGACGGTCATAATCGGCGGACCCACGCCGTATCTATTCCACGCAATGCGCACATCGCCCGTCTACGGAGCCCTCAGATGAACAACACGGAAAAGCAGCGTCGCTTTCATGCCGACCTGATCGATAGCTACGACGAAGAGTTCGAGATGGAAGTCGATGATCGCTTCATCGATGGTGAAGCATCGTTCTCCGAAGAAGAACGCCTGCTGCGAAAGACCTATTTTCGCGAGTTATTTCGTCTGCAAGGCGAACTCGTCAAACTGCAGGACTGGGTCGTGCATACGGGGCATCGTCTGGTCGTGTTGTTCGAAGGACGCGATGCAGCGGGTAAAGGCGGTGCGATCAAGCGCATTACGCAGCGTCTGAATCCGCGTGTGTGCCGCGTGGCAGCGCTGCCTGCGCCGAATAACCGCGAGCGTACGCAATGGTATTTCCAGCGTTATGTGTCGCATTTGCCGGCGGCGAGTGAAATCGTTTTGTTCGACCGTAGCTGGTATAACCGCGCGGGCGTCGAGCGCGTGATGCACTTCTGTACCGACGAAGAGTATGAAGAATTCTTCCGCTCGGTGCCGGAATTCGAGAAGATGCTGGTTCGCAGCGGCATTCAGATCGTCAAGTACTGGTTCTCTATCACTGACGACGAACAGGAAGTGCGCTTTCAGGCGCGTATCGAAGATCCGCTTAAGCAGTGGAAGCTCAGTCCGATGGATCTTGAAAGCCGCCGTCGGTGGGAGGCTTATACGGCCGCCAAGGAAATCATGCTTCAGCGCACGCATATTCCTGAAGCTCCGTGGTGGGTGGTTCAAGCGGTTGACAAGAAACGTGCGCGTTTGAACTGCATTCACCACTTGCTAAACCAGGTGCCTTACACGGACGTGGAGCATCAGCCGATCACGCTGCCCGAGCGTGTGTTTAATCCGGATTATCTGCGCCAGCCGGTGCCGGAACAGTTGTACGTACCCGAAACGTATTAACAGCAGTTGCGGCAGACGATGTGTACCACGGCATCGTCTGCACGCTGACGGCGCGATGCATGGCGCAGCATGAATTGATAAGCGTGCTGCGACCCTTTGAACATCATCACGAACATCACCTGCGCCAGATTGAAGTCGAGCGTCACCATCAGGCGCATAAGCAATAGCAGCGGCAGCACCACCATCGGCTGATACAGTTGTCTTTCGATCAAGGCTCTCATAGCCAACTCCTTTCGATGATTGAATTTTAAGGAGCGCGCGCATGCGGATAAATGGCTTGTCGGTGAAGACATATGTTCCGCGAGACGAACAATCGGCGTTCAAATGAAAAGACCCTGCGTTTGCAGGGTCTTTTGCTTTACAGCGCTTGCACTACTTTTGCGCAAGACTCGGTTCAGGCACCGGCGTGGGCTTTGCATCGCCCCAGCCGCCGCCCAAGGCGCGTATCAGATTCACTGTCGATACGGCCTGCGTGCCCTGCAATTGCACAGATGCACGTTGCGTTTGCAAGACCGTGCGTTCTGCATCGATCACATCGAGATAATTCACCGCGCCTTCCGTGTACTGCGTGCGCGATAACTGCGCCGCACGCACCGACGCCTTCACTGCTTCGTCCTGCGTAGCAGTCTGATCTTCGAGGATGCGCAAGTCGGAGAGGTTATCTTCGACCTCACGGAACGCCACCAGCACTTGCTGACGATAATTCGCCGAGTCTTCTTCATACACCGCGCGCGCATTGGCCAGATTGCCCTTACGGCGACCGCCATCGAAGATCGGCAAATTCAACGATGTGCCCGCAAACGGACCGAGCAGGAACGTGCGGCTCGACCACTTGAAGAGATCGCCCAGCGTCGCCGATTCGAAACCACCTACGCCGGTCAGCGTCAACGAAGGAAAGAACGCCGCCTTCGCCACGCCGATACGCGCGTTCGCCGCCGCCATCGAACGCTCCGCCGCCGCGATATCCGGACGACGCTCCAGCAGCGATGAAGGCAAGCCCGGCGGTACGCGAATGGTCACCGGCTTGAGCGGATTCGCAGCCATCGTGAATTCGGCGGGCGCCTTGCCGAGCAGCACCGCAAGACCGTGCTCGGACGCGGCACGCAGGCGCTGTACCGTCATCGCATCCGAACGTGCGGTCGCCAGTTCGGACTTGGCGCGTGCTACGTCGAGCTCGCTGATATCGCCCTCTGTAAAGCGGCGTTGCACGAGCTTGAGCGCCTCCTCGCGCAATTGCACGGTACGTGTGAACACATCCGTTTCGGCATCCAGTTCACGCAGATTGAAATAGTTCTGCGCGACATCTGCCTGCAGAGCCAACTGCACCGACCGGAACAATGCTTCGCTCTGCTGTGTATCTGCATTCGCGGCCTGCACCGTGTTCGACACGCGCCCGAACAAATCCACTTCATACGATGCACTCGCCTGCGCGCGCCACAGCGTTTGCGAAGGCACGCTCGCATTGGCCGGCAGGAATTGCGATGCAGGCGAAAGCTTCTCACGCGTCGGACCGAAGCCCGCATCGAGCGTAGGGAACAAGCCCGCACGCGCGGTCTGATTGATCGCGCGCGCTTCCTTCACGCGCGCGGCCGCTGCCTTCAGATTCTGGTTCGCGTCCTGCGCCTGCTTTTCCAGATCGTTGAGCGTGGCGTCATCGAAAATGGTCCACCATTCGCCGCGCATCATTTCTTCAGAGGGCTGCGCGGTCTTCCACGTTCCCGCTTCCGATGCCGACAACGTTTGTTGCGGCGTTTCCTTATACGCGTTGGGTGCGTTCACATCCGGCTTTTCGTAAGTGGGCGCGAGCGAGCAGCCCGCGACCAGCAACAACGACGCTAACAGACTCGATAAAACATGCATCTTATTCATCATCGACCTCATTGCGCTTCAGGCGAAGCACCGATACCGCGCATCTGCGGATGCGAACCATGCTTGTCCGTCACGTGCTCCGTGCGCGAGAGTTTGCGCAGGATTACGTAGAAAACCGGCGTGAGCATCAGACCGAAGAGCGTGACGCCCAACATGCCGAAGAACACCGCAACGCCCATTGCATGACGCATTTCCGAGCCCGCACCCGACGACAACACCAACGGCACCACACCCATGATGAACGCGATGGACGTCATCAGAATCGGGCGCAGACGCAGACGGCTTGCTTCGATGGCAGCCTGCACGATAGAACGGCCCTGCATTTCAAGCTCTCTTGCAAACTCCACGATCAGAATCGCGTTCTTCGCCGACAAGCCCACCAGCACCATCAAACCGATCTGCGTGAAGATATTGTTGTCGCCACCGGTGAGATAGACGCCTAATAACGCGGACAGAATGCTCATCGGTACGATCATGATTACGGCGAGCGGCAGCGTCAGACTTTCGTACAACGCAGCAAGTACCAGGAACACCAGCAGCACGCTGATCGGGAATACCCATAAGGCTGCATTGCCCGCGAGAATTTGCTGATACGTCAGATCGGTCCATTCGAACTTGATCCCGCGCGGCAACACTTCCGCTGCAATACGTTCCGCGGCCGCCTGCGCCTGTCCCGACGAATAACCGGGCGCAGGACCACCGTTGATATCGGCAGCGGTGTAGCCGTTGTAGCGCACCACCATTTCCGGGCCATATGTCGGCGTCACCTTCACGAGCGATGACAAAGGCACCATGTCGCCATTCGCATTGCGCGTCTTCAGCAAGCCGATATCTTCGGGATTCGCGCGGAACGGGGCATCGGCTTGTACGCGAACCTGATAGACGCGTCCGAAGCGGTTGAAGTCGTTCACGTAGAGCGAGCCGAGATAGACCTGCATCGTGTCGAATACATCGGTCACCGAAACACCGAGTTGCTTCGCCTTTACGCGATCCAGATCGACATTGAGCTGCGGCACGTTGATCTGATAGCTGGAGAACGTCGGTCCGAGTTCAGGCGTCTGCGATGCACGCTTGATGAATTCCTGCGTGGCATCGGCAAGCGCTGCATAGCCCAATGCGCCGCGATCTTCCAACTGCATCTTGAAGCCACCGAGCGTACCCAGACCCAACACCGGCGGCGGCGGGAACACCGCGATAAACGAACCTTTGATGCTCGCATACTTCTGATTCAACGCACCGGCAATTGCGTTAGCAGAAAGCGCTTTGTTGCCGACGCGTTCCTTGAACGGCTTGAGCGTCACGAACACAATGCCCGCGCTCGACGAGTTGGTAAATCCATTCACGGACAAGCCCGGAAATTCCACCGCGCTTTCCACGCCCGGCTGCTTCAGTGCAATCGCGGACATGTCACGAATCACACCTTCCGTACGATCCAGCGATGCACCATTGGGCAACTGCGCGAAGCTGATCAGATACTCCTTGTCCTGCGCAGGCACGAAGCCGCCCGGCACGACCTTGCCCATCATCACTGCGCCGCCGAGTAACACAGCGTAGATGACCATCATCACCGCCTTGCGGCCGATGACATTTTTCACGCCCTTTCCATAGGCGTCCGAACCACGATGAAACACCTTATTGAAGCGCTTGAAAAAGCCACCGAACACGCGATCCATACCACGCGTGAGCCAATCCTTCGGTTCATCGTGACCCTTCAAAAGCAGTGCCGCGAGTGCCGGCGATAGCGTCAGCGAGTTGAACGCGGAGATCACCGTGGAGATGGCGATGGTCATGGCGAACTGCTTGTAGAACTGACCCGTAAGACCGTTCATGAACGCGAGCGGCACGAACACGGCAACCAGCGTCAACGCAATCGCGATAATCGGTCCACTCACCTCTCGCATCGCCTGATACGTGGCCTCTCGCGCAGACAATCCCGCTTCGATATTCCGCTCGACGTTCTCCACCACCACGATCGCATCATCGACGACGATACCGATCGCCAGCACCATCCCGAACAATGACAAGGCGTTGATCGAGAACCCGAACGCAAGCAACAGTGAAAACGTCCCGACGATCGACACCGGCACCGCCAGCAACGGGATGATGGACGCACGCCACGTTTGCAGGAACACGATCACCACCAGCACCACGAGTGCAATGGCTTCGGCGAGCGTATGAATCACCGCCTCGATGCTTGAGCGCACGAATTGCGTCGGATCGTAGACGATCTGATATTCGAGGCCCGCAGGCATATCGGCCTGCAACTCCTTCATGGTCTTGCGGACTTCATCGGAGATCTGCAGCGAGTTCGCGCCCGGCTGTTGGTTGATGGCGATAGCCACCGCGCTCTTGTTGTCGAGCAAGGAACGTAAACCATATTCCGATGCCGCCAGTTCCACACGCGCCACATCGCTCAGATGCGTGACGGCGCCATCAGGCGATGTCTTCAGCACGATGTCGCGGAATTCCGACTCATTCTGCAAGCGGCCGCGCGCATTCACGTTCAGTTGCAGCGGCACGTTGGGCAATGTCGGCGAACCGCCGATCACGCCTGCTGCAACCTGTACGTTCTGCTCACGAATCGCGTTGACGACATCCGTTGCCGTCATACCGCGCTGCGCGACCTTTTGCGGATCGAGCCATACGCGCATCGAATAATCGCCCGAGCCCCACAACTGCACTTCACCCACGCCCGCGATTCGTTCAAGCCGGTCTTTCACGTTGATCAGCGCGTAGTTGCGCAGATACGTCATGTCGTAACGGCCATTCGGCGAGTTCAGGTGGACCACCATCGTCAAGGTCGGCGACGACTTGATGGTGGTCACGCCAAGCCGCTGCACGTCTTGCGGCAAGCGCGGAAGTGCCTGATTCACGCGGTTTTGCACGAGCTGCGTGTTCTTGTCCGGATCGGTGCCGAGCTTGAACGTGACCGTGGTCGTGAGGTTGCCGTCGCTGTTGGCTTGCGACTGCATATACAGCATGTCCTCGACGCCGTTGATCTGCTCTTCCAACGGCGAGGCCACCGTTTCGGCGATCACCTTCGGGTTCGCGCCCGGATACTGCGCATGCACGACGACCGAAGGCGGCACCACTTCCGGATACTCGGAGATCGGCAGCTTGAACATCGCGATCACGCCTGCGAGCAAGACGATCACCGAGAGCACGCCCGCAAAGATCGGGCGGTCGATGAAGAATTTTGAAATGTTCATGGCGATTTCTTGATTTAACGCTGGATTTCAGGCTTTATTGCGCGGATGCGGTCTTCACCACAGGCGCATCGCCGCTGTTGTTCATCGCGACGTTGTTGGCCTTCACGACGTCGTTCGGACGCACGCGCTGCAAACCATTCACGACGATGCGTTCACCCGGCTGCAAGCCCTTCGAGATCACGCGCAGCCCTTCGTGCGTCTGACCGAGCAATACTTCGCGGTACTGAACACGGTTGTCCTTATCGACGACCATCACGTACTTCTTGTCCTGATCGGTGCCAATGGCGGCATCATCGACGAGTACGGCCGGATGCGGCGTGCCGCCACCCACTTTGATGCGTGCATAAAGGCCCGGCACGAGCGAGCCGTCCGGATTGTTGAAGCGCGCACGCACGCGGATGGTGCCGGAGGTCGTATCGAGCCGGTTATCGACAGAATCGACTACGCCGTCGCGCGAATAGCCGTCTTCGTTAGCAAGACCGAGCGATACCGGCACTTTCTCGCCCGAGTCGCGGCCCAGATAACGCAAATACGTTTGTTCATCGACATCGAACGAAGCGTAGATGGGCGAAACGGACACCAGCGTAGTCAGCAAAGGCGCGTTGCCGCCGGTCGAGACGATATTGCCCACAGTCAGCTCAGCACGCGATACGCGGCCCGCCACGGGCGCGGTGATGTGCGTATAGGCCAGATTGATCTTCGCGGCTTCGAGGGCCGCCTGCGCGGCTTTAACGCTTGCAGCGGCCTCGCGCGCGGCGTTCTGCTTCTCGTCGTAATCGCGCTTGGCAATCGCGTTGTCGGAAAGCAGACGTTCGGCGCGTGCTGCATCCGTCGATGTGTAGCCGTTGCGCGCAAGCGCCGACGCGAGTTGCGCCTGCGCCTGATCGACAGCAGCTTCATACGGACGCGGATCGATGGTGAACAGCGGATCGCCCTTCTTCACCAATTGGCCGTCCTTGAAATGCACAGCGACGATGGTGCCCGGCACGAGCGGACGGATATCGACATGATCGACGGCTTCCATGCGGCCCGAATAGCTTTGCCAGTCCGTGATGGTCTTCGATACGACCGCCGCCACATCCACTTCCGTGGCGGTCGGGCTATGCGCGGCGGCTTGCGCCTGATTGATGGCATCGCCATGACCGCGGCGGTATAACCGCCCGCGCCTGCGATGATCAACGTCGCGCCTAAGGTGGCGTAGATGCGTTTGCGAGTGAAGAACATGTCGATAGCTCCGTTTGCGTTGAGATTGTTGTTGTGTGGTGCGCACTTATTTCGTGCGTGCAAGGCGTTTTCTGAAGAACGCGGCGACATCGCCCAGTACATCCGGATGCGTGACCAGGGCTTGATGCGATGCCTTGCCATAGCGCGTTACTTCAGTCGGCACGCCTGCGGAAATCAATTCGGCTGCGTATTTTTCGGCTTCGATATGAAGCAAGTCATGCTCGGCGCTCGCAATCAACGCGGGCGGCAAACCATTCAACCGCCGCGATTCGAGCGGCGCGGCATAGGGATGCAAACGTTGCGAAGGATTCGGCAAATAAGCGCGATAGCAGCGCGCGCACTCGCTCGCTTCGAGATCGGGGCACAGCACTTTGCGTTCATCCGCTAAGCGCGTCATGCTCGGATCGAGCAGCGGTGCAAGCAGCACTTGCGCGGACATGCGAATATCGCCGCGATCACGCGCGATGGCGGAAATGCATGTCGCGAGATTGCCGCCCGCATCATGTCCCGCAATGCCGATTCGCAGAGGGTCCGCACGTTGAGCGCGGGCGTGCGCCACGGCCCATTGCAGCGCGCGATAACCGTCTTCGGGCGCGGCGGGAAATGGAAATGTCGGCGCAAGCGAATAGCCGACGGATACGACCCACGCCGGGGTATCGCGTGCAATCGATGCGGCGGCGATATCGCCATCGTCGAGCGAGCCGCTTGTAAAGCCGCCGCCGTGAAAGTACAGAACGATCGGCAAAATCGTTCCGTCCGATGCCGGGCGATAACTGCGCAAGTTGATGGGTTGCACGTGCCCGGCAATGCGTACATCCTCAATGCACAGCCGCGGGGCGCGCTCCAGATCCAACAGTGATGCCATGGTTATTTTTCGTGCAAGGCCCATGAAACAAGGCCGTCACGCGTAAGTTGCGATGCTGCGAATTCTGGATGCCGCGCCTTTTTAGATAAATGCCTATAATCCGGCAACACAATTCGGTCGCACCGAACAATCGTGGATTTCCCTTTAGCGATTATTCTTAGCGACTCGCTTAATTCCGCTTAATTCCTTTAGATGCTAAGCATCCAAGGTGAGAGAACATGGATCGGCTACAGGCAATGCAGGTCTTTACGCGCGTCGTGGATACCAACAGCTTTTCGCGGGCGGCGGATACGCTCAACCTGCCGCGCGCTTCGGTCACGACGATCATTCAGAACCTCGAAGCGCATTTGAACGTGCGCCTGCTTCAGCGCACCACGCGTCGCCTCAATCTCACGCCGGACGGCGCTGCGTATTACGAGCGATGCGTGCGCATTCTCGCGGATATCGAAGAAGCGGAGAGCACGTTCTCAAATAATGGCAAGGGACCGCACGGCAAGCTGCGTATCGATATGCCGGGCGCGATCGGCCGTTTGATCGTGATGCCGCAGCTATGCGATTTCCACAATCGCTATCCGGATATCGAACTGATGATGGGCTTCGGCGACAAGCCGGTCGATCTCATCCAGGAAGGCGTGGATTGCGTGATTCGCGTGGGCACGTTGCAGGATTCAAGTCTGGTGGCGCGGCGTATCGGCGTGTTTCAGGGCGTGACGGTAGCGAGTCCTGACTATCTCGAGCGCCACGGCGTCCCCATGACGCTCGAAGATTTGCAGGACCACACGGCGGTAAATTATTTTTCGAGCCGCACGGGCCGCATCATGGATATGGACTTCGTCGTTGACGATGAAACCGTCGAAGTGAAGATGCGCGGCATGATCGCCGTCAACGATGCGGAAGCGTATCTGAGCTGCGGCCTCAAGGGCGTCGGCGTGCTTCAGGTGCCGCGTTTTATGGCCTTGCCGTACCTTCGTTCGGGTGAACTGATCGAAGTGCTGCCGCAGTGGAGTCCGCTGCCGATGCCTATTTCAGCGGTGTATCCGCATAACCGGCATCTGTCGCCCAAGGTGCGCGTGTTCGTTGACTGGGTCGCTGAACTCTTCGAACGATGCCCGCTGTTGCAAGGGCAAAAGGATGCGGAAGAGCGCTGCTTGCCGACGAGCACGGCCGCGCCAAAGGTTACGCGGCATGGTACGCCGGAGGTGTCGGGGACGGAGGATGTGGTGGCTTGAGCGGCCTTAAAACAGCGCTGATAAAGCCCTCATGACGAAATGGCGTGTCGATTGCATCTGCACCGACACGCTTTTTTTATGCCCTTAACCCCCCACCCCACAAGCCTTAGCGCGATTATTCGCCGATTTCGACAAATCTATTCGCGGATCGGTCATTTATCCGCGACCGCCACGCGACTACATTTTGATCCATCGCAGCGTGCTCATTGTCCCGATTGCAATCCGCAATTGCCCGCACGCTGCATTCGGAATCGAAAGGAGTCGCAAGCATGAAGACGCTTATCACGGGGTTCTCTTTGGCAGCTATTTCGGCTGTCGTTACGACCACGGCGTTTGCTGAAGGCGGTCAGGGTATCGGTCGCGCGGGTACGTATCAGACGGAAACGCTGACGCAAACCAGCACGAACGAAGCGCCGAAATCACGTGCTCAGGTGCGTGCAGAATTGGCTGCGGCCTATTCGAATGGTTCGCTGCCGGCGTTGAATCGCAATTCATATCCTTCGCGCAGCATGTGGGGCGATGCCGTCGCCGCGCAAAGCGAAGCGCGCGCACGCGATGCCGCGCAAGCCGAAGCACACAATCGCGAGATCGTCGAGTATGCGAATGGCTCGGCTACGCAAACCACACGCTAAGACGAGGCCATCATGTTCGACAACACGACGCTTGAGCAGTATTCGGTGCTAGAGGAGCTTTCTTCCGTAACGCCGGTATGGCGGCCGTTTGCGCATCATCATGTAGAAGAAGCACAAGTCGAAACGCTCGGTACAGAGGAAAGCGTGCAATAAGCCTTAAGGAGCACGCTAAGTCGTGAGCGTGCTCCTTAGGCTTTTTTAGCCGCAAGCGCCGATTTCACCGCAAGCAGTGCAGAAGTCGCAACCATCTTTACGAATGACCGCGTTAGCGCCGCAAGTCGCGCATTTAGTCCCATGCATTTGCGACAAACCGTTTGCATCACTAACCGATGCTTCTTCGTCCGCTTCTTCCGTTGCTAAAGCCCTTGCGGGTTCCGCGTGTTGACGCATCAATACACGCGATGGTACCTGATTGCCTTCCGCATCCAAAAAGCCGCGTCGATGAAGAATCTGCTGGATCGCATAGGCAAGCGCGGCGACTTCCGAGTCGTGATAACGCGGGCTGCGATGTCCGTCCAGACGCTCCACATCGCCTAAGCGCACCTGTCCGCGATCCCACGATACCTTGCGCATATCCTGAAGCGTGCGCGCCGCAAAGCCACCCCGCGCCGCAAGCGATAGCGAACGCATGGTCGCCGTGATCCATTGCTGCGATTCGTCGCGCTGACCGGTCGGAATAAAGAATTCGATAGGCCGTTCAATGGTCACGTCTTCGCCGCCTATGCGCCCCGTCACTTCGATGAACGACACCGCCAAATAAAGTGACTTCTTCCCCGCCTGCGTCAGATACTCGACCTTCTCGATGATCGCAGGCAACTCACCACGCGGACGATGATCGATTGCAATACGCAGCGGGTCCAGTTCCGGCTCGTCCGGCGAATCCGCAGGCGTTGCTTGCGGCGTCACCGACAATACCGCACCCAAAGTCTCGTTCGGCCGATACGTCGCCAGCCCTTTCAAGCCGCGTCGCCATGCTTCGAAATAAAGGTCCTGAAATGCGTCGAAGGGATAATCCGCAGGCACGTTGACGGTCTTCGAAATAGAGGTATCCACGAATGGCTGCACCGACGCCATCATCTCCAGATGATCGTGCGCGGACATGTCGAGCGCGCTGACGAAATACTCGGGCAACGCGTTCACATCGCCGCCCATTTCCCGATATAACCGATACGCATGATCTTCAACCGCAAAGGTCTGACTGCTGCCATCGGCCATGCGCTTGGTGCGTTGATACGTCCATGAAAACGCCGGCTCGATACCATTCGATGCATTGTCTGCAAACGCAAGACTCACCGTGCCGGTTGGCGCAATCGAAAGCAGATGGCTATTGCGAATGCCGTGTGCGCGAATCGCACTCTTGATGTCGTCCGGCAAGCGCGATGCAAACGTGCCCTCTTCCAGATAACGCTTCGCATCGAAAAGCGGAAATGTGCCGCGTTCTTTAGCGAGTTCGACCGATGCGCGATACGCTTCATCGCGCATGGTACGTGCAATACGTGTAGCGAATTCGCGCCCTTCGACCGCGTCATAGCGCAGACCAAGCATGACCAGGGTATCGCCTAGCCCCGTAAAGCCCACGCCGATACGGCGCTTCGCTTCGGCTTCACGTGCCTGTTCAGGCAACGGCCAAAGCGTGACGTCGAGTACGTCATCGAGGAAACGCACTTGAGTGCGTGTGGCACGCATTAAGGCATCCCAATCAAAGCTCGGCTTGCTGCCTCGTATCTGCGCAAACGGATCGCGCACGAAGCGCGTCAGATTGAGCGGTCCGAGATTGCAGCAGCCATAGGCGGGCAACGGCTGCTCACCGCATGGATTGGTCGCGCGGATAGTTTCGACGGCGCGCAGATTGTTGTCGTCATTCATGCGCGACATGAACACGACGCCAGGCTCGGCAACATCGTAAGTAGAACGCATGATGACGTCCCACACTTCACGCGCCTGCACTTCCCGATACACCCACAGGCCGTCTTCACGCTGACGAATATCCGCCGACGTACGTTGCGAAGGCGATGGCTCGGCTTTGTGCACAAGTTGCCATGTCGCGTCGTCTGCAACGGCCTGCATGAATTCATCGCTGACTGCGACGGATACGTTGAAGTTATTCCAGCGCCCTTTCGTATGCTTGGCCGCGATGAATTCGAGCAGATCGGGATGCGTGCAATCGAGTATGCCCATCTGCGCGCCACGCCGCGCGCCCGCGCTTTCCACGGTACGGCACGATGCATCGAACACATCCATGTAGCTGCACGGACCCGACGCCGCCGATCCTGTCGAATGAACGCGCGCACCGCGCGGGCGGATTGCCGAAAAGTTATAGCCGACACCACCGCCGCGCCGCATGGTTTCGGCGGCCTGCAACAGCGCGACGTAGATGCCGGGCAAGCCGCTATCGTCTACGCCTTGAATGGCATCGCCCACGGGCTGCACGAAGCAATTGATAAGCGTGGCGTCGATACCCGCGCCCGCCGCGCTCATGATGCGTCCGGCACCAAGCGCGCCGTGCCTGAAGTTATCAACGAACTCGCTTTCGATCTTTGCGCGCAGTGCTTCAGGTTCTGCCAGCGCCACGCCACGCGCGACACGATGATAAATATCATCGACGCTGCGCTCATCGCCCTTGGCATATTTTTCAAGCATTACATCGACAGAAAACTGCTGCGGAGCAAAAGCGGCTTTGGGATTGTCTTCAGCCATGTCGTGGTCCTTTTTTGCGTTGCCTCATACCTGACGATAGCGCGATTTCCCAGCGCCTGCCATGGAACGTTAAACTCTTTGCCTGTCGAAAATGTCCAATGAATATCGCATGAATCCGCCTGTCTTTGGAATCGCGGGCCGCTCGGGCCAAGGCAAGACCACCTTGATCGAATTGCTGTTGCCGTGGTTCGGCGCGCGCGGTCTGACGGTCAACGTCATCAAGCATAGCCATCATTCAATTGAACTTGAACCGCCGGGCAAGGATAGTGCGCGCTTTCGCCGCGCGGGTGCGGGCGAAGTGTTGATTGCCTCGCCTTATCGCTATGCAATCATCAAGGAATTGAACAATGAAGCCGAGCCTTCTTTAATGTCGCTTGCGGCGCGCTTGTCGCATGCGGACCTCGTAATTGTGGAAGGTTTCGCGCGTGAAGCCATGCCGCGTATCGAAGTCGTGCGGCCGTCTACGGGCGTTGATGCGCTGTATCGGACCGATATCGACATATTGGCGATCGCAACAGATGATGCCACCGCACTCGTCGAAACGTCATTGCCGCTGTTGCCGCTCGATGATATCGATCGTATCGGCACATTTATCTGCGAAACGCTCGGCATACGAATTAGTAGCGATCCTGATTAATATGACGATGTCCGCGCGAGCGTACGCATCGCATCCAGACGCGCAGGCTCGATATATACACGCTGCGCCATCGCTTCCATTGCCTGCAATGCGTCTGAGGCGCCGCAAATCTGCGCGGCCTTGGCGTCCGCATCGAGTTCGAGTTTCATCGTTCGTTGGCTTAAGTGTCTTCGGTACGCAATGTAAGCAAGCACGAACACAAGACCGGGCAGCGATATGCGCCATATCTCCCGCTCCGCCGACGCCGCAAATACCGCGCACGGCACCGCAATCAATGCAGTCACGCCGATGCCAGTCAATGCGAAATCGAGCAACATCTTCCTGCGCTGCGTGACGTGCGCGACTTCATGCGCCAGCACGATACGCAGCAGCGGCTCAGGCAAATTCAGCGTCCGCTCGTCGATATCGATTCGATTGGACAGCGCCTCATAACACGGCCCCGACGCTGACTTCACGAAGCGCAATCCGGGCATACGCACATGCAACGTGTCGGCGAAGCGCCGCACGACATTGCGTACGTGTTCCTCGGGTGACTCGCCAGACATGACATCATCAGCCGATAGGGTTATCGGTCCACGCGCTGCGGTCGCGCCAGGTGTCGAGATCCGCAGTGAGACTCGCGAGTTTGCCGCGCGTCAGTTCGAGCGCAGCGCCGCCTAGAACGAGATGCATTGGCGGCTTTTCCGCATGCACTGCTTCGATGATCACTTCGGCCGCGCGCGCCGGATCGCCCGCCTGTTTGCCGCTCTTTTCCGCAATGGACGCACGCCGCCGGCCCGCAATCGCGTCGTAATCGTCGATGGCCTGACGTGCTTGCTTGAGCGAACGTCCTGCCCAATCGGTGCGGAAAGGTCCCGGTTCGACATTGGTGACTTTGATGCCGAGGCCTTCGGTTTCGCGCGCGAGCGCCTCGCCCAAGCCCTCCAAAGCAAATTTTGACGCCGCGTAATAGCCACTGCCAGGATTGCCAACTAATCCGCCCACCGACGTAATGTTGACCACGTGTCCCGTCCGACGCTCGCGCATTCCCGGCAACACCGCGCGGATCATCGCGGCCGCGCCGAAGAAATTGGCTTCGAACACGGCGCGAATATCTTCGTCGTCGCCTTCTTCAACGGCGGCAAGATAGCCGAAACCCGCGTTATTCAGGAGTACATCGATTCGCCCGAACGCATCACGCGCCGCTTGAACCGCCGCCGCGACCTCATCCGCGCGCGTTACATCGAGCTTGACGGCAATCGCGCGCTCGCCTGCACCTTCCACCAGATCTTTCACGCTTGCAGGATCGCGCGCCGCCACCACCGCGCGTCCGCCGCGCGCAATGATTGCCGACGCCAGTTCGCGTCCGAAGCCGGTTGAACAGCCTGTGATGAACCAAACAGCTTGTTTATCGAATGCTTTCGAAACGGACATTGCGCTCCTCCATAAACGATGAAGTCATGAAGCGCATTGTGAACGGAAGCGCGCGACTTTGCTCGACGCGCTAACGCTGCGGTGGCAAGCGCAATACACGGTGCTCGCGCGGTTCAAATAGCACGGAGGGTCGGGTTGCAATAAATGAGTAATGTGCGGACCCGATCCGCAGGCTCACACATGTGGTCCAAGCCTTGAAATCAGGTCCCGATGCTGCGGATATCGATCTTCCAACGCACCGCGCGCAGCCAGTTCGAACTCGCTAAATTCAAACCCCGGCGCAACTGTGCAGCCCACCAGCGCAACACCGGATGCGTCAGCACATTCGGCGGCAAACCAAGTGCCCGCTTCAACCACTGCCTGAAACGAAGCATCCGCATGCACAAGCGCATTTCCCAGCCGATGCGTCACAAGCGTGCCATGCGCATCGAGCACATGCACGAGCACGGAATCGCCCGTATAGAAATGCCAGACCTCGTCGGAACGAATGCGATGCCACGCGGAATGCGCGCCGTCGCAAAGCAAGAAATAGATCGCGGTCGATGCGGCGCGCGTCTCGCTTGCGCCCTCGCGCAGCACGCGATCGTCGGCGCGATAGGTTTCGCGGAAATATCCGCCTTCGGGATGCGGCTCAAGGTTCAATCGACGGATCAATTCTTTGCTGTTTAAGCGCTCGCATTGCATCGTCAATCCCTTTTCGATGTTTGGTTCAATGTATTCTTAATTCAATTCGCCCCTGCTGAAAAGCCTAAGATCGATGAGCAAAGTAACCGTCTCCGTCACCGACTGGATCGACGCAAGTTTCGAAGCCGACGTGGCAGGCGGCCTCGCTGCGTTCAACGCTGCGCAATTCGGGCCGAGCGGTCATCGCGAACTGGCCGTGTCGCTCTATCGCGATGACGAATTTGTCGGCGGACTGGCGGGCTTTACCGCGTGGGAGTGGCTGTTCGTCAAATGGCTATGGATTCGCGAGGACGCGCGCGGTGCCGGTCTCGCCGCGCAAGCGCTGGATGCCGCCGAAGCGGAAGCGAAAAAGCGCGGCTGCCGCGCCGCATGGCTCGATACGCTCAATCCCGCCGCACGCAATGTCTATCTCCGTCACGGCTATATCGTCTTTGGCGAATTACCGGATTTTCTTAAGGGACATGCGCGTTATTTCATGCAAAAGCGTCTTTAGGGATTGGCATTCGCATGCACTAAGCAAAGCATCGGCAAGAAATACAACTTTAGCGGGCGCGTCCCGGCATTTTTAGCTGATTGCTAAACCATACGTTCGGTTTTTTTGTCTGGACCACTCAAGCCTGTAAGCTCAGTGCCGTTAGCACAATAGGTACGACTATTCCCGCTATGCCACGCTGCGTAAGGGGATTTTCGAATTGAAACCTGAGAGACCTAAGCCGGGCCTGGAGCGCCGATGAGTGTGTTTTCTGCGTACCGCGCATACGCCGAGTCGCGCGATGCAGCCGCAGCCGAAAATTCAGCCGTACGTGGCTTGCAAATCGGCACGGCGAGCGCTGCGCCTTCGATCGAGACCTTGCTGCGCGAAGCGGCATCGACCGGTCATCCGCAGGAATGGGCCTGGTATCGGGCGGGCGAAGCATTGCATCTCGAAGGACAAGGCCACGCGCAACTCGGCTGGCCCGAGAGCATCCCCGAAGACGCGTTTCAGACTTCGTGCACGGCTAACGGCTGGCATGCATGGCCAACCGGTCACGGCGAGAATGCGCTTGGCTGGCTGCTTGCGCCCGCGCGTCATCGTCATGATGCGCGGCTTGCCGAATTCGCGCGCGCGTTAGGCGAACGCACTCAATCCGATGCGCTTGCACGCGCGCAACTTACGCAGCGCGTGCTTTATGAAATTGCTTACCTTGCGAGTTCGGTGCCCGAACGCGCCGATTTTTTGCGCTGCGTGCATGAACGTCTTGGCCAACTGATCGATGCCGAAAATTTTTATCTCGCGCTTTACGATCGCAAGTCCGGAAAAATCACTTATCCGTATTACGTCGATGTCATTGATACCGACGTCGTAGAAGCGGATAACTTTGACGTTCTGGATCCGTCGCATCTTTCCATGACGGGCCAGGTGCTCACCAGCGAACAGCCGCTCTTTGTGACGGCTGCGGATATTCGCGCCGCTGAGCAAGCGGGACGATTTTTTTGCATTGGCGATCGTCCGGAATTCTGGATGGGCGCGCCGCTCAAGAATGCGTCCGACGAAGTATTCGGCATGTTGGCCATGCAGGTCTACGATCTCTCGCGCATTTACAGTGCAGAAGATCGCGCGCTTTTCTTGGTGACCGCGCGACATGTCGCCATGGCGCTCGACCGTATTCTTCACCGCGCCGATCTCGAAGAGCAGGTCGCGCGGCGCACATCCGAACTATCCAAGCTAAACGCGGCGCTGCGTCATGGCATTGCCGAACGCGAACGCTCGGAGCACTTGCAGGCCGCGCTTTATCAGATTGCCGAACTATCCAGCCGCCCCGGCGACACGATGGAATTCTTTCGCAGCTTGCACGGTATCGTCGGCGAGTTGCTTTACGCGCGCAATTTCTATATCGCACTTTCCGATACCGACAAAGGTGAAGTGTCTTTTCCCTATTATGTCGATGAAATCGTGCAGGAGCGCCCCGCGCCGCGACGCAATCAACGTGGCTTGACGGAATATGTGATCCGCGAACGCCGTGCGCGTCTGATCGATCATAAGGAAGCGCTGCGTTTGATCGAAGAAGGCGCATTCGATATTGAGCATGACGAAGTACGCTTGCGTTCATGGCTAGGCATTCCTTTGTTCGATGGCGACGTAGTGCGTGGCGTGCTTGCGGTGCAAAGCTATTCGCCGCTTGTGCGCTATACGCAGCGCGATCAGGAATTGCTGACCTTCGTATCGCGTCATATCGATACAGCCCTCTCGCGCCGCCGCGATGCCGAAGCCTTGCATGCCGCCAATCTGGAACTCGAAGCACGCGTGCAGGCACGCACACGCGAGCTTGACGATGCCAACGCGCGCCTGCTTTACGAAAATTCGCATGACGCATTAACGGGATTGCCGAATCGCAGCCATTTGATGCATCGCTTGCGCGGGGCGTGGCGCGACTATCACACGCGCGGCGAAGAACTGTCGGTGATGTTTATCGACCTCGATCGATTTAAAGTGGTCAACGACAGCCTCGGCCATCATTTCGGCGATATGTTGCTCGTGCAAGCCGCTGCGCGTCTGCGCGATTGCCTGCGCTCGGCCGATCTGCTTGCGCGCCTGGGTGGCGACGAATTCGCTGTGCTGTCGCCGAATGCGACGGCGCGTGATGCGGTCGCCATTGCCAAGCGCATTCTCGCGGCCTTCGATCTGCCGTTCCATATCGAAGAACATGTGGTGTTTTCATCGTGCAGCATCGGCATCGTCAGTGCGGATATTCAGTTTCATACCGAACCGACTGATCTGCTGCGAGATGCCGACACCGCGATGTATCGCGTGAAAAATGCGGGACGTGACAGCTTCGTCGTGTTCAACCAAGAGTTGCGGCGTCAGGTTTCGGATCAGGTTGAACGAGAAGGCGCATTGCGCAATGCAATGAAGCGTGATGATGAATTAGTGCCTTATTTCCAGCCAATTGTCGATGTGCAAAGCGGTGCCGTAGTCGCATTGGAAGCGCTCATTCGCTGGCGTCAGCACGATGGACGCATTGTTGCGCCCGGCGAATTCTTGCCCGCTGTTGAAGGCTTGAGATTGATCGGAAGACTCGATCTTTATATGCTCGAACGCGTGGCCGCCATCTTGTCTGATGATCAATACGCGCACTGGCCGCCTGTGCATGTGAATTGTTCGAGCTATAGCATGACGCGCCCCGAATTCGCAGATGATGTGCTTGCGCTATTGCAGCGTTATCGCGTGTCGCCGTCGCGCGTCTGTCTTGAACTTACCGAAGGCGCGCTTGTTGCGGAACCGGATCTTGCGCGCCGCACCATGCAACGGCTTGCGGATAACGGCATGTCCGTTGTGCTCGATGATTTCGGTGCCGGTTTCTCGTCGCTTAGCTATGTGCATCAATATCAGTTCACCGGGCTCAAGATCGATAAGTCGTTTATCCTCGAATTGACCGCCAGTCCGCGCAGCCGCGCGATCGTGCGGGCGATCGTACGTATGGCCGAATCGCTTGGATTGACGCTTGTCGCTGAGGGTGTCGAAGATGCGGAGACCTTAGCGGTGTTGCGCGAAATGGGCGCGGCCCAAGCGCAAGGGTATTTCTTCGATAAACCTTTGCCGCTAGCAGCGCTGACGCGTACTTCGTTAGCGCCGCGCACGTCATCGAGCGCTTTGCTTTAGGGCCAAAGCAGGGTAATCCCTTGATGAACGCCCGCAAGTTGCAGTAATTGCCACCGGCTATAAATAAATTAAATGATCGGGTAAGCGATTTCCAATCAAGCGAACTCGGAATCGCGCTAGGATTAAAAAGGCGTCGATATGGAGCGAGGCTTTGTACGGCGCTTTTGCATGACAAAGCCACGCGGGCCCGACATCCGTCAGGCTGCCAAATGCCTAAAGGCACAAGGAGGTTTTATGAAGTGGGACACCCCAGCATTTACCGACATGCGCTTCGGCTTTGAAATTACGATGTACATTGCCACGCGCTGATCAGCATGAAAAACGGCCGCTTCGTTACTGAAGCGGCCGTTTGAATTTTCGGACTTACTTCTTTTGCGAATCGCGCTCCGAAGGCTGATGCGATTCCATTCCGCCCTTGCCTGCCGGCTCCGGCCGGTCACCTGAACCATAAGGCACCTCCGCCGTTTGATGCGGATGCTGATCCAACCGCCTGTTTTCAGGCTCGATTTCCGCAGCGTTAGGACGATGCCCGCCTTCCACGGTCTTGTTGGTGCGCTTGGCTTCCTCCGTGTTCATCTTCGATCTCCGTTTAGCGAATTCGATGAACAAACATTAGCAACGCGCATTCCACAATCGCGCTAAGCGGTCCGCTTTTTGCGGGGCGCTTCGTCAAGCCACGGAGAAGCGCAATGTCCCCCACTCTGCATAAAGTCGCGCGCGCGGACGAAGTGTCGGCCGAGCGCGGTACGCGCGTTTGCATCAAAAACGATAACGCTCGAGAAACGCCCATTCTGCTCGTGCGTGATGGCGAGATCGTGCATGCTTACTCTGCCGATTGTCCTCATGCAGGCGCACCGCTGGAAGAAGGCGCGATCTGCAACGGACGTATTGTCTGTCCATGGCATAAAGGCACTTTCGAACTGAGCGATGGAAGTCTTGTCGAGCCACCGCCTTTAAAGGGCTTGACGCGTTATCCGGTCACACTCAAAGACGGCGATGTGTTCGTGTCTTTGCAAGCGGACGAAGCCGGTCGCTCAAAGCCCACATCCGGCAAATCAGATAAAACAATCTTGATCGCGGGCGCTGGCGCGGCAGGCGCTGCCGCATGCGCCGCCTTGCGCGAAGCGGGATTTCCCGGACGCATCGTGCTCGCCGGTCACGATGCCGCCATGCCTTACGACCGCACATCGCTAAGCAAATTCGTTGTTTCCGGCGATATGCCAGCAGATGAAGTACCGCCCTTGCTGGACGATGATTTCTTCGAAAAGCATGCAATCGAACGAGTCGAATCGAGCGTGATGCATCTCGATGCGAAAAGCAAACATGTGGAACTCGTAAGCGGCTTCAAATACGACTATGACGCCGCATTGATCTGCACAGGCGGTGTTCCCAAGCCTTTGGCCATTCCCGGTGCGAATCTCGCTCACGTGCATCTTCTACGGCATCTTGATGATGCAAGTGCAATCTTAAGCACGCTAAAGGAATTGCCTGAGCATGCACGCGCAGTGATCGTGGGTGCGAGTTTTATCGGATTGGAAGTGGCTTCGTGTCTAAGAAAACGCAATGTCGATGTGACCGTCGTTGCGCCCGGCAAGGTGCCGTTTGCCAAGCAATTCGGCGTACGTATCGGCGAAATGTTCAGGAAATTGCATGAGAAGAATGGCGTTACGTTCCGTATGAATGCACACGTCAGCGCGTTTCGTGGTGGAAATGCGGTGCGCGAAGTCATGCTCGATTCGGGTGAACGGCTTGCGGCGGATATGGTCGTCGCGGGAACGGGCGTGGAACCTGCCACCGCGTTTTTGGCGGGCGTGGCGCTGGATGAAAACGGTGGCCTCGCCGTCGATTCGAGTATGCGTGCAGCGCCCGATCTTTTCGCAGCGGGCGACATCGCGCGCTTTAGGCTGCCGCAGACGAATGAATCAGTGCGTATCGAACACTGGCGCGTTGCACAACAGCATGCGCGTGTGGCGGCTTACAACATGGCGGGTATCGAGCGAGAGTACGCAGGCGTCCCTTATTTCTGGACGTTTCATTACGACAAGACCTTCGAATATCTCGGCCATGCGGAAGATCCCGATCGCGTAGAAATAGACGGCGATCTTGACGCACAGCACTTCATTGCATATTTGCTAAAGGATGACCAAGTCCGCGCCATTGTCGCGTGCGAACACGATCACGCAATGGGCAAGCTGGCCGAAGCAATGCGCGAAAAGCTCACGCTTGACGAAGCGCGCCGTATAGCGAGTGAGTGAATGGAACATCGTTTGCTGTGGGTAGCTTGATATCCAGTGCAGGAGCCCACGTTGACTGCGAAAACACTCTCACTCGCGATCGTTATCGCGCTCTCAAGCATTACTGCATTCGCTCAAGAATATCCTAAAGGATTTGGGCCGAATCCATCGCTGGATGCGCCAAAGAAGTCGCTGCTGCCGACGGTGAATATTGCGCCTGCTAAGCCTTGGCAGCAGGGACAAAAGCCAAGCTCGCCAGCAGGCTTCGAGGTCACCGCATTCAGCACCGGACTCGATCATCCACGCTGGATCACCACGTTGCCCAATGGCGATGTGCTCGTCGCGGAAAGCAATGCACCTGAGCCTCACGACTCAAATGCGGGTCTAAAAGGGATGGTGATGAAGAAGGTGCAAAAGCGCGCCGGCGCTGCGGTGCCAAGTCCCGATCGGATCATTTTGTTGCGTGATACCAATGGCGACGGCATTGCCGAAACGCGCACCGTGTTTATCGACAAGCTGCATTCGCCCTTTGGCATGGTGCTGATCGGCGATCAGCTCTATGTCGCGAATACCGATTCAATCATGCGCTTCAAGTATCAGACCGGTGAGACGCAGATCACGACGCCCGGTGAGAGATTTATCGACTTGCCTGCAGGGCCGATCAATCATCACTGGACCAAGAACATTATCGCCAGTCCCGACGGCAAGAAGCTTTACGTGACAGTCGGTTCGAATAGCAACGTCGCGGAAAATGGCATCGATGCAGAGCAAAGCCGTGCGGCCATTCTCGAAGTGGATATCGACACCAAGCAGACACGGCTTTACGCGAGCGGCTTGCGCAATCCGAATGGCATGTCATGGCAGCCGCAAAGCGGCGCGCTTTGGACCGTAGTCAATGAACGCGACGAGCTGGGTAACGATCTGGTGCCCGACTATATGACCGCCGTTAAGGATGGCGCGTTTTATGGCTGGCCTTATAGCTATTACGGCCAACATGTCGATGATCGGGTCAAGCCTCAAGATGACGCTAAAGTGCAATCCGCTATCGCGCCCGACTATGCGCTAGGCGCGCACACGGCATCGCTCGGCCTTGTATTTTACGATGCCAAAGTATTTCCGCAGCATTACTGGAATGGCGCATTTGTCGGTCAGCATGGGTCGTGGAATCGCAAGCCCAGAAGCGGATATAAGGTCGTATTCGTGCCTTTTACCGATGGCAAACCGTCGGGACCACCCGAAGATATCCTGACGGGCTTTCTGTCTTCGGACGGGCGCGCGCAAGGACGGCCCGTCGGCGTCGCGATCGATCATACGGGCGCTTTGCTTGTGGCGGATGACGTCGGCAATGCGGTGTGGCGTGTTGCGCCGGCGGCTAAATAATGGCTGCGCGAAAGCCTAAGGCCGGCGCGCCTTTGCTGTTTTCGCTTGCGGAAAAGCAAATCGTCGCCCTTTACGATGCAGGCGTGCTTTCGCCTGCTGTGCTTCATCACGTGATCGCTGCGTATGCGGACAGCGGCGTTGATTGGTCCGCAACCGCGACGCTCAAAACAGTCGATAAGCATTCCGTACAAGAAGCCGTCGTACTCACCATGATGCCGGGGCGCGCTTTACGTTCGGCTCAGAAAGACTTTCTCTCGGTTGTCGAGCATCTGACTGGAAATAGCGCGGTCGAAGAAACTGAGGACGATGAATCACTTCTGGCGCAACTCGGCGGCAACGATTCCGATGGCAAGCGCACCGCCGCCGCTAAGAAAACCGCGCCTAAGCAAAAATCCGCTGGCTTTAATCCTTTAGTAGGCGCACGCGCTGTTGGAAAAGGCTAGGCCGTCTTAATGCGGAACGCCTGGCGCGATCAGGTCGAGTAAATCATCCATATCGAACGGCTTGGCGAGAATCGGCACGCCGAGATGTCGCGCGCGCTCGATTTCATCTGCATAGCCCGTCATCAGCACGAGCTTTTGCGATGGCAGGCGACGTGTAATCTGTTCAGCGAGATCAATGCCGTTCATGCGCCCCGGCATCTGCACATCGGATAGCACGAGATCGAAGCTATAGCCCTCGCCCATTAAATCAAACGCGCCATCTGCGCTGTCTTCGTGATGCACCGTGCATCCGCATACTTCGAGCACGGCATTGATACCTGCTGCAACGTCCACATTGTCTTCAACCAAAAGCACCGATGTCCCGCGCAACGGATGCTCTTCTGCCGGATGACGAACCGCCGTCTCAGGCATCGCTTTTTCGACGATCGGCATGGCAGGTGCATGAGTAACTGGCACAGGACCCTGATGACGCGGCAGATAAAGGCGAACGGTCGTGCCCGCACCCGGCACGCTTGTGATGCGCGCCGTGCCGCCCGCTTGCTCGCATGCGGACATGACTTGCGCTAAGCCAAGGCCCGTCCCTGCACCGCGTTCCTTAGTAGTAAAGAGCGGTTCGAACGCGCGCCTCAGTACCGCGTCGGGCATGCCTTCGCCGTTGTCGGTAATGGAGACGAGCACATATTCACCGTCCGGAATATCGGTTTCATTGCCGCGTACGCGCGCGTTCTGACAACGAATGACGATACGCCCGCCATGTGGCATGGCCTCATGTGCATTGACGGCGATATTCACCAAGGCAAGCTCGAGTTCGACGTGATCAGCAGTCACCCACCATACATCGGGCGATAATTCGAGCGTTACCGTAACGTTGAGATGCACAGCAGCCCTGACGGTATCGAGCACGCTTCGCAGCCACGCGGTTGGATCGAGTAATTCTTGTTTAAGCGGACTCTTGCGCGCAACGCTCAATAAACGGCGCGCTAAAGATTCCGCACCAGAAGTCGCGCGCTCGACCGCAAGCACTTCGCTCTCGACGTCATTGAAATGTTTGTGGCGCGCCAGCTCCATATTCGATGCCACGACCATCAGCAAATTATTGAAATCGTGCGCCACGTTCGCGACGAGATTGCCTAAAGCGCCCATGCGTCGCAATTGACGGCTCGACGCTTCCATTGAAAGACGCGTCGCGACTTCTGCCTGCCAGCGCTCCCACGCGGCCTGTTCAGCATTGACGCGCCGAATGGAAAACGCGATCAACAGCCATATCGCCAAGCATGGCAGCGCCGCAATAGCCGACACGAGCATGAGGTGATACAGCCAGTACGTTTCGATGACCGACGTGGCGTAGCCCGTCGCGACATAGAGCGGATAGTCGCCCACACGCCGATACGCGAGCACACGCTCGACGTGATCGATCGACGAACTCATTTGCAGACGCCCATACAACTCGTTATTGCGAAACGCGTTCGTGAACGGCGAATTGGTGGTGGGCTGCGTGCCATCCGGATTGGCCGGATAGCGCACCAGAATGCCGCCATCACGCCGATACAACCCAATGACGAGCGCCTGATCGCCCGCTGCGAGTTCGCGATAAAAGTCCGTGAAATAGCTGCGTTTCAACGCGATGGAGACCACGCCGAGAAAATGTCCGTCGTGCGAAATGCGGCCCATCGTAGTGGTAAATACATCGGATTGCGCGACCTTGCCACGTAAGGGCAACGAGAAATACGTCACGGGCGCAACCGCGCGCGCCGAGACGAAGTCATCGCGATCGGCGATGGAAACGGAAGGCGCGGGATAGAACCGGCTATTGGCCAGCAGCACGCCTTCTGCACTGAACACGGAAATGGCCGCGACCTGCGGGAGCGTGCCGCTCATATCGTCCAGCGTGCGATGCAGCGCTTCCTGACGGCTGGTGATATTGGCATCGTCGCTATCGCCCAGCATATCGACGACGCGCGCTTCCAGTTGTTGATTGAGGTCCAGCACCTTGAGCGCGTGCTCGTTCGCAACGCGCGACAGGCGCTCGGTCAGTTCCTCGGCGTCCACATAGCGGCGCTGAATATCGTAATAGCCATAGATGCTGAGACAAGCGAGCGGAATCAAAACCGATGCGGCGAGCACGAGCAACAGCACACGCCGCGTCAGCGCGAAATTGCGCGTGGGCAATGGCAGGTCTAGTGTCGCGGTCTCAGAGGAACTCAAGCCGTTCGCCTCCAGGGAAATCGACCGGTATATCGTAACCGGTACGCGCTCTGCGGCATAGCGCACACTTAGCGCAATTTCTCGCCTTATTTTCTTAAGGGCCGGGCATTTTCTTTTAATGCGCCAGACACGTCAACCGCGCATTAAATGCGCCTTGGCTGCGCTTGAGGTTTGGCTAAAGACGCTTAAGATTTTTTAGCGGCGTAATGGGCAGCGTGCGCTTGTGATGTGTTGCGTCGTGGAAACGGTAGATAGTGGTGTAGACCGCGTCGGAGACAAGCTTACCTTCCAGAAAATCATCGATGTCGTCGTAACTGATGCCGTAGCTGTCCTCGTCGGGCTTTTGCGGCGTCAGCGTCTCCAGGTCTGCCGTGGGCATTTTGATAACGATCTCATCGCTTGCGCCCAAGGCTTTAGCGAGCGCGCGCACGCGACGCTTATTCAAGCCGTAAAGCGGCAAAATATCCGCGCCGCCATCGCCATACTTAGTAAAAAATCCCATTAAGGATTCGGCCGCGTGGTCAGTGCCGATCACTAAGCCCTGACGTGCGCCCGCTACAGCATACTGCGCAATCATGCGCTGGCGAGCCTTGATATTGCCGAGCACGAAGTCTTTGTGTTTTTCATCGGCGTAACGCGCGCCTGCCTGATCGAGCGAAGCCAGCATCGCGTCGGCGGCGGGTCTGATATCGACCGTGAGCGTTTCGTCGGGCCTGATAAAGGCCAGTGCGCGTTGTGCGTCCGCTTCGTCGTGCTGTGTGCCATATGGCAGGCGCATCGCGATAAAGCGTGCTTCTTTGCCGCCTGCGCGCAATCGTTCGACGGCGAGTTGCGCAAGACGGCCCGCAGCGGATGAATCGACACCGCCGCTAATGCCAAGTACGTAGACCTTCAATTTCACTGCGTCGAGATAATCGGCAAGGAAGGCGATGCGCGCATCTATTTCGGTTTGTTCATCGAACGTGGGCGCGACCTTCAGTTCTTCGATGATTGCTTTCTGACGAGTCACGTGGTCGTTAGACATGAGGCGGTCCTTAAGGATATCGTGCGTTCAGTCTAGACCCGAACGCACTTCCCTAAAGCTTTAGCCTTAAGCCTTAGCCCGCCATTTCACGATCGGGTGTAGACGAGATGCGATGAATGGCCAGATCCGCGCCATTGAATTCTTCTTCGCGATCGAGCCGCAATCCAACTGTCATTTTGATCGCGCCGTACACCACGCCGCCACCCACGAGCGCCAGCACGATTGCACCGACCGTGCCGATGCTCTGCGACCAGATCGACACACCGCCGATACCGCCAAACGTCTTTTGCCCGAAGATGCCTGCCGCAATACCGCCCCAAGCGCCGCACATGCCATGCAATGGCCATACGCCCAAAACATCGTCGATACGCCAGCGGTTTTGCACGCACGTGAACATCTGCACGAACAATACGCCCGCCACCGCGCCGACAATAAGCGCGCCCAACGGATGCATTAGATCCGAACCCGCGCACACCGCCACCAGTCCCGCAAGCGGCCCGTTATACGTGAAGCCGGGATCGTTGCGACCGGCGAACCACGCGGCCAATGTGCCGCCAACCATCGCCATTAAAGAATTGACCGCGACGAGTCCGCTGATCTTATCGACCGTCTGTGCGCTCATCACATTGAAGCCGAACCAGCCGACCGCCAATACCCATGCGCCGAGCGCAAGAAACGGGATGCTCGATGGCGGATGCGCCGCAATGCGCCCGTCCTTGTGATAACGCCCGTGACGCGGCCCTAGCAGCAAAACCGCAGGC
This sequence comes from Caballeronia sp. BR00000012568055, assembly GCF_029439455.1. Lineage (GTDB taxonomy): Bacteria > Pseudomonadota > Gammaproteobacteria > Burkholderiales > Burkholderiaceae > Caballeronia. Next base: position 95,499 of record NZ_JAQFVG010000109.1, on the reverse strand, counting down.
AAGGCGACCCAGCCGCCAAAGGCATGCACGACCACCGATCCTGCAAAGTCGTGAAATGGCGCGCCAAATGCTTGCGTCAACCATGCCTGAATGCCAAAGCGCTCGTTCCACGCCATGCCTTCGAGCAATGGATAAATAAAGCCGACGATCACGCAAGTCGCAAAGAGTTGCGGATTGAATTTCGATCGCTCTGCAATGCCGCCCGAAACGATTGCAGGAATGGCGGCGGCGAAGGTCAGCAGGAAAAAGAATCGCACTAACGCATAGCCGTTGTGTTGTGCGAGCACATCCGCGCTATGCATGAATTGCACACCGTAAGCGATGTTGTAGCCGATAAAGAAGTACGCAAGCGTCGAAACGGCGAAGTCGACGAGTATCTTTACTAAAGCGTTGACCTGATTTTCGCGGCGCACGGTGCCGAGTTCAAGGAACGCAAAACCTGCGTGCATGGCAAGCACCATTGCGGCGCCCAGCAACAGAAAAAGTGTGTCGGTTCCGGATTGAGGTGCCTGCATGATGACGGGTCGCAAGTTCAAAGGGGCGGAATATTGCAAGTTCCGGGCCAATTTGGCGCATTTAGCGCTAAGCCGGTGCAGCTAAAGCCTCAGAGGGAAATATTTTGGTGCGGAAAGTCTTGACATTGGACGCACTAAGAATGTGCAATGCGCCGTTTAGCGGCATTTATGCACTTTCTTAGCGCCAAGCTTAGAGAAAGGTTGTGATGCATTCTTCATTCGAAAACCGACGCGCAGCGGGCTGCGAATTAGCGACGCGCCTTGACCGCTATGCGCACAAAAATGACGTCAGCGTGCTTGCGTTGCCACGCGGCGGCGTGCCTGTGGCGTTCGAAGTTGCGCGCGCGCTCGGTGCAGTGCTGGACGTGCTCGTGGTCCGCAAGCTCGGCGCGCCCTTAGAGCCGGAACTTGCAATGGGCGCGATCGCTTCCGGCGACGCGTTTTATCTCGATGAGCGCATCGTCGATTACGCGGGCGTCAGTCGGCGTGCGCTGGAGGAAGTGATCGCGCGCGAGCGGATCGAATTGGAACGGCGCGAAAGGCTTTATCGCGGTGACAAGCCACCGCTTGATGTCGATGGCCGCATCGCTATCATCGTCGATGACGGTATGGCGACAGGCGCCACCATGAAGGTTGCGTGCATGTCGCTGCGAAATGCGCGTCCGTCACGCATCGTGGCTGCGGTGCCGGTTGCGCCATTGGAGTCCGAGGCGCGCGTCGAAGCAATCGTCGATGAATTCGTATGCGTGCTCAGGCCCCGTCATTACTTCGGCGTCGGCCAGTTTTACGCCGATTTCGAGCAGACCAGCGACGATGAAGTGCGTGATCTGCTCGACCAGGCGCTCAAGCCTTAGCGGGTCCAGGGCGCATCGCTTAATACGTCTCCAAGCGCATATTTTTCTCGCGCGCGTTTAATGATCGAACGTTCGAGAACGCCTTCATCCACGAGCGATTTCAACGCCGCCAATACGATCGCCAAGCGGTCCACTTCAAAAAACGCACGCAAGGACTGACGCGTGTCACTGCGTCCAAAACCGTCCGTGCCAAGCGTGACGTAACGGCGCGGCACATAGGCGCGAATCAGTTCGGGCAATGCGCGCACATAGTCGGTCGCAGCAACCACAGGTCCGCGCGAAGCAGCAAGCGCTTGCGTCACAAACGCGTCAGGCGTGTCTTCATCTGCAAGACGAGCGACACGTTCCTTAGCCGCGCCATCACGATGCAATTCCGTATAGCTCGTCACGCTCCATACGGCCGCCTCTATATTCCAGTCTTCTTTCAACATGACGCGCGCGGCAATTGCTTCATTAAGGATCGCGCCGGAGCCAAGCAATTGCACTTGAGCGTGATCTTCGTCGCCGGTATCGAGCCGGTAAATGCCGCGCAAAATGCCTTCGCGCATGGTGTCGTTCAACACGCCACCGGGCAAGGAAGGCTGCGCATAATTCTCATTGGTCACGGTCATGTAATAGAAGACATCGTTTTGACGCGTCATCATTTCCTGCATGCCTTCATCCACGATTGCTGCGACTTCATAAGCGAACGCGGGATCGTAGGCGCGGCAATTCGGAATGGTCGATGCCGTGATATGACTCGTGCCGTCCTGATGCTGCAAGCCCTCGCCGCCAAGCGTCGTTCTGCCCGATGTCGCGCCGATCAAAAAGCCTCGCGAGCGCTGGTCCGCAGCCGCGAAAATCAGATCGCCGATACGCTGGAAACCGAACATCGAGTAATAGATGTAGAACGGCAGCATGGGCAGATCGTGCACGCTATACGACGTCGCCGCCGCGATCCACGATGAAATCGCGCCCGCCTCCGAAATGCCTTCTTCGAGAATCTGGCCTGTTGTGTCTTCGCGGTAATAGAGCATCGAGCCCATATCTTCCGGCTCATACAATTGGCCAAGCGGAGAATAAATACCGACTTGCCTAAAGAGATTCGCCATGCCGAATGTGCGTGCTTCGTCCGCCACGACCGGCACCACGCGCTTGCCGAGTTGCGCATCCTTGAGCAGATTGCCAAGCATGCGCACGAAGGCCATGGTCGTGGACATTTCCTTGCCGGATGCATCGAGTGCGAATTGGCCCCATGTTTTAAGGGCTGGCAGCGTAATCGCGTGCGTGGCGCGTGCGCGCCGTCTTGGCAAATAACCGCCTAAGGCCTGGCGGCGTTCATGCAAATAGCGCATTTCAGGCGCGCTATCCGCAGGCTTGCAAAACTTCAATTGTTCGACATCCTCATCAGATAAAGGCAAGCGGAATCGATCGCGAAATGCCTTGAGATCGTCGAGATCGAGTTTCTTTTGCTGGTGTGTCGTCATGCGCCCCTGACCGACCGTGCCCATGCCGAAGCCTTTCATCGTCTTGGCAAGAATGACAGTTGGCTGTCCTTTGTGTGAGAGTGCCTTGGCATAAGCGGCGTGCAATTTCCTGACGTCATGTCCACCGCGACGCAAGCGGTCGATGTCTTCATCGGATAAATGCGCGGCGAGCGCGGCCAACTCTGGATTCTGGCCAAAGAAACGTTCGCGGTTATAGCGTCCGTCGTTAGCGGAGAAAGTCTGGAATTGACCATCGACGGTATGTGCAAAGGCGCGCAGCAATGCGCCGGTTCGATCGCGTGCGAATAACGCGTCCCAATCCGATCCCCACAGTACCTTGATAACGTTCCACCCTGCGCCAGTGAATTGCGCTTCGAGTTCATCGACAATGCGGCCATTGCTGCGCACCGGTCCATCGAGCCGTTGCAAATTGCAGTTGATGACGAAAACGAGATTGTCGAGTTGCTCGCGCGCGGCAAGTGACAGTGCACCGATCGACTCCGGCTCGTCCATTTCGCCATCGCCAAAAAAGCCCCAGACTTTGCGCCCTTCCGTTTGCAGCAAGCCGCGATTCTGCACATAGCGCATAAAGCGCGCTTGATAAATGGAGTTGATCGGGCCAATGCCCATCGAGCCGGTCGGAAACTGCCAGAAATCCGGCATCAGCCACGGATGCGGATACGAACACAATCCGGGGCCGGCAATTTCGCGTCGATAGTGCTTCAAATGTTCTTCGTCGAGAAAGCCTTCGAGATACGCGCGCGCATACACCCCCGGGGATGAATGCGGCTGGAAATAGACCAGATCGCCGCCGTGCTGTTCGCCGTTCTTTTCATTGGCTGCGCGGAAAAAATGATTGAAGCCGACCTCGAACAAATCCGCCGCCGATGCATAGCTGGCGATATGGCCGCCCAGTTCGCCGTAAGCGCGATTGGCACGCACGACCATGGCCAGCGCATTCCATCGCAGCACTGCGGCGAGTTTCTCTTCGATCTCGAGATTGCCGGGGTAAGGCGGCTGCCGTGAGACGGGAATAGTGTTGGCATAAGGCGTTGCACGCGCACGCGCGGACTCCACGCCGACCGACAGCGCGTGCTCCGCTAAGCGATCGAATAAATACTGCGCGCGTTCCTTGCCGACATGATCGACGACCGCATCCAGCGCTTCCAGCCATTCGGCGGTTTCGGCGGGATCGGTATCTTCGCGGCCTTTGGCAAGCGAGAGAATTTGCTGCGTGCCGTTGGATAAATCAGTCATGGCGCAACTCCGGTGAAGTGTCTCGGCTTCAATTCCTGGCAATTCTTTAAGCATATCCAGAGCCAGACAGAATGTGCGTCTCTTTTAGCTGGCTTAGCGCTATTCCTTAGTGTAATTTCTCTGATAAATGGCTAAAAACCGGAATCGATCTACTATGACCGCAAACACTAAGCAGCGACTGGACCGTATCGACATCGGCATTCTTAACGAGCTTCAGCAGAACGCGCGCATCACGAATTCGGAACTGGCGCGCGCGGTGAATCTGTCTGCTACGCCATGCTTCAATCGCGTTCGCGCCTTGGAAAAGGCGGGCTTGTTCAGGCAACACGTCACGCTGCTTAGCCCTGAAGCACTGGGCTTAAGCATCAATGTGTTCATTCAGGTGAGTCTGGAAAAACAGGTGAAAGACGCGCTGGCGCGCTTCGAACATGCAATCAGCGAACGCCCGGAAGTCATGGAGTGCTATCTGATGACAGGCGACGCCGACTATCTGCTAAGAGTCGTGCTGCCGGACGTCGCGGCGCTGGAGCATTTCATTCTCGAACGGCTAACCAAGCTGCCGGGCGTCGCGAATATTCGTTCGAGCTTTGCGCTCAAACAAGTGCGCTATAAGACCGCGCTGCCTTTGCCTGCTTCCGGTTTGACGTTGCCAGAGCCTAAGAGCGACGCCGAGGAATGGACATGAATGTCTGATCAATGCGGTCGATCATGCCGATTTTCTGAAGCATTCGTGTAAATCTTGCAGTGATGCAATGCATCGCCTATAAAACCAGAGTCTTGGGTTTTCTTGAGTTGCCGGCGATTTCTTCTTAGCGAAGTCTCACGCAAGCGAGAAAGACATGAACCTTGAAACCGTGCGTGTTTTCATCATGACGCGTGGTGTCGATTTCGGCATCATGATTCTCGGCGCAATCGCGCTTTGGTTAGTCGGCCGCTGGCTGATCGGTCTGGTTATTGGCGGCATGCGTAAATTGCTAGCGCGCAATGGCCGTGTCGATCCTACGCTTGCGAAATATCTTGGTTCCATTGTCAGCGTCATTCTTAATCTGCTGTTGGTGCTGGCCATTCTGCAGATTTTCGGCGTTCAGACCACATCGTTTGCCGCCTTGCTTGCGGGTTTTGGACTGGCGATCGGCACGGCTTGGGGTGGCTTGCTGGCGCACTTTGCGGCGGGCGTGTTCATGCAAGTGCTTCGGCCTTTCAAGGTCGGCGATTTTGTCACTGCGGGCGGCGTGACGGGCACGGTTACCGAATTGGGCTTGTTTGGCACTACTATCACTACGCCCGACAATGTCACGGCCATTATCGGCAATAACAAGATTTTTTCCGACACCATCTGGAACTTCAGCGTGTTGCCGAATCGGCGGGTGGAACTGACGGCGAAGATTGCTAACGGCGTCGATGTGCTGGATGCCATTTCGCGTTTGAAGACCGCCGTAGCAAGAATTCCGAATGTCTCATCTGAACCGGCACCGGATGTCGAAGTGCTTTCTTTTACGCCTGAAGGACCGCTTTTATGCGTGCGGCCTTATACCGATACGACAAATTATTGGCAGGTCTATTTCGACACCAATCGCGCAATTATCGAAACATTTGCGCAAGCGGGTTATCCGACGCCCGAAACGCCGGTCGTGCGGCGCGTGGCAGCTGAATTGATGCCTTCGCAAGCACCGCAGCCACCGCAACCTTTGCGTGGCAGTCAAGCCGCCTGATAACGCGCCTCAGGTACCGGTGCGCCGCCTAAACGCGTAGCAAGATGGTCGATGAATGCGCGCAATCTTGGCGCTTCATGCCGGCTAGGCGGCCAAAGAATATGGAATGTGCCTTCGGCGCGTGTATGCGCGTTCAACACCGCGCGCAATAGCCCATTTTCCATTGCGCCGCGCGCGATGTAATCCGGCACGCAGGCCAGGCCTAAACCTGAGATGCACGCGGCTAACATCGCTTCCATATCGTTGAAGGTGAGCGCTGCGCGAGGCTCGATCGCCGCCGTGTGATCGTCAAGTGATTCGCCTTGCAACGTCCAAGGCTCTATGCGCCCGCTTGCCGGTGAGCGAAAGCGAATACACGCGTGCCCTTCGAGATCGGCCGGTGTCGCCGGTTCGCCGTGACCCGCGAAATACGCCGGCGAACCGACGATAACGGGACCGTATTGGGCAAGCGGCCTGGCAAGCAATTGCGAATCCGCGAGGCGTCCGGTGCGAATTACCGCGTCATAGCCTTCTTGCGTGATATCCACTAAGCGATCGCTAAAGTCGATATCGAGTTCGATATCTGGAAAGCGCTGACGAAACTCAGGCACAAGCGGCATTAAAAGGCGCGCACCAAGCGACGGCGCGCTGATCTTCAAACGCCCACGCGGCGATGCAGTCGATGTGAACAGCTCGCTCTCGGCATCTTCGAGATCGGCGAGAATGCGCTTGCATCGCGCAAAGAAATGCGCGCCTTCATGCGTCAAGCCAATGCGCCGTGTGGTGCGGTTAAGCAATTGCACGCCTAGCTTGGCTTCAAGACGCATCACGCTTTTGCCGACCGCAGACGCCGATAATCCCAACGCGCGCCCCGCCGCGACGAAACTGCCCGACTCCGCCGCGCGCACGAACGCGACCATGCCGGACAAACTCTCAGTAGTCGGAGGACCATGTGGGATTACGTTGGTGGCAACCATAAACGTCTCGCATTAGAGCAGGCTTAATGCAAGAACGTGTTTGGCGGCGCTTTATTCCCTAAGCCGAATCACCAGACAAACGGCACACACGCTAAGCGTCAGCCGTTCAATTCCTCGTGCAGCGCCATGTATTCCTGCGCGAGCTTGTGACGCGGTTCGAGGTAAATCATCGGACGTGCATGTTGATGGCTCTCGCGAATCTTCACCGACAGCGACAAGTGCGAGTTGAGCACCGGCAAATCCTCACTGCGCAGTTCATCGACGAGTTGCTTGGGCAAGCTCGCACGCGGCTGAAATTGATTGATGACGATACCCTCGACGTTCAGATCGGGATTGTGGTCGTGGCGGATTTCCTGCACGTTTTCCAGCACCGAATACAACGCGCGGCGCGAGAAGTCGTCGCAATCGAACGGAATCAGGCAACGGTCCACGGCGATCAAGGCCGAGCGCGTAAAGAAATTCAGCGCGGGCGGTGTGTCGATATAAACGGCGTCATACGCCGCAAGATTCTTTAGCGCGTCGCGCAGCTTATAGATTTTATAGCGCGATTCGAGCTTGCCCTGGAGCGTATCGAGTGTGGGATGCGACGGCACGATATCGAGATTTTCGAACGGCGTCGAATGAATAAACGATTCGAATGCCGGCTCGCGGAAGCTATAGCTCAAAGCATGCTCAAAGAAGCTCGCCAGATTCGGCTGAGCGTCGCGCGCATTCGCGCCAAGCAAATATTGGCTTGCGTTGCCTTGCGGATCGAGATCGATCACCAGCGTACGCAGGCCGCGCGACGCGCTGATGGCAGCGAGATTACAAACGATGGTGGACTTGCCCACGCCACCCTTTTGATTAAAGACCACACGGCGCATCGGCTTATTCTTCCTCGGAAGTGAACGGTTGTATTTTCGGCGCTGCTATCGCTGCTTTCGTTACTAAGGGGAGCGGACACGCGCTAAGACGCACGTGCCGCCGAGTCCGGCACGTGATCTTAGCGTATCAGAAAGTAAGCAGATCGCGCCCTTTAGCGCGCGCACCAGCCAAAGCCTGTCAATCAAGGAAAGGCGGGAATGGTCGGGTCCGCGCCTTCGACATCTGCCTCGGGATGGCGGCCTTTCACCAGTTTTTCAATTTCTTCTACGCGGTCCTTAGGCACGTCCACCATCATCAGCAATTCGCCTTGCTCGATGGCATGCTCGAAGCGCTTAAGCCGCGTGTTGGGAATGCCGACGCCGATCATGGTCGCCGCCCACGCGCCAAAACCCATGCTTGCGAGCGTCATACAGACCACCGCGCCGCCCGCGATCGTCAGACCTGCTGGCGGAAAGGCCATCGCCACGAGACCCGCCAGCACGCCCGTTACGCCACCAGCCGCCGTGCCGCGCGCAAGCGCAGGCAGCAGGTCCGAGCGTTGCGCAAGCGTTGCCTGAGGGAGATCTTCGAGCGGTTCGTGCGGACGCGCCAGCACATGAATGTGACGCCATTCGATACGCTTGAGCAGCAATTCGTCGATGATTTCTCTGGCGCTGACAATGTCGGGCAAAAGAAAATAGAGTCGTCTCATGTCGCCCTCCTGTTGTTTAATTCGGATCGACATGGATCAAATATAGGCGACGCGGGCTTACGTTTCTCAAACGCTATCTCATGCGAGCGGGTATGAACGGACAACACACGCTAAGCGCACCTTCCTGGCAAGCCATTCTTAGTCAAACCGAAACCGCGCTTGCGTGCGGCGCGCTACGTTCCTTTGAGACACGCCAAAGCGCGATTGAAGACGGCGGCATGCGTTTTATTCTTCAGAATGCGGTGAATCTCGCGCGCAAGGAACAGGCGTCGAAACTCGCGGAAAAAGCCAAGGCGGACAACACCGCCGCGCGGCGCGATCCATTCTCTCCATGCGAAGCCGCGCTGCGCGTAGGCGATATCGGCGAGCGGCATTTTCTATTGCTTAACAAATTCAATGTGCTTGCGCATCACTTGCTGATCGTGACGAGTCAATTCGAATCGCAAGACGCTTGGCTTAACGAATATGATTTTGCCGCGCTGTTTGCATGTTTCGATCAATTCGATGGCCTTGGCTTCTACAACGGCGGCACCGTTGCGGGATCGAGTCAGCCTCATAAGCATTTGCAGATCGTGCCCTTGCCGCTCGACGATCATTCGCTTCCCATCGAACCGCTGATCGAAGCCGCACGGTCCGATGATGGAATCTTTAGCGTGCCGCAACTTCCGTTTGCGCATGCAGCGGCGTGGCTAGACCATCAAGACGCACACGATGTGTATCGCGCGCTTCTCTTGGCCATCGGCATAGAAGAAGCGTCGCCTTATAACCTACTCGTCACGCGACGCTGGATGATGGCGGTGCCGCGCGCGATATCGCACGTCGAGGGCGTGGCCGTGAATGCGCTCGGCTTTGCGGGTTCGCTATTCGTGCGCGACGATGCGCAACGCGCCGTCGTCGAATCGCTCGGGCCGATGAAGCTGCTCGCGCGCGCGTGTGGGCGCGCTGCACACAATACCCCTTGAAATAGGCACCGAAAGCCCGCATGTCGGATTCCAGATATCCGGGAGTCCATCACATGGGAAGCCGACCACAGTTCATTGACGATCTTGCGCGCAGCCCGCAAGACGCCGCCTCTTCTTCATCGCCGCTCGACGATACCGCCCTGCTCGATGCCTATTCGCGCACGGTCATCGGCGCACTCGAACGCGTGCAGCAAGCCGTCGTATTCATTGCCGTGGAGCGCGAAATTGCCGATGCGCGCGGCGTGAAGCGTCCGTCCGGCGGCACGGGTTCGGGCTTTATTTTTACGCCCGATGGTTACTTGCTCACCAATAGTCACGTGGTTCACGGGTCCACGCGAATCACCGTCACGCTTGCAGACGGCGGCCGCTTTCATGCCGATCTCGTTGGCGACGACCCTGCGAGCGATCTCGCGGTGCTGCGTATCGGCTCGCCAGAACCTTTGCCACAAGTCGAATTGGGCGATTCGGCCAGCCTTCGCGTCGGGCAGATTGCGATTGCCGTGGGCAATCCGCTGGGGCTTGCACAAACGGTTACGACCGGCGTTGTTTCAGCACTTGGGCGCACTTTGCGCTCCACGTCGGGCCGCATGATTTACGACGTCATTCAAACGGATGCCGCGCTCAATCCCGGTAATTCGGGCGGCCCGCTGATCAATTCGGCGGGACAGGTGATTGGCGTCAATACGGCGATTATCGCGGGCGCGCAGGCGATTTCCTTTGCTACAGCGATCGATACCGCGAAGTGGGTCATCATGCAGATCTTCGCGCACGGCCGCGTGCGTCGCGCGTATATCGGCGTAGCGGGCACGACGACGCCGATATCGCGCCGAGTGCAACGCTACTTCGAACTCACGGCCGCAAGCGGCGTACACGTGATGGAAATCGTCAAGGGCAGTCCGGCCGCTTTAGGCGATATTCATATCGGTGACCGAATCGTTGCGATAGATGGCGTGAGTATCGATAGCGTGGACGCCTTGCAGCGTATGTTCGATGCATCGCGTATCGAACAGGTGGTAAAGGTCACCGTGCTGCGTGGTTCGCAAAAGCTCGACATCGATATCACACCAGTCGAGCAGAGCATCTGATCGATAACTGTCCGGACATCAGGCCCACGCTTTGCGCTGTGCTTCGTGTCCGGGCTACTGTGTGCGCTAACAGCCAGTTAATCAGACAAATATCAGGTGTAATAACGCCATCAAGAAATAAAAAGCATCAAGCAAACAAGCGCGCACACGGGTCAGCCTTTAACCCGTTTGACCTTGTCGGGGAAGGTCCTTAGAAGAGGATTGCCATGACTACGAACAAGAAAAAACCGGCTACGCCACGGCGTGAGGCATTTCGCTGCAGCGGCCAGCAACTCGATGCCATCATGCGCTTCGCTGAAGAACGCAAGCTCGATCATCGAACGCTGCAGTTTGTAGTGGCTGAATATTGCAAGTGTCAGGCTAAGGCGGCTTAAGCGTTTTGAGAAACGCAACGCTTAAGCGTAGTTGTTATTGGCCGGATAATACGCGTTCCTTAAGCACCCATATTGCATTGGGAACCGCATAGTACGTGCTGAGATTGCCGGTGATTAACTTGCCGGTAAGTTGAATGCGCGCGTTTTCTGTTGGCACGGCGTCGATAATCTGCACAGCGGAAATGGTGCTTTGCTGCTTCGCGCCCTGACCCGCAGCGGCAGTAAGAACACAGACGGGATTACTCAACGCCAGCACCCACGCAGGCTTGGACGAGGCGTCCGCATCGCGCGGTGCCTGGCGGGTTGCCTTGCCTTCGAGCGTAACGACATCGCCGTCGTTATAGCATGGTGCCGCGTACGCGACGCGAGTCATTAACGCCAAAAACAGAAACGCCCACGCGCAGGCTTTCGCCATTTTTCTTACCTCACGAAAAACGCGCATCTGCCCGCGCGCGCATTGCCGGGTAAAACAACTCACTGCATCAGGTCACTTACTTTAGGTGATTGGCGTTGGGGTCGCAACCCGGCATTTTCCTTGCGCGCCGCGCATTTCTTAGCGTGCTTCCAAGCTTTCGGACTGTCATGCGGGAACGTGTGTTGCTGGACTAATATGAAGAATAAGCGAGCCAGTCAGAGGCACATTCGGAGGCGACCATGAATCAAGTGATAACCGGCGTATTCGCGTCATGGCGCGATGGTCACGATGCTCTACGCGCGCTGCAACTGGCAGGATTAAAGCGTGATCATGCGCATTTGTATCGCGCGGGGCGTGACGATATCGACATGGACGCATTTCCTCCACCCGCTCATGAAGAAGATGATGCCGAATACATTGCGCATGGCGAGCATCAAGGTGTGACAGGTTCAAAGAATCGCTATGTGGCGGACGTGGCTTCGCCGTGCTATGCAAATAAGCCCAAAGCCGCCGACGATGCCACGCGTGAGCGAACGCTGCTTGTCATACGCATCACCGATGAAATCAAACCGGCCGCCATCGCCGATATGCTGCACGAACACGGCGCTGTCGCAATCAAAGATGCCACCGGCCATTGGCGCTCCTCGCCCTTTAGAAACGCGGCGCGTGTTTGATCAGTGCCTGCGCTCCGGCGTCATTTCCGCCAAAGCCACAGCGATGCGTTCTTTCTCATCGGCTTCTTCTTGAGCGAGCTTTAGCGCTTCCTGAGCCTTTGCCGCGCGCACCACTCTGCAACGGGCGGAATGACGAAACGTCGCCAGCATGCGAACGACTTGCCGCGTCCTCATGGTCATCGCCGCCTCCTGCGTACGCAGTTGAGAAACTACTTTAAATGTAGACGGCAAATGACGCTTGGGAAAGCTTTTGATTAAAACAATCGAGCGTTTTGTTCGTGATCTGTTGGATATGGATGAGATGCGCGAGACAAATCATTTCGTCACCCTAAAATAACGGCGAACGATCGCGCGATTTTCTAAATAGACAAGCACGCACAACTTGCCAAGAATAAATTGGCCGAACCGTCTAGTACATTTAACGCGCCGTGACCTGCGCACAACACGTTCTAAAGAACCTTTCTGTTTTCTTGCCACGGTTGATCGTTGTCCGGACAATGAAGTAACGGCGTAGAACGCCGTGTTCTTTGAAGGCCGTCGCAGAACCGCCGCCCGGCGCGTTCGAGATGCGGCCGAAACCATGAGAGATCGATGGCAACGCTAGGCGGCAAGGCGCGATTCGCAGTTGGTACCGATACCACCGGTGCCGGCATCTTCATAATGATCGCGACCACGGCGACATTCGCCGCCAGCGACTCCACCATCAAAGTGATTGGCGCGGCGGTTCCGCTGCTGGCCCTGCTTTGGGTCCGCTACATTTTTCAGGCGGTCGTGCTGGGAATCTGGCAAGGACGGCGCGGCGTGCTCAACATGTTCCGCACGGGCAACGCGAAGTTGCAGATTTTCCGCGCCATGATGTTGCTCGCCAATTCCGCCTGCACGTTTGCCGGTCTGCGGCACTTGCCGCTTCCGGTCACGACTTCGCTGGCCATGCTCGCGCCGCTTATCTCCACGCTGCTCGCCGCCCTCGTGCTCAAAGACGACGTGCCGCGCAGCAAATGGGCGATGGTCGTGCTCGGTTTTATCGGCATGGTGCTGGTGGTGCGGCCGGGCGGCAGCCAGTTCACCTGGACCGTGGTGTTTCCGATCGGCGCGGCGGCGACCTTCGCGTGCTTCCAGGTCGTGTCGAGCCATCTGTCACGCGTCGACGACGCCCTCACCACGAACTTCCTCACCGCGTTTTTTGCGACGCTGGTGCTCTGCGTGCTGGTGTGGATGGACCAGGCCGAAACGCTGCCCGCGCTCGGACGCGTGAGCTTCAACAATTGGCTGCTGGTCGCGCTGATGGCGAGCGTGGCGACCGGCGGCCATCTGCTGATGCTTCAGGCGCTCAAGCGCGCGCCGCTCTCGGTGCTGACGCCGTTTTCCTACGCTCAATTGGCGTTTGCCGCGTTTTATAGCTGGCTGCTGTTCGGCCAGCTTCCCGACATGTGGATGGCGATCGGCATGTGCGTGATTGCGGCGAGCGGCATCGGCACCGTGTTGCTGCATGGGCGAAAGCCGTCGGCAGCGGATACCATCGCTCAGTCGATCGACTGAACGCGAGCGCAATCAGTTGTCAGTTGACGCTGGCTGACTGCCCCGTGCACAGCCAGTGCACGTCCAGATCGAGCGCCTTCGCAATGCGGTTGAAGGCGTCGAGCGGCGGCACCGTAATGCCGCGCCGCCAGAATTGCACGTCGTGCTCGCTGACATCGAGCCAATCGGCGGCTTTAGCCGAACTGATATTGCCTTTCTGCATGGCCCGGTCGAGTCTCGCGGCGATGGCGCGCCGCAATGCGTTGTCTTCGTGACTACGTTCCAGATGTCCGATGGTTTGGGAATGACGCCCCATTTTCTTTCAGTCTCTCGATTTATAAACTATGCCGTTCAGCGCCGGCTCGATTTGCGCAGGTGGGAATCGTACGGAGTCACAGTGACGAGGCAGTGACAAACTCACGCCCTTAATCCGCAGACGCATTACCTTTTATTGCGCGATTTGCTGCAATGCGAGATTCTTCCAATTCGAGCATCAATGCGTCAACTAGGGAAACAACGCATCTCAAAAAAGAATCACTGCGGATGATGGCCGCGCACGCCAAACGTCTGCATTGAGGCAGCTTCTTACTGAACGTCCGTTCGGTCTATTCGAAAGCGCACGCTTGTCCGCCGAATTTTGGTATACCAATATCGGCAGAAATAAATGCATGCTGAAGTCAATATTCCTTTAAGCGCCTTTCGGCATTCATGCGCCAATATTTGAAGCGAATATCATTGGCGTTAATCGGTCGCGCGGGAAAACGCAATTGACACTCGCGACGCAATCTTTAGAATGATTTGTCCGCTGCATCGCACAAAGCATTGCAAATCCAATAGGTAACTTTCACCTGGAGTCCAGTATGAGCAGTCTTGCGCCGGAAAATCTTCTAGCAGCACAAAAGGCAGGTTTGGATGCGAGTTTCGGTTTCGCGGCCCGCGCGTTCGAAGGTTTCGAAAAGCTGTTCGAACTGAACGCGCAGACCTTGCGCGCGGCGCTTGCCGAGCATCAGGCGCTGGTTGCGAAAACGTACACCGCGCGCGGTCCGCAGGAATTTTTCGCTTTGCAGAATCAGCATGCGCAGCTCGGCGCGCAGCGTGTTCAGGCGTACTGGCAACAGGTTTATGAAATCGGCTCGGGCGTGCGCGGCGTGTACGTCGATGCGTTTCAGGAGCAACTCGGCAAGTCGCAGCGCAATGCGCAGGCACTGGTCGATAGCTTCGCGAGCAACGCGCCTGCCGGCAGCGAAGTGGTCGTGAACGCGTGGAGATCGGCGATCGATGCCGCGACCGAATCCGCGAATTCGGCTTATGAAGCGGCGAAACAGGCAGCGAACAAGGTTGTCGAGGCGGCGCAGAACGATGCAAGCGTCGCCACGCAAACCGCAGTGCGCGCGACATCGAAAGCGACCAGCGCGAAGAAGTAATCCGAAACAAGGCGGACCTCGTTCCGCCTTTTTCTTTACATCAGCCGGTCGAGTATCAAGTCGTATGACCGGCCGATCCACACCGCCGAATCACGATGATCCTTCAAAGCATCGCCCGTATTGGGATGCATAAAGACATCGAGCGCGCCATGATTGAGCGCGAGCCACGACAGCATCGGCGTTAGATTTTCGCTGCCGAATCCGAGTTGAAACGACCATTGCGGATGCGGTCCGACCGGGCGCTCGTGAAAGCGGCCCAGCGTCAGCCGTCCGCTTTGCAATTCGCCTGCGAAGTGCGTTTCGATAAGCTGCCGCAATTGCCACGCTGAATCGCGGCTGGAAGCATCGAAGTAAATATGGGCGTGCCAGCCGGTAATGGCGGACGTGTCCGTTGAGTCCATCGTTTCATCCTTGCACGGCAATATGAAGGCATCGGTCATTTTATCGAAATGGTCGATATGCGCTCGACTGACCAAATCACCGCTTCTGTATCAATCGGGCGCTGCGTTACGCGCATGCCGATATCCGATGCAAGCCGCGTGAGAACGAAGGCGTCGGCGGGACGCGTGACGCCGTGGATCAGCGCTTCGTGTTGCAGATGGTCGTGCCATAGCCAAACTGCATCGCCATTCAGGCGCGTGATGCGGTCTTGCGGTTTTATCGGCCAATGCGCGCGCAACGCTTCATCGATCACGACGATGCGCGGCGTGCCCGAACCCGCACCCGAACCCGCGCGCACATCAAGCGTCACCGCGCACGATATCGACATCAACATGAACGCGCGCCGCGATAGTTTCACGGCCAGATCCCCTGCTTGCCAGGCGACAAAATGCCGTTCGGATCGAGCGCGGTTTTGATCGTGCGCGAAAGGCGCATCAAGGCGTGATCGTTGAAATCGTATTGCGAAGCGGCAAGGTCCATCACCGACAGATGCGCCCGATATTGCCCAAATCCCGCCGCGCCGAATTCACGCATCAGCGTCTCGATCAGCGCGCCCGCCGCATGCGATTGCTGCGCATCGTCGCGATTGAAAATGGCCGCGAAAATATGATGCATGGCGCGCGTGCCCATCGTAAAACCGCCGTAATAATCGAGCCCGAATTGCGCCGCGCGTTCGCGCACCGTGCGCGCCTGTTGCGCGGCATCGCGTCCGAGCGGCGCGCAGATCGGCGAGAAATCGATATGCGCGCCCGTGCCGCCGCGCCAGTTGAGCAGATTGAACGCTTCCATATTCGGAATGCCGACTTGCGCGCGATCGCCGCCGCCGACCGGTTCCACACTGGCATTCCGATACGGCATCTCGAACAGCGTCGCGCCTTCGATCGATTGAAAACGCGCGTGGATGATGTCGCGCCGCGCGTTGACCATCGATTGCGGTCCGTACAGGCAAAAGCGCAGGTTCCATCGGCCGATGCCGATCTTGCGCGTCATCGTTTCGATGGCGTCATCGGGCATCGCGCCAGGTCCGTCGTACCACTCGCGCCGCGCCGAAACGCCCGCCGCCCAGCGCACCGCGCTTTCGATCACCGCCTGGCTTTGAATCGTGCCGTCGAGCTTAAGCGGCCGCAACGTATCGACGATTTGCGCGAGATCGTCTTCGTGCGCGAAGGCGTATCGACAGATCATGTAGCCTTCGGGCGCGGGCATCAGCCACACGCCGAGCTTGGTCACCACGCCGAAATTCGACTGCATGAACATGTCGTCGTAAGACGGCCCGAAACCCGGCCGAAAGACTTGCCACGCGCGGCTCGCGGACATCGCGCCCATGCCCGTGCGCACGATATCGCCATTCGCGAGCACCACTTCCATGCCGCACTGATGCGCCGCGTGATCGCCATAAGGCGTCGTGCCGTAGCCTCGCTCCAGCGTATTGCCGATCACGCTGCCCCAGCCCGCCGCAGGCGGATCGACCCAAAAGCGGCGCGGCGTACCGAGCGCGCGATGCAAGTCGTAATAAGTCACGCCCGGTTCCACGACCGCGAATCCCAGCGTCTGATCGATGTCGATAATTCGATTCATCCGCCGCAAATCGAGCACGACGCTGCCCTTCACGCGCGGCGACGCGCCGCCGTACGCGAAATTGCGCCCCGTCGATACACTCCATAGCGGCACGCGATACCGGTTCGCAATGCCGAGCACCGCGCGCACTGCATCGACATCGCGCGGCAGCACGGCGGCGGATGGCGCGTGCGTGGCGGCGTCGCCGGGCGCGAAAGGATCGAGGTACGGATCGAGCGCGTTGCCGGTCAGGACGGCGTCATCGCCCAACGCGATGCGGAAGGCCGCGAGTGCGTCGCTGAGGGCGTCGCTCAATATCCGCCGCTGCTGCCGCTGGTCGATGACGTGCCCGACGCGCCGTTGCCATCCGTCTGACATCCGGCGAGCAATCCGGCCATCAACGCAAGCATGATCATGCCGATTCTGGCGAGCTTCATGGAATACCTCCGTCAATAAAGTGAGTTTAGGACGACGCAGCAATGCGCGCCGCTTGTTCTATAAACGCACTGCCACGAAGCATTATTCCAACGCAAAACGCATGCTAGACTGCTGTACATGCATACAGTACCCGAACCCGCCTACACCGTCGCCGTGCGCGCGTTGTGCGAGTTCACAGCGAAGCAAGGCGATCTCGATCTGCGCTTCACGCCTGCGCCCACCGCACAGGAAGGTATCGCGGGACACATCACAGTCACCAATCGGCGGCCTGCGGGTTATCTGAAAGAAATCTCTCTGACACAAGACTTCGGTCCGCTGCGCGTGCGCGGCCGTGCGGATGGTTTCGATCCCGCGCGCAATCGGCTGGAAGAGATCAAGACGCATCGCGGCAGGCTGGAAACGATGCCGCAGAATCATCGGCATTTGCATTGGGCGCAGGCGCGCGTTTATGCGCATTTGATGTGCGAATCGCGCGGGCTGAATCGAATCGAGATCGCGCTGGTTTATTTCGATATCGTCGATCAGAAGGAAATGGTGATCGTCGAGACGGAAACGGCTGCGCAGTTGAAAGCGCATTTCGAAGCGCAATGCGAGCGGTTTATCGCGTGGGCGGAGCAGGAGATCGCGCACCGTACATCGCGGGATTCGGCGCTGAACGCCCTCGCCTTTCCACATGCGGATTTTCGTGCCGGACAACGCGCGCTCGCTGAGGCGATTTATCGCTCGGCGATATCGAGCCGCTGTCTGATGGCGCAAGCGCCGACGGGTATCGGCAAAACGGTCGGTACGCTGTTTCCCTTGCTGAAAGCGTGGCCGAAGCAGCAACTCGACAAGATCTACTTTCTCACCGCAAAAAGCGCGGGCCGTCAGCTTGCGCTCGATGCGCTCGCCACGCTGCATGCCTCGCCGCTGCGTGTGGTCGAACTGGTCGCGCGCGACAAGGCTTGCGAGTATCCGGACCGCGCATGTCATGGTGAATCGTGTCCGCTGGCGCAAGGTTTTTACGATCGATTGCCGAGTGCGCGCGCCGCTGCGCTGAAGCACGCGCAACTGGATCGCGCGACGGTGGCCACGGTCGCGCGCGAGCACGATGTCTGTCCGTACTATCTGAGCCAGGAATTGTCGCGCTGGGCGGACGTGATCGTCGGTGACTACAACTATTACTTCGATACCAGCGCGATGCTGTTTGCGCTTGCGGAAGCGAATCGGTGGCGCGTGTCGGTGCTGGTGGATGAGGCGCATAACCTCGTCGATCGCGCGCGCGGCATGTACACGGCATCGCTCGATCGCGCGGCGTTCAACGCAATGCGCCGTGGCGCGCCCGCTATGCTCAAGCGCGTGCTGAATCGCGTTGCGCGCGCGTGGAGCGAGGCGAGCCGCGATCAGCGTATCGAATACGCGGCGTATCCCGAGCCGCCTGAGGCCTTGTTAAGCGCGCTGAGTCAGGCGGTGTCGCAAATGACCGAAGCACTCGCCGATCACCCCGACGCCTTCACGCCCGACACGCTGCGCTTTTATTTCGATGCCGTGCATTTCACGCGTATCGCGGAGCGTTTCGGGGCGCATTCAATATTCGATGTCACCCTGACGCATCAGCGTAATACCGTGCTTTGTCTGCGCAACGTGATCCCCGCGCCGCATCTTCAGGCGCGATTCGCTCGCGCGCATAACGTCGCGCTGTTTTCCGCCACGCTCACGCCCGCGCATTTCTATGCCGACACGCTCGGCTTGCCGGAAACGACGGTGCGTATCGACGTGGACTCGCCGTTCAGCGCCGATCAACTCGACGTACACGCCATCGCCGATATCTCCACGCGTTACCGCGACCGCGCGCAATCGATCGAGCGCATCGCCGATATGATCGCCGCGCAATACGCGCGCGCGCCGGGCAATTACCTGAGTTTTTTCAGCAGCTTCGAATACCTGGCGCAAGTGTCGGCGGCGCTCGCGGAACGGCATCCGAACGTGCCGTGCTGGCTGCAATCGCGCGCAATGAGCGAAGCCGCGCAGCAGGCGTTTCTCGCGCGCTTCGAGCCGGATGGACGCGGCATCGGCTTCGCGGTGCTGGGCGGCGCGTTCGGCGAGGCGATCGATCTGCCGGGCACGCGGCTGATCGGCGCGTTCGTCGCCACACTCGGTCTGCCGCAACTCAATCCCGTCAACGAGCAAATGAAAACCCGCATGCACGATGCGTTCGGCGAAGGTTACGCGTACACGTATCTGTTCCCCGGTTTGCAGAAAGTCGTGCAGGCGGCGGGACGCGTGATTCGCGGACCGGAAGATCGCGGCGTGCTGTTTCTGATCGACGATCGATTCACGCGCGCCGAAGTGCTGCGGCTGTTGCCCGCGTGGTGGCGCGTGCAGATCGTGCGGCAGCATGATTTGCGAATTGCATAGCAAGAGCCGGAGTGCATGCAGACCGCGATGCGCGTGACACTGCGCGTATCGATGGAGGAATCAACATGAAAATGCTCGAACAGGCTTTGGATATCGCCGCGCGCGTCGAAGCGCTCGACTGGGCGGAGATCGAATCTCAGCTCGATGGCAACGGCGCGGCCGTCGCGCCCGGTTTGCTGACACGCGAAGAATGCGAAACTCTCGCCACGCGCTACGACGACAACGCGCATTTCCGCAGCCGCATCGTGATGGAGCGATACAGCTTCGGACGTGGCGAGTACAAATACTTCGCTTATCCGCTGCCCGATCTGATCGGTGAGTTAAGGCGCGCGGCGTATCCGCATCTCGCGCCGATTGCGGATCGGTGGAACGAGATCATGCGGATCGACACGCGTTATCCGCGTGAACACGATGCGTTTATCGAACGTTGCCATCAGGCCGGGCAAACGCGGCCGACGCCGCTGTTACTGCGCTACGTGCCGGGCGATTACAACTGTCTGCATCAGGATCTCTACGGCGAACACGTCTTTCCGATTCAGATGGCGGTGCTGCTGTCCGCGCCGAGACGCGATTTCACCGGCGGCGAATTTGTGATGACGGAGCAGCGCCCGCGCATGCAGTCGCGCGCGGAAGTGCTGTCATTAGCACAAGGCGATGCGGCGTTTTTTGCGGTACATCACCGGCCCGTGCAGGGAACGCGCGGGCCGTATCGCGTGAATATGCGGCATGGAG
This sequence comes from Caballeronia sp. BR00000012568055, assembly GCF_029439455.1. Classification (GTDB taxonomy): domain Bacteria; phylum Pseudomonadota; class Gammaproteobacteria; order Burkholderiales; family Burkholderiaceae; genus Caballeronia. The sequence continues at coordinate 75,167 of NZ_JAQFVG010000109.1, read as the reverse complement.
TGAGCCGCCTGCGGTCAGGACGCAGGCATATGCTCGGGGTGATTTTTCACGATGCAACGTGAAGCCTGTTCGGCGCTTTACTCGTTCTCGTCGAAGTAATGCCCGAAACGCGCCTGCTTGGTCTTGATATAGCGCTCATTCTCTTCGCGCATGGGAATAGCCAGCGCAACGCGTTCGCACACCGGGATATCGTGCTTGAGCAAGGTGTCGAACTTCGACGGGTTGTTGCTCATCAAGCGCACTGACTTTACGTTCATCGCGCGCAGGATGGCGGCGGCGGAATCGTATTCGCGGGCGTCGTCGGGCAGGCCCAAATGAAGGTTGGCATCGACGGTATCGAGGCCTTGTTCCTGTAACGCGTACGCCCGAATCTTGTTCGCCAGGCCAATGCCGCGCCCTTCATGTCCGCGCAGATACAGCAGAATCCCGCGATCTTCCGCCGCGATATAGCGCAGCGCCAGATCGAGCTGCTCGCCGCAATCGCATCGGTAGGAGCCGAACACATCGCCCGTCACGCATTCGGAGTGAAGGCGCGTCAGCACGGGTTCGCCGTTGCCGACATCGCCCAATACGAAGGCAATATGCTCCGCCCCCGTATGCTTCACGCGATACACATACGAAGCAAACGTGCCGTAACGCGTGGGAATGGTCGCGGTTGCGACGAGTTCGACATCCGCGCACTCATCGCACTCGCCGAAGCGCTGCTGCGGGTTCTTCACGTCCTGTTTTTCGTCCTGCGTGGGAGAAGCGGTTTTCATAGTCAATCTGCAAGTCCATGACGGCCCGGGCGGGCAAGTCATGTTAAAGCCCATCGGGAAAGTTTGCAGATTGTCGCACGGCTGAACGTTTCGCTCCGGGTTTGTCAGAGGCAATGGGGCGTTAAGCGTTAACGAGCGATATCAGCCTGATAGGTTGAATCTATGCCCACAATAAAAGCAATCAAATTCGCACGAACGATAGCTTTCCTGTATAGTTCATCTACTTCTTCAACACCACTCCAAAAGGAATCTGGTAATGCCCATCATCAATAGCCAAGTCAAGCCGTTCAAAGCAACCGCCTACCACAATGGCGATTTCCAGACCGTCACGGAAGAAAGCCTGAAGGGCAAGTGGTCGGTGTTCGTGTTCTATCCGGCCGACTTCACGTTCGTGTGCCCGACGGAACTGGGCGATCTGGCTGACCGCTACGACGAATTCAAGAAGCTGGGCGTGGAAATCTACTCGGTTTCGACCGACACGCATTTCACGCACAAGGCATGGCACGACACGTCGGACACGATCCAAAAGATCAAGTACCCGATGATCGCTGACCCGACGCTGGCAATCTCGCGCAACTTCGACGTGCTGATCGAAGAAGAAGGTCTGGCGCTGCGTGGCACGTTCGTGATCAACCCGGAAGGCGAGATCAAGCTGTGCGAAATCCACGACAACGGTATCGGCCGTGACGCGGGCGAACTGCTGCGCAAGGTGCAGGCAGCGCAATACATCGCGAAGAACCCGGGTCAGGTTTGCCCGGCCAAGTGGACGCCGGGCGCTGAAACGCTGACGCCGTCGCTCGACCTGATCGGCAAGATCTAAGCTCGTATCCTCTGCGAGTTTTACCGGGTTCGCCCGCTTTCGGCGCGGGTCCGGAGCACCAAAAAAGCTTTCGTTGCAGCGCTGTGTCAAATCAGCGCTGTATCGAAACACGTCTGTAAATCGCACTAAGGAACGGACATCGCCATGCTCGACGCCAACCTCAAGAATCAATTAAAAGCCTATCTGGAAAAGGTCTCCCGGCCGATCGAACTCGTCGCCTTCCTCGACGGCAGCGACAAATCGAAGGAGCTGAAAGGCCTGCTCGATGAAATCGCCTCGCTGAGCACGCATATCAGCGTCGTCGAGAAAGATGATGCGGGCGCGCGCCGCCCGTCGTTCACCATCGGCGAAAAGGGCAAGGATGCGGGCATTCACTTCGCTGGCATTCCGATGGGCCACGAATTCACCTCGCTCGTGCTCGCGCTGCTGCAAACCGGCGGCCATCCGATCAAACTCGACGATGCAACTATCGAGCAAATCAAGAATCTCGACGGCGATTTCCACTTCGAGACGTATTTCTCGCTGTCGTGCCAGAACTGCCCGGAAGTCGTGCAGGCGCTGAACGTGATGGCGATCATCAATCCGCGCATCAAACACGTCGCGATCGACGGCGCGCTGTTCCAGCAGGAAGTCGAATCGCGTCAGGTCATGGCCGTGCCGATGATGTTCCTCAACGGCGAAAGCTACGGCTCGGGCCGCATGGGCGTGAAGGAAATTCTCGCCAAGCTGGATACGGGTGCAGCCGAGCGCGCGGCAAAGGAACTCGAAAACAAGCCGGTGTTCGACATGCTGATCGTCGGCGGCGGTCCTGCGGGCGCGGCGGCGGCAATCTACGCGGCGCGCAAGGGCATTGCGACGGGCGTGGTCGCGGAGCGCTTCGGCGGTCAGGTGCTCGACACCATGTCGATCGAAAACTTTGTCTCGGTGCAGGAAACCGAAGGACCGAAGTTCGCGGTCGCGCTGGAACAGCACGTCAAGCAATACGAAGTCGATGTGATGGACGTGCAGCGCGCGGCCAAACTCGTGCCGGGCCGTATCAACGAGATTCATCTGGCGAGCGGCGCGGTGCTGAAGGCGAAGACCATCGTATTGTCAACGGGTGCGCGCTGGCGCGAAGTCGGCGTGCCGGGCGAGCAGGAATATCGCAATCGTGGCGTGGCGTATTGCCCGCACTGCGATGGTCCGCTGTTCAAGGGCAAGCGCGTCGCGGTGATCGGCGGCGGCAATTCGGGCGTGGAAGCGGCGATCGATCTCGCGAATATCGTGAGTGCGGTGACGCTGATCGAATTCGGCGCGGAACTGCGTGCGGATGCGGTGTTGCAGAAGAAGCTGCGCAGCCTGTCGAACGTGACCATCGTCACGCAAGTTCAGACGACGGAAATCACCGGCGACGGCAAGAAGGTCAACGGCATTTCGTACACCGACCGCGCGACGGGCGCGAGCCATCATGTCGAACTGGAAGGCGTGTTCGTGCAGATCGGGCTGGTGCCGAATACGGAATGGCTCAAGGGCAGCATCGAGTTGTCGAAGCACGGCGAGATCGTGGTCGATGCCAAGGGCGCGACGTCGATTCCCGGCGTGTTCGCAGCCGGCGATGTGACCACGGTGCCGTACAAGCAGATCGTGATTGCGGTGGGCGAAGGCGCGAAGGCATCGCTGTCCGCGTTCGATCACCTGATCCGCACGTCGGTGGATGATGATGCAGTGGTCGAAGAAGAAGTGACGGCGTAATCAAAAACCGTCATGAAGACCGAAGGCGAACGGGGTGCCCCGTTCGCCTTTTTTATGGCGCCGCGTTCGGCGCAGGCTTCGGCACCAACACAAGCGGAAACGTCACCTCAAACACGCTGCCATGCCCTTTCGCCGATTGAAACTTGAGTTCGCCATCGAGCGTGCGTGACAGTTCCTTGACGATCGCCAAGCCCAATCCCGCGCCGGGAATATCGTCATCGGCCGCGCGCTCGAATTCTTCGAACACGCGCTCCTGATCGTCCTCACCGATTCCCACGCCCGTATCCGTCACCCGCAGCCGCCAGCGATCGTCCGGCGCGAGATTGATCGACAACACGATCTCCCCCGCCGCCGTGTACTTGATCGCGTTCGACAGCAGGTTCAGCGCAACCTGCTTCACCTTCAGCCGGCTCGACGTCACCATCCTCAGGTTCGTATCCAACTGGCCGATCAGCTTCAGCCCCTTCGCTTCCGTCGATACGCGGCACGCCTGCATCAATTCATCGAACAGGCCGACGAGGTCGAACGGCTCGACCGTCAGTACGGAATCGTCGCCGAGCACTTTGGAATACTCGACCATTTCATCGACGAGCGTGGCCATATCCGCCACCTGACGATTCGCAAGCCCAAGCGCCGTATCGCGCTTGGCAGGCGAACGCGTGGCGAGTTGCAGCGCCGTCGAAAAGACATTCAGGAAATTGCGGAGATCGTGTGCGACGCGCCGCGTGATTTGCATACGCGTTTCGTACAGATCGCTGATGAGCTTCTGCCGCAGCGTGAGCTCGTAATTCGCGCGCTCCAGCATGCCAGTGTATTCATCGATCTTTCGATCGCGTTCGCTGACCGCTTCACGAATCGATGCGAGCGTGACGAAGCTGACCACTTCGTCGGTCATCAGGCGCGCGTGTTCTTCATCGTCACGCGAAAAATTCGCATGCGCCGCCGCATATTCGCCGATCGCCAGCAACAGCACTTGCCGAAACAAGTCCAGTTCACGCACGAGTTCGTCTATCCGATACCCCTGCTGCCAGCGCCATTGCCCGTGCTGACGCGCATCGCGTTCTATCGCGCCTTCCGAATCGCGCAGATTGCGCGACTCCAGCACGATGCAGATTTCCTGAAAGATACTCGGCAAGTGACCCGCAAGCTGACGATAAGTGAGCTGATCGGAATGCTCGACTTCCTGATCGCCGAAAACGAGTTTCATCCAGCGTTCGGTAAGCGCGGGTTGCTGTGCGCGGAGTGCCGCGACGAGACCCGTCAGGCCGTCTGAAATGTCGCCCATCTGCGTGTGTCCCCGTGCGATGCGCCAGGTGCGGCGCGCGTGGCTCGTGTGAATGCCCGAATAAAACGGACGCGGAAAACGGCTGCCGCGATGCATCGTCAGTATAGGACGATGCTTAATCGCGCAGTAAATTCCGACGGCATTCCTGGTGCTTAAAAGACACGCAGCCGGTAAAAGTCACCGGGCGCGCGCCTTCCTGGTGCGTGCATCGGCGCGGGTATTGGATTGCGCCAGCAACATGTCGTACAACGCCTGCGCGGCGGGTGAAAGGCTGGCCGATTTGCGCGTGACCAATACCAGCGAACGCGAAATGGAAGGCTCGACGAGTTCGATCGCGCGCACGCTCGGAAAGGAACCCTTCTGTATAGCGAGTGCAGGAACGACGGCGGCGCCGACGCCCTCCGCCACCAGCCCGAGCGCGGTGGAACTGCGCTGAACTTCGTAGAACGAATGCAGCCGGATATCGCTGCCTTCCAATGCGCTGTCGATCAGCGTGCGATTGCCGCTGACATCGCCTGCAAGGATCAGCGGATAGTCCTGCAACGCGCGCCACGCCACGCGCCGCTTTTTCGCCAGCGGATGATCCTGATGACACACGAGCACGTAATGATCATCGACGAGTGCGACCGTTTCCAGTTCCGGATGATGCTCGCCCGCGATCTTGATGCCGAACTCGACCTCACGATGCAGCACCGCCTGCACCACCGCCGACGACGCATGATCGAGAATCCGCACGCGGTTATGCGGAAAGCGCGCCGAATACGCCTGCAACACGCGCGGCAGGTATTGCACGCCAACCGTCGGCACGCACGCAATGGAAACATCGCCACGTTGCGCCATGCCGGTTTCACGAATCTCGACCAGCGCGGAGGACAGCTCGCCCAACAAGCGCCTCGCCTGCGGCAAAAACGTGCGGCCGGTTTCGGTCAGCGCCATGGAACGCGTCGTCCGTTCGATCAGCGGCACGCCGAGAAAGTCTTCGAGCTTGCGCAGACGTTGCGTGACCGCTGTCTGCGTGATGTGCAACTGCTCGGCGGCGGCCTTGAAACTGCCTGCATCGGCGATGGCGACGAAGGCTTGCACACCGAGAGTATCGATCTTCATGATTCGTTAGAAAAACCTATTAATTCGCAGCATAAATTCATTTTACGTGGGACGGCGCGGATAGCAGAATCGCGCTTGCTCTTTTACGCAGGGGTTGGAGATGACGAAGAACGCTGACTGGAATGCAACCCAATACTCACGCTTCGAAGCGGAACGCACGCGTCCCGTACGGGATTTGCTGAACGCCGCGCGTGCAAATGAGATTCGCCATGCAGCGGATATCGGCTGCGGTCCGGGCAATTCCACTGAAACGCTGCTTTCGTACGCACCGGATGCGCGGATCATCGGCACGGACAATTCGAGCGATATGATCGCCGCCGCGCGCAAGCGTCTGCTCAACGTCCCAAATGTGCAATTCGAACTGAGCGATATCTCCGCGTGGAACGCGCCCGGCCTCTTCGATCTGATTCTCGCCAATGCCGCGCTTCAGTGGGTGCCCGATCATGAAACGCTGTTTCCCGCGCTGCTGCAAAAGCTCGCGCCCGGCGGACGGCTCGCCGTGCAGATGCCCGACAATCTCGATGAACCCGCGCATCGGCTGATGCAGAAGACGGCGCAGGAAGGTCCGTGGCGCGATCGTTTGAAGGGCGCGGAACGGACGAAGCGCTTCGATGCGCAGTGGTATTACGCGATGCTGCAACCGCTGTGCGCGCACGTCGATATCTGGCGCACGACGTATTACCACGCGCTCGACGGCGGTATCGATGCCGTCATCGAATGGTTCGAAGGCAGCGCGTTGCGCCCCTTCCTTTCGCGTCTCGATGAAACCGAACAGGCCGCGTTTTTAAGTCGCTATAAAGAAGCGCTGAGCGGCGCGTACACCGTGCTCGATAACGGCACGGTTCTGCTGCCGTTTCCGCGCCTTTTCATCGTCGCCACGCGATAAAAAACGCTCAATGCGGTCGCCCTTTGTCCCGCATCATTTGCACGAACTGGCGCGCGGCGGGTGACAGCGCGCCGCCCTTTCTGGTCACGATGCCGTACGTCTGCGATTTCGATTTCATCGGCACCGGCACGATGCGCAGCATGCCATGCGCTTCGAACAACTTCGCCACGCTGGTCGGCAAAATCGATACGAGTTCGGCACTCTGCTGCAACAGCGTTGCCGTGACCAGCGGCGACGCGGTGGAAATGGGATTCGCGGGCATCGGCAGGCCAGCGAGATCGAGTTCGCGTTCGAGCAGCGCGCTCATCGGCATATACGTGGGATACGTGATCCAGCGCAGTTTCGCCAATTCCGCGAAGCCGATACCCTTCGCCGCCAGATGCGCGTGATCGTGCCCGACCACCACCGACAACGGTTCGTCCGTCAACGGCTGATACTGATACTTCGACGGCTGATCCGACACGCTCGCGCGCCCGATCACCAGATCGACGCGGCCATCGTCCAGCATCACGAGCATATTCGCGCTCGTATCCTCGATGATTTCGATCGCCAGATCCGGATGCTTCGCGTGCATCTCGTTCACGATCGGCGCGACCCATTCCGGCACGGCGCCCATAATGGTGCCGACCGTCAGCCTTCCGCCTGTTCCCGCGCGAATCTGCGCGACTTCCTGACAAAGCGCCGTGAGATCGGCGGCGAGCACGCGGGCGTAGCGCACCACGCATCGGCCGAACGGATTGGGGATCAGGCCGGTTTTCGCACGCTCGAACAGCGGCGCTTCCAACATCGATTCGAGTTCCGCGAGCGCCTTGCTGGCGGCGGATTGCGTCATCGCCATCGCGCCTGCCGCCTTGTGCAGCGATTTGTGGTCGTCGAGCGCGATCAGCAGTTGCAACTGCTTCATGCGAAGCCGCGACATCAGCACGTCCAGCGTGTTCTTCATAGTGAATGGGCAACCACGAGGTGATTCCAAAAAGCGATCAAGCGATGGAAAGGATTCACTATACATCGCCCGGTCCGAGGCCTTATAGTTCGCGCAAGGCAGCAGTCATCGTACAACTGCGCGCTCCGAATTCTTTCAAGGACGAGACATCATGCAACTCACTGGCAACCTGCTCATCGGTCAGCAATCCGTGCACGGCACCAACGGCGCGATCAAGGCCGTCAACGCGTCCACGGGCGCGGCCATCGAACCGGCTTTCGGCGGCGCGACGCTCGCCGATCTCGACCGCGCCGCTGCGCTCGCGTGGGCCGCGTTCGACGTCTATCGCGAAACCGCGCCGGAAGCGCGCGCAAAGTTTCTCGAAACAATCGCGCAGAACATTCTCGATATCGGCGACGATCTGATCGAGCGCTGCATGACCGAAAGCGGCCTGCCGCGCGCCCGTCTGGAAGGCGAACGTGGCCGTACGGTCGGCCAGCTCCGCATGTTCGCGGATGTCGTGCGCAACGGCGATTTCCTCGGCGTGCGGATCGATCCGGCGCAACCGGAACGCAAGCCGCTGCCGCGCGTGGATCTGCGTCTGCGTCACGTCGGCCTCGGCCCGGTCGCCGTGTTCGGCGCGAGCAACTTCCCGCTGGCGTTCTCCGTCGCGGGCGGCGATACGGCTTCCGCGCTGGCCGCAGGCTGCCCGGTGATCGTCAAGGCGCACTCGGCGCATCCGGGCACGGCGGAACTGGTTGGCCGCGCGGTGCAGAAGGCGGTGAAGGATTGCGGCATGCCGGAAGGCACGTTCTCGCTGCTGTTCGACAGCGGCCGTGATGTCGGTCAAGGTCTGGTTGCGGATAACCGCATCAAGGCAGCGGGCTTCACGGGTTCGCGTGGCGGCGGCGTCGCGCTGATGAAGATCGCAGCGGCGCGCAAGGAACCGATCCCGGTCTACGCGGAAATGAGCAGCATCAACCCGGTTCTGCTGTTCCCGAACGCGCTGAAGAATCGCGGCGAAAGCATCGCCAAGGCGTTCGTGTCGTCGCTGGTGCTGGGCGCGGGTCAGTTCTGCACGAACCCCGGCCTGGTGCTCGCCGTCGATGGTCCGGATCTCGACACGTTCATCGAAGCGGCATCGGCTGCATTGAAGGAAACGGCGGCGCAAACCATGCTCACGCCGGGCATCTTCAAGACGTACGAAAGCTCGGTGTCCAAAGCCGCCGATCACGCCAATGTGACCACCTGCGCGCGCGGCCTCGAAGCCAAGAGCGGCAACCAAGGCCAGTCGGCGCTGTTCGTCACCACGGCGGAAGCCTTCCGCAAGAGCCACGAGCTGCAAGAGGAAATTTTCGGAGCATCGTCGCTGATCGTGCGCTGCCCGAACCTCGATTCGATGCTGGAGTTGATCGAATCGCTGGAAGGCCAGTTGACGTCGGCGCTGCATATCGACGAAGCGGATTACGCGGAAGCCAAGCGCCTGCTGCCCGCACTCGAACGCCGTACCGGCCGTCTGCTGGTGAACGGCTTCGGCACGGGCGTGGAAGTCGGTCACGCGATGGTTCACGGCGGCCCGTTCCCGTCCACGGCAGATGGCCGTTCGACCTCGGTCGGCAGCCTGGCGATCAACCGCTTCCTGCGTCCGGTGAGCTATCAGGATCTGCCGGATGCGCTGTTGCCGGATGCGCTCAAGACGGCTAATCCGCTTGGGCTGAATCGCCGTATCGACGGTAAGCTGCAATTGGCTGACTAAGGGTTTGACTAAGTAGTCAGGCTTTAGTCTTCGAAGGCTGCGATGTGTATGCATCGCAGCTTTTTTCATTTCAGAAATCGCTAACCAAATGTCCAAAATGCATGGCGAATAAATTTACTTCGGATGACGAATCATCTCCTAAAACGCGCTAGCAAATGTAACCAAATGCAAGCACGCAAGCGTTTGCTCTCCGTAGCACGCTGCTATTGAAAAGCTGAATTGCTTTGGCATCAGTGGGTTATCGGGCGAATATAGGGCCTTGTCGTTTATCGGCTAAGGATTGGCGTCTCAAAACCGCCGCCGAGAACCCAAAATGTCAGAAACAAGTGAGCGATGCCAGCGCGGCGATATGCTTCGCCCCATCAGGGCGCAGCACCGATCCCGACGCGTTCACACTTAAACGAGGGCCAGCGCCGGCATCGAGAGACAGGCGCGATACGAGACAAAAACGAGGCGGAAAGCAAAAAACAGCGCGCATACGCGCAGCAGGTTTGCTTTAGGTTTTTGACGGCCCGAGATAGGTGCGAAACGCGATTGACGTCCGAAAAAGCTTGGTCGATATTCGGACTTTCCGTGAGCGAAACACGCGTGTTTCAAGAGCGGGAACAATACGAAGGATTGCTGCCGCGGGACGATTTAAAAAGTCCGAGCGCAAGCGCGCTTGAAGCGTCCTAAGCAATGGCAGCCACGTTATCGCATTTGTCCTTCGAGGGCTTTAGCATGTCCACGCGTCTGACTTTTCCTGCATCGATGTTCTCCGTTGCCTGCCAGCGTTGCGGCAGCACGGTGCGCAAAAATGCCGACAGTTGCCCTACATGCGGCGCGGATCGCAGCGCCGCCTTCGGACTCAAGCGCGATGCTGCATCGGCGGCGGCGAAACCGCGCGGCAGCATGTTCGAGCAGACCGCATCCGCGCCGTTTGCATCGGCGGGAGCTGGCATGTCCACTTCCGCAGGCGCGGCCGGCGCATCCAGCGCCGATACCGGCGCACGTAGCGGCTGGGACGCGAAACGCGCGGCCGAACGCATCGCGCAGAAGGCGGCCGAGCATCGCGCGAGGCAGATCGAACGTGTCGAGCAATCGGCGCGCAACGCGTACGCCGATCCGCGCCACGATCCCGATACCCTTCCAGGCTCCGAAAACTGGACGCAGCGCAAGACGATCATCGCGGGCGCGGCGGCGGTGCTGCTGCTGGCAGGCGCGGTGTTCTATTTCCAGCACGATTCCGGCGACGATACTGCCGCCTCCGGCGAGCACAGCGTGTCCGGCGCGATCGATTCGAAATACGGCCCGAGCACGCACGGTGTCATCGATCGTTCGAATGCGCCAACGATTGCCGCAAATTCGAAGGCTTCCGGCGGCAGCGACGAGATGTCGGGCGTGCGTCAGTCGATGAATCAGCACGATCTGACCACGGCGCGCGCGCGTCTCAAGGCGCTGAATGCGCAACAGCAAACGCGTCCGGAATATGCATCGATCAGCGACGAACTGGTGAAGCGCGAGTTGCAACGCGACGCCGCGCTGCAACTCGCGCGCGCGTGCGAAAGGACGCAGGCGTGGGCGTGCGTGCAGCAGAATGCGAGCGAAGCGCTGTCGCTTGATGGCAGCAGCATCGAATCGCAGGCGATGCTGGAACGCGTGATCGAACATGCGGGCTGGGTCGGGACGAATCCGGCGGCGGCCAGGCAAGCGCTGGCGGCATCGACTGTGACGAATTCGGCGAAGCTGGCAGCGCCTGCTCCCGCACCGGCTGCGGTTGCCGCTGTTCCCGCGCCCGCGCAGGACAAACCCGCTGCATCGATTTCGACGCAGAAAACGTGGGCCGAGCGCCGTGCCGAGAAGCGCGCCGCGCAAGCCGCTGCCGCCGCCGCGCGTCAGGCCGCCGCCGATGAAGCGCGCGCCAATGCCGAAGCCAAAGCGCAAGCCAGGGCGGAAGCCGATGCCGCCGCGAAAGCCGACAAACTGGCGCGTGCGCAGGCCGCGACGAATGCGCTGACTGCGACCAGCACCGCGCCCGAAACTCATACGACGACTCGCACGGCGCCAGCGCAGCAGCAGCCGGCCGCAGCACAAGCCAGCGCACCGAAAAAGCCGCAATACATCGGCGATTCGCAGTCTGATGCGACCGCGGCGCGTGGGGCGCAGTATTTGGGGCAACCGTCCGCTGCGCCGTCGCCATCGACATCGCAGAATGGGTCGGCGCAGTACATCGGCCAGCCGGAAACGCGCGCGCAACCCGCGCCTGCGCCCGCTCAGGTGCCCGCTCCGGTGCCGCGTCCGCCGCAGTACATCGGACAAACGAGCGCGAGCCCGTCGACAGTGCCGCATCCGCCTGTCAATGCACAACTCAACGCACAACCTACCGCGCAACCCGTCGCGCAGCGCGTGCCGCCGATCATCGGACAAAGCGGAACACAGACCGCCGCGCCGGTTCATCAAGACACCGACAAGACCGAAGCGCTCGAACGCGCGATCAAACAATACGGCTGGAGCGGCTCGGACTCGATGCCCAAGCCCTCGCAGTGACACGACGTGCGCGGCAAGGTTCGGAGACCGCCGACCCGCGCACCGTGAGCATGACCGAAGAAGACCAGATTGCGCGCGATGGATGGCGTTCGCCGTGCATCGCCGCGAGTTTCAACGAACCCGTCAACTCAGATCAAGGGTCAATCATGCTTGCCACGAAAATCATGCAGAACGCCGCGCGCGGGGCGCTCGCGATGCTCGCCGTCAGTGCGCTGTGCGGCGCGCTGCAATCGGCTTATGCGGCCGATCCGGTGCCGTACAAAATCACCACCGGTCAGGAGCGCGGGACGTATATCCAGATCGGCCAGGACTTGTCGAAGTACGTCGCGCAACCGGCGGGCATCGATCTCGAAGTGTTGCCATCGAAGGGATCGGCGGAAAACGTGCAGCGCATGCGCTACGAGCCGGGCGTGAAGTTCGCGCTGGTGCAATCGGACGTGTATCAGGCGTATATGGATATGGCGACGTCCGGTAACGCGGATGCCGCCAAGATCATTCAGCCGCTGCGCCTCATCATGCCGCTCTACGATGAAGAAATTTACTTCGTGGTGCGTTCGGATTCGCCGCTCAAGACCATCAACGAGATCAAGGATAAAAACATCAGCGTGGGGCCGATCGGCAGCGGCACGGCGCAGTCGGCGGAGACGTTGTATCGGCTGATGTTCGGTGAGCCGATTCCCGAGGCCAACGAGCAGCACTTCAACAACGAGGATTCGCTCGCCAAGCTGATCGTGCGCAAGATCGATGTGGCGGTGATCGTCGCGGGCCAGCCGGCCAAGCTGTTTCAGGACATGAATCCGGAGCTGTTGCAGCAGATCAAACTGCTGCGGCTCGATCCGAGCGCGCCCGAAACCGCGCGCGCCAAGCAAACCTATTTCCCCGCGACGATCCGCACCACGAGCTATCCGAACTGGATCACCGAAGATACGCCGACGCTCACCGTGCGCGCGTTCCTCGTGACCTATGACTATGGCTTGCGCGGCACGGTCGGATCGCTGTCGAAGTTCGCGGATTCGCTGTGCACGAACTTCGATCAGTTGCAGGCGAACGGGCATCCGAAGTGGAAGCAGGTGCATCTCGACTTGCCGCCGCTGACCAAGGGCTGGAAATACTATCCGCCGATGGAAAAGCGCCTGCGCGCGTGCATCGCGCATCGGCAGGCGATGGCGCAAGGCAGCGCGCAAACCGTCTCCACGCGCAACGTCGATGCCGACGCGCCGAAGCCGAAGAAAGCCACCTGCACGGCGCAGGAGAAAGTGCTTTTATTGTGCGATCAGTGATCTAAAGCAGCGTCGGCATGAGCGCGGCCAGCCGCGCCGTGCCGCGCTCGATGGCCTCCACGCTCGTTCCGCCATAGCCGAGCAGCACGCCCTGCTCGCCCGGCTTGCCCGCATAAAAATCCGCGATTCCGTACAGCCCGACCGATGCCTCGCGCGCCGCCGCAACCACGCGCGCTTCATCGTGTGTGTCGCTCAAGCGCGCGACCAGGTGGATGCCGGCGGTCGAAGGCATCGGCTCGAACCAGGGCGCGAGTTCGCCGCCGAGACTTCGCAGCAAACGACTACGCCGTGCGGCATACGCCTTGTGCATGCGCCGCAGATGCTTCGCGTAATCGCCGTCCAGCATGAACGCGGCGAGCGCGGTTTGCGTGAGCATGCAGGAATGCCAGTCGCAGATTTGCTTGGCGGTCCAAAGCGGTTCGCGCAGCGTCGCGGGCGGCACCACATAGCCGATACGCAGATCGGGAAAAATGGTCTTCGAGAACGTGCCGACATACGCGACCAGCCCCGCGTGATCCAGACTTTTCAGCGATTCGACCGGACGCCCTTCGAAGCGAAACTCGCCATCGTAATCATCCTCGACGATGATCGCGCCGCGCTGCGCCGCCCACTCCAGCAACGCGATACGCCGCTCCAGACTCATCGGCATGCCGAGCGGAAACTGATGCGACGGCGTCACATACACGAGGCGCGTATTGCGCGGCAGCTTGCTCACGACGATGCCCTCGCCATCCACCGGCACATGCGCGATGCGCGCGCCGAGCGCCGCATACAACGCGCGCGCGGGCGGATAACCCGGCTCCTCGACCGCGACCACATCGCCCGGCTGAATCACGATGCGCGCGAGCAGATCGAGCGCCTGCTGCGCGCCCTGCGTCACCACGACGTCCTGCCAGTTGCACGTCACCGCGCGGCTGAACGCCAGATAGCGCGCGATGCCGAGCCGCAACTCCTGCTCGCCCGCCGGATCGCGATACGCCGCGACATCGCCTCCCGCGCGCGCCTGCTGACGGATCGCGTGATGCAGACAGCGGCGCCAGGCATCGTAGGGAAACAGCGTTTTGTCGGTGACGCCGCCTTTGAAATCGCAATCGAGCGAACCATCGGCGGGTGGCATGGGCATGGCCATGCGCTGCGGCATGTCGCGCCAGATGCCTGCGGCACGGGCGATAGCCGAAGCGGGTTCGGCGCGCGCGCTTGGCAGACGCGTGAGACCGGCGGCGACGAAGGTGCCATCGCCTGCGCGCGTGCGCAGAAAACCTTCGGCAATCAAGCGCTCGAAGACATCGAGCGTGGTCTTGCGGGAGACGCCGAGCTGCGCGGCAAGATCGCGCGTGGACGGCAAGCGCTCGTTCGCCGCCAGCCGCCCTTCGATAATGCCCGCGCGCAGTTGACCGTAGATCTGGTTGGTCAGATCGCGCCGGCCGTGGAGAGTGATGTGGATGTCCAAGGTGTGCGGCTTATTCCGCGCGCGACGCTCGCAACGCCACTGATGGCTGAATGTCCGTCAAGATGCCACCCCAAACACCGCCATACACAACGTCACCCCTTCATCCGTCAACCATGCGCTTCCCGTGCCTTCCTCGCTCATCTGCATCTCCACCAGCCCCGCATCCGACAAACCAGCCAACTGACGCCGCAAGGTGCTCATCGGCAAATCGGCTTGTTTGGCGATCTTCGCCAGCGACCACGTGCGATCGGGCGCTTCCGACTTCGCGCGCCAGAGTTGCGTGAGCACGGCGACCAGCGCCGGATCGATGCCATCGTTCATTTGTCATTCTCCTTAGCGTGCGCGTCGAGTTCGGTGGCCAAAGTGCCCAGCCGTTGCAGGGCGGCTTCGCTGTCCGCCGTCCACGGATAACTGTAGTTGAGCCGGATGAAATGGCTGAACGCATTGCGCGTCGAAAACATGGTGCCCGGCCCGACCGTGATGCCGCATTCGAGCGCGGCGCGATAGAGCTTCATCGAATCGACGCGCGGCGGCAGTTCGACCCATAACACATAGCCACCTTGCGGCGTCGATGTGCGGGTGCCTGGCGGAAAGAAACGCTCGACCATCGACATCATGATGCGCGCCTGCTGCCGATACAACTTGCGCACGCGCCGCAAATGCCGGTCGTAGCCGTCCTGCCGCAGATAATCGGCGATAGCGACCTGCGGCACCGAAGGCGTGGTCAGCGTGTTGAGGAACTTGAGCTTCTCCACCTGCGCGCGAAACCGCCCCGGCATCGCCCAGCCAATGCGATACGACGCCGTCAGACTCTTCGAGAACGATGCGCAATGCAAGACGAGCCCTTTGGTATCGAAATTCTTGAGCGTGGACGGACGCGCATCGCCGAAATAAAGCTCGTGATACACATCGTTTTCGATGACGGGAATCTCGTGCTCGCTCAGCAATTCGACCAGCCGGCGCTTGCGCTCGTCCGGCATCTGGAAGCCGAGCGGGTTCTGGAAGTTCGGCATCACCATGCACGCGGCGATTTTGCGCCGCGCGATGATCGCGGCCAGTGCGTCGATATCGATGCCATCGGCCGGATGCGTCGGCACTTCGATCGCGCGCATGCCGAGACGCTCGATGGCGTGGAGCATCGCGTAATACGTCGGTGATTCGACGGCGACGGTATCGCCCGGTTTGGCGACGGCCTGCAAACTGAGATTGATCGCTTCCGTTGCACCGACCGTAATCACGATTTCGTCGGGATCGACCGGCACGCCGTTTTCCGCATAACGCCGCGCAATCTGGCGAATGAGTTCGGGATTGCCGGGTGGCAGATCATCGATCAGATTCCAGCTTGCATGCCGGCGCGCGATCGCGTTCGCATACTGGTTGATGCGCCGCCACGGGAACGGCTCGGGATCGGGATACGGCGAGCCGAACGGCACGGCATCGTGCGCGCCGATACTGCGCAACGTGGACAGCACCAGCCCGCTCACATCCACTTCCGATGCCGCAGCAATCGTGCGTTTCGCCACGCGCGCCATCACACGCGCAGGCGGTTTCGCCCGCACGAAGTACCCCGACTGCGGACGCGTCTCCAGAATGCCGCGACTCTCCAGCAGCGCATACGCGTGCAGCACCGTCTTGATGCTCACGCCGTGTTGCTGACTCGCCTGCCGCACCGACGTCACGCGTTCACCGGGCGCGAACACGCCGCGCCGCACGGCTTCTTCGATCTCATCGGCGAATTTCTCGTAGAGCTTCATCATGTCGCAACTGTACTCCTCTTATTTCGCATTTTCTGTGCGCCGCGAAAAATTTGGAACACAGTACGATTTCTTCATCGCTTAATCCGCCGTCACACACAAGCCATGAAGAAGTCAGAAGCCCGCATCGAACCGTACACGCACCCGGCCGCCGGCTGGGGCGCGCTCAAGCAAGTCGCGATCAATCTCGTCAAGGAACGCGTTGCGGGCGGCAATTACAAGACACTCTTCAAGCAGAATCAGCCCGATGGATTCGATTGCCCCGGCTGTGCGTGGCCGGATCGCGAGCACGGCTCGACATTCGAGTTCTGCGAAAACGGCGTCAAAGCCGTCGCCGCCGAAGCGACGTCCAAGCGCGTGACGCCCGCGTTCTTCGAAGAGCACACGGTCGAAGCGCTGATGGCGCAATCGGACTATGAACTGGAGCAGCACGGACGCCTGACCGATCCGCTCGTCTACGACTCGAAACGCGACCGTTACGTGCCGATCGAATGGGACGCGGCGTTCGAACTGATCGCCGCGCATCTGAAAGCACTCGATAACCCGGACCGCGCCGCGTTCTACACGTCCGGCCGCGCCAGCAACGAAGCCGCATTCCTCTATCAGTTGTTCGTGCGGATGGTTGGCACCAACAATTTCCCCGATTGCTCGAACATGTGCCATGAGGCGACGAGCCGCGGCTTGCCGCATACGGTTGGCATCGGCAAGGGCACGGTCACGCTCGACGATTTCGAACACGCGGATACGCTGCTGATCTTCGGCCAGAATCCGGCGACCAACCATCCGCGCATGCTCGGCGAACTGCGCGAGTGCGCCAAGCGCGGCGCGACCATCGTGTCGATCAACCCGCTCAAGGAACGCGGACTCGAACGCTTCGCCAGCCCGCAGCACACGCTCGATATGTTGAATCCGAAGGGCGTGAAAATCAGTTCGGTGTTCATTCGCCCGAAAGTGGGCGGCGACTTCGCGTTAATCAAAGGCGTGGCAAAACGCGTGATCGAACTCGACGATGAAGCCATTTCGAACGGCAGCGAACGCGTGCTCGACGTGGCCTTCATCGCGGAACATACCGTCAACTTCGACGCCTTCGCCGACGACCTGCGCGCCGAAAGCTGGGACGCGGTGATCGAAGAATCCGGTGTGCCGATGGAAGACGTCCTCAAGCTCGCCGATATCTACGTGAAAGGCCGCGCCGTGATTTCGACGTGGGGCATGGGCCTCACGCAGCACAAGAACTCCGTGCCGACCATCCAGATTCTCTCGAACCTGATGATGATGCGCGGAAACATCGGCCGGCGCGGTGCGGGGCTGTGCCCGGTGCGCGGCCACTCCAATGTGCAGGGCGACCGCACGGTCGGTATCGAAGAGAAGCCGACGCAGGCGTTTCTCGACAAGCTCGGCGCGGCCTACGACTTCGAGCCGCCGCGCGAACACGGTTACGACGTGGTCGAAACCATTCACGCGATGCTGGAAGGCAAGGTGAAGGTGTTCATCGGATTAGGCGGCAATTTTTCGATCGCCACGCCCGATACGCCGCGCACATGGGAAGCCATGCGCGCTTGCGACCTCACCGTGCACGTGACGACCAAGCTGAACCGCAGCCATCTGATCCACGGCCGCGACGCGCTGATCCTGCCGACGCTCGGCCGCACCGAAATCGATATGCAGAACGGCGTGCCGCAAGGCGTGACCGTCGAAGATTCGATGAGCATGGTGCATATCTCCTACGGCATGAACAAGCCGGCATCGGCCAATCTGCTGTCGGAAATAGCGATCGTCGCGCGCATGGCGCATGCGACGCTCGGCTCGGCGAAAGTGGACTGGCTCGCGCACGCCGCCGACTACGCGCTGATCCGCGATGGTATCGAAAAGGTGATCGACGGCTTCGAGCGCTATAACGAACGGCTAAAGCAACCGGGTGGCTTTCACCTCGGCGTGGCGTCGCGCGACCGCATCTGGAAGACGCCGAGCGGCCGCGCGCAGTTCATCGTCCACAAGATTGCCTTCGATACCCCGATTCACCGCGCCCGCGCGCGGCACGGCGAACGCCTGATGACGCTCATGACCACGCGCTCGCACGATCAGTACAACACCACCATCTACGGTCTCGATGACCGCTACCGTGGCGTGTACGGCCAGCGCCGCGTGCTGTTTGCGAACCGCGAGGATATCGACATGCTCGGTTTCGAGCCGGACGAGTTCGTGGATATCACCAGCGTCTGGGACGATGGCGTGGAGCGCCGCGCCGAAAGCTTCAGGCTCGTCGCATACGATATTCCGCGCGGATGCCTGGGCGCGTACTATCCGGAGACCAATCCGCTCGTGCCGTTGTCATCGGTTGCGGATGGCGCCGGTACGCCGACGTCGAAGTCCATTCCCGTGTTGCTGACGCGTTCCACGCACGCCATTGCCGTGTGAGATCGCGCGTGGAAGCGAGATTGCCGAGCGCGTGACTGCGCGCCCGCTGCCGATGCCGGATGCGCCGCTCAAGCGCATCCGCGCCGCTGAACCACCGGTCGATCACCAGACCCATCATGCCGAGGATCGCGACGCCGGCCATCCAGCCGATCGCGATATCGTTAAAGCGATCCGCGAACCAGATGCCGCCTGTCATGGCGGCGGCGAATACAAAGAAGACCATTGCAATGGGCGGGCAATGTTCATGCTCGACGCGCGCGTTCCCGAACGCTCCCATGCCATGCTGATAGCCGCTCTGGGAATGGACGCTGATCAAATTCATTTTGTTCTCCCGACTTTCCTCACGTTGGTCGTTTCGCCAACTTAAACAGTCAGGAGGTCTGGCGACATCAGACTTATCCGAACAATCGATATTCGGATAAATCACGCATGCCTCGCTGCTTCACTTCGCCGCTGCAAGCTCCTGCTGGCGTGCATCCGCTTCCCCGGCAAGCGGCACGACGCCCGACGAATTGAAGGTATGCGGCTGCAGCATCAGCGCAATCAGCCCCGTCCAGCCAGTCTGATGCGAAGCGCCGACGCCGCGCCCGTTGTCGCCATCGAAATATTCGTGGAAAAGGATCAGGTCGCGTGAACGTGGGTCTGTTTGTAGGTGCGGATAAGCCGCCATCACCGGACGCTTGCCGCTTTTATCCAGCAGAAAGAGCGTGGTGAGACGGCGCGAGAGTTCATCGGCGATCTGCGCAAGCGAGAAACATTGACCCGAACCGGTCGGATATTCGACGCGGAAATCATCGCCGTAATAGCGATGGAATTCGCGGATCGACTGGATCAGCAGATAGTTGACCGGCATCCACACCGGCCCGCGCCAATTGGAGTTGCCGCCGAACACACGCGAATTCGACTCGGCCGGAAGGTACTGAATGCTGAAGCTCTCGCTGTTGTGATAGAACACGAACGGCTGATCCAGATGCACGCGCGACAAGGCGCGCACGCCGTGATCGGAGAGAAATTCGGTTTCGTCCAGCATGCGCCTGAGCAGCGCTTTCATCCGATGCCCGCGCAACAGCGACAGCAGCACGCTATTGCCTTTTCCTTCGACATTCCATCGCGATACCAGCCGCGCCAGATCCGGGCGATGCTCCAGAAACCAGTGCAGCCGGTCACGCAGCCCCGGCAGTCCGTGCGCGACGCCCGGCTCCAGCACATGCACCGCGAACATCGGAATGAGGCCGACGATGGATCGAATGCGCATGGGCACGCTCGATCCATCCGGCAGGCGCAGCTTGTCGTAGAAGAACTCGTCTTCCGTGTCCCACAAGCCCGTATCGCAGCCATCTTCGCAACTCACCGCTTCCGCGATATACAGGAAATGCTCGAAGAACTTGACCGCGATATCGATGAACACCTTGTTCGCGTACGCCAGTTCCAATGCAATACGCATGAGGTCGAGCGCGTACGCCGCCATCCACGCGGTGCCATCGGCCTGATCGATATGACCGCCTGTGGGCAGCGGCGACGAGCGATCGAAGATGCCGACGTTGTCCAGCCCGAGAAAGCCGCCCTGAAAGATATTGCGATCGTCGGCGTCTTTGCGGTTGACCCACCACGAGAAGTTCAGCAGCAGCTTGTGGAACACGAGTTCCAGAAAATCGCGGTCGCCCTTGCCCGTAATCGCACGATCGATGCAGTAGACGCGCCACGTTGCCCAGGCGTGCACGGGCGGGTTAGCATCGCCGAAAGCCCATTCGTAGGCGGGCAGTTGTCCGTTGGGATGCTGATAGCGGTCCTTCACCAGCAGCAACATTTGACGCTTCGCAAACTCCGGATCGATCAGCACGAACGCGGCGGCATGAAACGCGAGATCCCACGACGCGTACCACGGATATTCCCACTTGTCCGGCATCGATACGATGTCCGCGTTACACAGATGCCGCCAGTCGGCGTTGCGCCCTTGTCTGCGCTGTTTCGGCGGTTTCGGCTGCAAAGGATCGCCGTCGAGCCAGCGCGTGACATCGAACTGGTAGTACTGCTTCGACCAGAGCATGCCGGCAAGCGCCTGACGTTGCACCAGCCGCTGGTCTGCATCGGCGAAATCGTGTTGCAGCGCGCCGTAAAACTCGTCCGCCTCCGAAATACGCCTTGCAAACAGCGCATCGGCATCGAGCGGCACGGTGTCGGGCGCGGATTCGGGACGCCAGCGCATATACACCACGGCCTTGCCATGCGCCTGCAATCGCACGTGCATGCGCGCGGCCACGCGTGTGCCGGTATCGCGTCGGATGGCGTTTTCATCGCCTTGCAAGAGGTAGTCGTTGAAGCCGTCCTTGAACGGGCCAACGCCCTCCATATGAAAAAGGCGCTTGACGTTGGTCTCGTTTTCGCAGAACAGCCATTCGACCGCTTCGGCATCCGGCGACCACGCGGTGACGACCATCGGTTCATGACCGCCGTGCTCTGCGGCGACGTATTGCGTCTGGTTGACCGTTTCCAGTGTGAGCGAAGGCTTCACCGGTAACGGTTTCCACGACCACGTATTGCGCGCCCACATTTGCGGCAGGACATCGAGTTCCGCGTCCACATCGCCGCGATTTTCGATGCTCACGCGCATCACGATATCGTCTGCCGTGTGCTTGGCGTATTCCACTTGCACGTCGAAGTAGCGCTGATCGTCGAACACGCCGGTATCGAGCACTTCGTATTCGGGCATGTCAGGACCGCGACGCGCGTTTTCATCGACGAGATCGGCGTACGGAAACGCGGCATGCGGATATTTGTAGAGCATGCGCATGTAGGAATGCGTGGGCGTGCCATCGACGTAAAAGTACAGTTCCTTCACGTCCTCGCCATGATTGCCTTCCTCGTTCGTCAGACCGAACAAGCGCTCCTTGATGATGGAATCCTGACCGTTCCAAAGCGCCAGCGACACGCACCAGTTGAGCTTGTCGTCACCGAAACCGGCAAGGCCGTCTTCGCCCCATCGATACGCCCGGCTGCGCGCATGATCGTGCGGGAAGTATTCCCACGCCGTGCCGAATTCGCTGTAATCCTCGCGGACCGTGCCCCATTGACGCTCGCTCAGATACGGTCCCCAACGCTGCCAGCGCGAACAGTCCGGTGAATGCAGCCGCATTCCTTCCGTGGTTTGCATCTGATTGACGATGGGCGCTTTCGGCATGTAAGTCTCCTGTGGGTGCTGCATGAAGCCGCAGGCAAGACTCGTAATTTAGCGCGTTTCCACTGTATTACGCTGGATCAGGAGCCGTTCGATGCGCATGAATTCTGCCAGCGACCACGCCTGAAATGGCGTGCCACCGGGCGTGTGCGGTGCATCACCATCGGCCACTTCGCTGATGTGATCGAGACCGAAATGATCGAGATGATCGTACAAGGGCGTGAGAAAGCGCTCGCGCACGCCATCCGCGCCATGCACGCGCAGCCACGCTTCGATAAACGGTCCCATCAGCCACGGCCATACGGTGCCTTCGTGATACGCGCCATCGCGTTCCAGCACGCCGCCTGCATAATGCGGCCGATACGCCGGATCGTTCGGCGCAAGCGTGCGCAGACCGAGCGGCGTCAGCAGATGCGTTTCCACTTGCGTGAGCACGGCAAGCGCCGTATCGCCATCGATCAGCGGAAACGGCAGGCCGCCGAGCGCGAAAATCTGATTCGGTCGAATGGAATGATCGAGCTTGCCGGGTTCGTGATCGACATCGACGACATCGCAGAGCGTGTGGGTATCGGCATCGACGAAACGGGTGGTGAAACTGGCGCGCGCACGATCGCGCATGTCCTGCCAGCGCGTATCCCATTCCGATACGATCGACAGCGCGTTGATCCACAACGCCTGCACTTCCACCGGCTTGCCGATGCGCGGCGTCACGACCCAGTCGCCCGCCTTCGCGTCCATCCACGTGAGCTGCACGCCGGGCACGCCCGCGCGCAGCAAACCGTCCGTGCCCGCCGCGATATTGAAGCGCGTGCCGCGCGTATAGCCTTCGAGAATGGATTCCGCCGCGCGTTGCAATCGCGTCGCGGTGGCGGCGCTGGCGTGGTTCGTCGCCAGATAGTCATGCACGGCGACGATAAACCACAGCGAGGCATCGACGGAGTTGTATTCGGGCAGACCGCCGCTGTCGGGAAAACGGT
The DNA here is from genome assembly GCF_029439455.1 of Caballeronia sp. BR00000012568055. Taxonomy (GTDB): domain Bacteria; phylum Pseudomonadota; class Gammaproteobacteria; order Burkholderiales; family Burkholderiaceae; genus Caballeronia. The sequence goes on along the minus strand of NZ_JAQFVG010000109.1, from coordinate 52,325 downwards.
TCGGCACCATGCCTTCGGAAATCGTATCGGCCCATTCGAGCAGGATCGATTCGGCTTCTGCGTAGCGCCCTGCCGCGAGCAATAAACCGCGCATCGAAATGAAGGTATCGCGGCCCCAATCCGTGAACCACGGAAAGCCCGCGATGATCGTGCGTCCCACATTGCGATTGACGATATACGCGTCGGCGGCGCGCGCGAGACGTGTATCGAATTTGGCGCGCCGTTCCGCTTCCGCCGATGCGAGTTGCGTGGCATGCGTGAGCGCATCGGCATCGCGGAAAGGATCGTGTTCGGCGACGGCGTGCAGGATCATCGCCGCTTCTTCACGCGCGAGATCGAACGCAAACACGCCCGGCGATGCGAGGTCTTCCGTGAAGTCCATTCCACGTTCACGCTCGCGTACATAGCAGAAGTTGCGATACCAATCGGGCGCGTGTTGATACACACCATTCGTGGTCGCCGCAATCACCGGCAGATCGCCATATGGATGCCAATGCACGCGTCCGCCATCGACGCTCGCATCGAAAGAAAAGGACGCGTTTTCATGATGCATGCCGTGGTAATCGCGTCCCGAGAGCAAGGGCCGCACTTTGAGCGTGGCAGCCTTCGATGCGCCTTCGAAACGCCATCGCAACACCGTTTCGCGGCTTTCCTTCGACACGAAAACTTCAGCCGCCAGCACCACATCTTGATCGATACGAAAGCGCCACGTCGGCCACGGCTCGGTCTCGAAGCTCAGCAGATTGGCGCGCGAATCGGGATACAGCACATCGGGCGCGTAACGCTGCATTGTCAGCGGAATGCGCGCGCCATTCAGTTCGATCCACGCTTCGACGCCATTCACCAGCACAACGCGCCCCGCCGGCGGCTGCGTCGCGCACAGCAGCAACGCGTGATAACGGCGCGTGCGCATCGTGCCGACGGTGCCGGAAGCGAAGCCGCCGAACGCATCGGCTTCGAGCCATTCGTCTTCGAGACGTGCATCATCGAATTGATCGATGCGGGTCATCACGCTCCTTTCTTCTTTTGATATTCCTTCAGCGCGCGTTTGGCTTTCGTGCGGATGGCGTTCTTCATCTGCGGCGTCCAGCCGAGCAGCCAGCCGCTCGCGCCCAGCGCCTGACGGCTCCAGCGATAAAGATCGAAAGTATCGGTTTGTTCGGCGATCAAACCATCGCGAATGGCGAAGCGCGTTTGAATATCGTTGACGACGAAGCGGCCCGTGGCCGAATACGTATAGCGCGCAACAGCGTGCGCGCTGGCGGTCTGTCCAAGCGATTTGATGTCTTCGACTGCGAGCGTGAGGTCTTCGGCGCGGGCGAGCAGCATGCGCCACATATCGCCTGCTTCGCGCCCGTGCAGCGCGCCGAACACCGGGTCTTCGAAGCGTATGTCGGACGAGTAGCACGCCGCCATGCCTTCGGCGTCTTTCGACTGGAACGCTTCGTAGAAGCGCGCGATCAGGTCGGTGTTTTGGTTGGGCACGGTTTCAAGGGATCGTGCTGATCCTGGAGGTCGTGCCGGCAATGATACATCCGGCTCAGAGCGTCAGCACGGTCACCGCATGAATCAACAATCCGACCATCCCGCCGACCAACGTTCCGTTCACGCGAATGAACTGCAAATCCCGGCCGATATTCAATTCGACATCGCGTACGAGCGTGGCATCGTCCCATTGCTTGACGGTCGCCGCGATATGTTTGGCGATGCCTTCGCGCAACTCGGGCGCAAGCGCTTTCAAGGCATCGCGCATATGTTCGTTGATGGAATCGCGCAGTGCGGGATCGTTGCCCAAGGCCTGCGCGAAACCCGCCGCCATCTCCACCACTTTCGCGTGCAGCGATGAATCCGTGCGCTTGAGGTCGGCATCGAGCCATGCGGTGAATTCGTCCCACAAACCATTCACGTACGCGCGCAATTCGGGCCGTTCGAGCCATTGACGCTTGTGTTCGTCGATATGCGTCTTGAACGTGGGATCGCTTTTCAGGCGCTCGACGAAGCGTTCCACCGCTGCATCGAACGCCTGACGACGTTCATGCTCCGGATTCTCGCTGATATCGTGCAGCCATTGATTCGCGCCGCGCACGAGTCCCGCCGCGAACTTCGCGCCCAAATCTTCCGCATTCAATCCGACGAAACCGAGCATGCCGATCAGCTTCGGATATTCCTCGCCCGCCACCGCGACGATGCGCGCCGCGAACATCTCCTGCACTTCGGGTTTGTCGAGCCACGCGGCCATTTGCTTCAGGCCTTCATCGAGCAGCAATTGATGACGGCGATCCGCAGTCAGCGTGGACAGCACGCCGCCCGCCGCGCCCGCCAGATCGAAGCCTTCCGCGCGACGGCGAATGGCATCGTAAAGCATGGTTTTGACGCGTTCATCGTCGATAAAGGAGAGCAACTGACCGACCGCCGTGACCGCGCGGTTTCCCAGCAAACGCGCGTTGGCAGGCTCCGCGAGCCACGCCGATAAACGCGTGGCGGGATCGAATGCGTTGACGCGCGCGACCAGCGCATCCGTGCCGAGAAAACGATCGCGCACGAAGACCGCGAGGTTATCCGCGACGCGCGCCTTGTTGGCCGGAAGAATGGCCGTGTGCGGAATCGGCACGCCGAGCGGATGACGGAACAGCGCGACCACCGCGAACCAGTCCGCCAACGCGCCGACCATCGCCGCTTCCGCAAACGATGACACCCACGCCCACGCGCCTGCATCGTGCTGGCTTTTGGCGAGCGCGAACAACGCGCCCGCCGCGATCAGCAGCGCGAAAGCGAACCATTTCATTCGTTTGAGCGCGACTGCTTTGTCCTGCGTTTCCATTGCTTTATTCAGGTGGTTTTTTAGAGGCCGCAAGCATACCAGCGCGCTGCAATTTCAAAAGCGCATCCATCGCGCGGTCGGCGTCTTCGAACGGCACGAAAATGTGATCGTGATACGCCGCCGCCATCACATTGCAACTGATGCCCGCCTCGCCGAGCGCGCTTGCAAAGGCTGCCGTCAGACCGACCGCGTGCAGGTCGGAATGAACGGTCAAGGTGATCCACGCCGCGCGAAACAGCACGTCGATGCCCGCGAGTTCCGCCGCACGTTCGGCCATCACGACGGTCATGCCTTCGCGCTCACGGAACGTCGCGATCACGCTGTCGCCGCCGATCACTTCATCGTGTGGCACCGAAGCGAACACGTAAGCGCCCGGTTGCAACTCGGGTTGCATCGATGCAATGAGTGTGTCGAGATTACGCAGCATCTTCTGCCCTCCGCGTGCGTCCGAGCACCGGCCGCAACGCTGCGCCCGTATGACTGCGCGGATGCGTCGACAGCGTTTCAGGATCGGCTGCCGCGACGATGGTGCCGCCATTCACGCCGCCTTCCGGGCCAAGATCGAGCACCCAATCCGCTTCCGCAATCACATCGAGATCGTGCTCGATGACGATCACGCTATGCCCGCCATCCACCAGCCGATGCAGCACGCGAATCAGCTTGGCCACGTCCGCCATATGCAGGCCGACGGTCGGTTCATCGAGCACATAGAGCGTATGCGGCGGCTTCTGCCCGCGACGCGTGATGTCGTCGCGTACCTTCGACAACTCCGTGACCAGCTTGATGCGCTGCGCCTCACCGCCCGACAACGTCGGCGACGGCTGGCCGAGCGTGAGATAACCGAGTCCCACGTCCTTCATCAACTGCAAAGGATGCGCGATGGACGGCATCGACGCGAAGAACTCGACGGCTTCGTCGATTTCCATCGTCAGCACTTCGCCGATGTTCTTGCCGCGCCACGTCACCGCGAGCGTTTCCGGATTGAAGCGCTGGCCGTGACACACATCGCATGGCACCTTCACGTCCGGCAAAAAACTCATGGCGATGGTGCGCACGCCCTGACCTTCGCATGCCGGACAACGCCCTTCGCCGGTATTGAACGAGAAACGCGACGGCGTATAACCGCGCGCGCGTGCTTCGAGCGTATCCGCGAACAGCTTGCGAATGGTGTCCCACATGCCGATATACGTCGCCGGACACGAACGCGGCGTCTTGCCGATCGGCGTCTGATCGACTTCGAGCACGCGGTCGATGGCTTCGAAACCGGTCACGCCCGCGCAGCCTTGCCATGCGTGAACGACATCGAATTTCGGACGCGGTGCTTCACGCGCCAACACGCTCGAACGCGATTTAGAAGCAGCGGGCGCAGCCGCTTGCGCCGTTTTGCGCGCACGCCTTACAGCAGGCGATGAAAGCACCGAACGGCCGACCGCATCGAGCAGATTGGTCATGAGCACATCGCGCGCGAGCGTCGATTTACCGGAACCCGACACGCCCGTGATAGCCACCAGCCGATTCAGCGGCACGCTCGCCGTCACATTGCGCAGGTTATGCAGCGTCGCGCCTTCGACCGTCAGCCATTGCTCCGGCACCGCAGGCCGTTTCGCCGTGCCCGCGCGCACTTCACGACGCGGCTGCAACGGATGCACGATCGGATTCGCCAGCATCTGCCCCGTCAGCGACGCCTTGTGCGCCGCGAGATCCGTCACATTGCCCTGCGCCACGACCATGCCACCACGTTTGCCCGCACCCGGACCAATATCGATGATGTGATCAGCACGCCGAATCGTATCTTCATCATGTTCGACGACAACGAGCGTATTGCCCTTGTCGTTGAGCTTCTTCAACGCGGAAAGCAGAATCAGATTGTCACGCGGATGCAAACCGATGGTCGGTTCATCGAGTACGTAGCACACGCCTTGCAGGTTGCTGCCGAGTTGCGCAGCAAGACGAATGCGCTGCGCTTCGCCGCCCGACAACGTCGGCGCAGCGCGATCGAGACTCAGATAACCGAGTCCCACTTCTTCGAGGAACTGCAAACGTCCTTCGATCTCACTGACCACATCGCGCGCGATATCCGCATCGCGTCCCTTCAGCTTGAGCGATGCAATCCACTCGCGCGTATCCGTGACGGTCCATCGGCCGACTTCGGTGATCGGATAATTGCCGAAGGTCACCGCGCGCGCCACTTCGTTCAGACGCGTGCCTTCGCAATCGGGACACGGCTGATCGACGATATCGTCCGGTTCCTGATCCACCGAACCGATGCTTTGTTCGCGGCCGCGATCATCCTGCGCGAACACGGTGTCATCGAACGCGGCGCGTTGTTCGCGCGTCAGCTTCACGCCCGTGCCAACGCACGTATTGCACCAGCCATGCTTGCTGTTGTACGAGAACATACGCGGATCGAGTTCGGGATAACTCGTGCCGCAGACCGGGCACGCGCGCTTGGTCGAGAACACGCGCGTCTCTTCTTTGCCTTTGCGCTGACCTTCGCTCCATGCGCCATGAAGATCGTCCAACGGCGCGATCAGATGCATCACGCCCTTGCCGACTTCGAGTGTTTCATCGAGCAAACGCCGCAATTCCGCCTCGTTATTCGCCGATACGACCAAGTCCGCCACAGGCAATTCAATCGTATGTTCGCGGAATCGATCGAGCTTCGGCCACGGACTCACCGGCAGAAATTCGCCATCGACACGCAGATGGGTATTGCCGCGCGCCTTCGCCCATTTCGCCAAATCCGTATAAACGCCCTTGCGATTCACCACCAGCGGCGCGAGCAAACCGACATGTTGGCCCTTGAAATCACGCATGATCTGCGCAGCGATCGACTCCGAGCTTTGCGCCTGCACCGGCGTGCCATCATGAATGCAGTGCTGAATGCCGAGCTTCACGTAAAGCAGACGCAGGAAGTGCCATACTTCGGACGTCGTAGCAACGGTGGACTTGCGCCCGCCGCGCGACAGACGTTGTTCGATTGCGACGGTCGGCGGAATGCCGTAGACCGCATCGACTTCTGGGCGACCCGCAGGTTGCACGATGGAGCGCGCATACGCGTTCAGCGATTCCAGATAACGCCGCTGTCCTTCGTGGAACAGAATATCGAACGCGAGCGTGGACTTGCCCGAACCGGACACGCCCGTCACCACGTTGAACTTGTTATGCGGGATATCGACATCGAGCGATTTGAGGTTGTGCTCGCGCGCATTGACGATGCGCACCACGTCCTCGCCCTGCAACGCGCGCCGTGCGCTCGCCACTTCGGCGGCGAGCTGCAAAGGCACACCTGCACGCTTTTCCGCCGCGCCTGGCTGCATCGCTTCTTCGTATTCGACCAGCGCGCGGCCCGTGTGCGAATGCTCGCACGCGGCCACATCGTCGGGCGTGCCGACGCACACCACTTCGCCGCCGCCATCGCCGCCTTCCGGACCCAAATCGATAATCCAGTCGGCCGCGCGAATCACATCCAGATTGTGTTCGATCACGATCAGCGAATGCCCGCGTTCCAGCAAACGGCGCAGCGCCTGCATCAGCTTGGCGATATCGTCGAAATGCAGGCCGGTGGTCGGTTCATCGAACATGAAGAGACGGCTTTCGCTCTTCTTCGCTTGCGAGGTTTCCGCGAGAAAGCCCGCGAGTTTAAGACGCTGCGCTTCGCCGCCCGATAACGTAGGAACCGGCTGGCCGAGCTTCACATATTCCAGACCGACATCGACGATAGGCTGAAGCACGCGCAATACTTCGGTATCCGATGCAAAGCATTCCACCGCTTCGCTCACGGTCAGTTCGAGCACGTCCGCGACGCTCAGCACGCGCGCACCACGCTCGATCTTCACATCGAGAATTTCCGCGCGATAACGACGTCCATCGCAATCCGGGCAACGCAGATAGACATCGCTCAGGAACTGCATTTCGACGTGTTCGAAGCCCGAGCCGCCGCATGTCGGACAGCGTCCATCGCCGGAATTGAAGCTGAACATGCTTGCGCCGTAACCGCGTTGCGCAGCGAGCGGCGCCTTCGCAAACAGCTTGCGGATTTCATCGAACGCGCCGACATAGCTGGCCGGATTGGAACGCGCCGTGCGCCCGATCGGCGATTGATCGACGAAGACCACATCGCTCAATTGGTCCGCGCCCTTCAGCGCGCGAAACGCGCCGGGCGCTTCCGTGGCCTTGCCGAAATGACGCATCAGCGCGGGCGCGAGCACGTCCTGAATCAGCGTGGATTTGCCGGAACCGGACACGCCCGTGACGCACACCAGACGTTGCAGCGGAATCTCGACGGTCACGTCGCGCAGGTTGTGATCGCTTGCGCCTTCGAGCGTCAAACGCGGCGTTTTTTTATCGACGATACGGCGATTCCAGCTCGACGCATGCGCCACATGCTTGCGTCCGCCGAGATACGCGCCGGTCAGCGTGTCGCGCGTCTGAATCTCGTCGGGCGTGCCGTCATAGACAATCTGCCCGCCGCGTTCGCCCGGCCCCGGTCCCATATCGATCAGACGATCCGCCGCGAGCATCACCGATGGATCATGTTCGACGACGACCAGCGTATTGCCCGCATCGCGCAGACGATGCATGGCTTCGACAATGCGATTCAGATCGCGCGGATGCAGCCCGATACTCGGTTCATCGAGCACGAACAGCGTATTCACCAGCGATGTGCCCAGCGCCGTCGTCAGATTGATCCGCTGCACTTCGCCGCCCGACAGCGTGCGCGATTGCCGATCCAGCGTCAGATAACCGAGGCCCACATCGCAGAGATATTTGAGGCGCGTGCGCACTTCGGCGTGAAGCAGTTTGAGCGCTTCATCGAGCAAGGTGGAAGGCAGCGTGAGCGAATCGAAGAAACGGCGAATGCGTTCGATCGGCATCAGCATCAGATCGTGGACCGTCAGACCCGGCAATGCTTCGAGCTGCTGACGATTCCAGTCCACGCCCTTCGGCATGAAGCAATTCGAAGGCTTGAGCACTGCATCGGCCTGTTCCTTGGTGCCAAGACGCCACAACATCGATTCGGTCTTCAGCCGCGCGCCTTCGCACACGGGACACGTCGTATAGCTGCGGTACTTCGACAGCAGCACGCGAATGTGCATCTTGTACGCCTTCGATTCCAGATAATCGAAGAAGCGCTGCACGCCGTACCATTGGTTCTGCCACTTGCCGGTCCAGTCCGGCGAGCCTTTGATGACCCAATCGCGTTCCTTCTGCGTCAGTTCTTTCCAAGGCACGCCGAGCCGAATGCCCGCTTTCGCGCCGTATCGAAGCAGATCGTCCTGATTCTCTTTCCACGCGGGCGTTTGCAGCGTCTTGACCGCGCCTTCGCGCAACGTCTTGTTCTCGTCGGGAATCACCAGACCGTAATCGACGCCGATCACGCGGCCAAAACCACGGCACGTTTCGCACGCGCCGTAAGCCGAGTTGAACGAGAACAGCGCGGGTTGCGGATCGGCATATCGCAGATCGCTTTCCGGGCAATGCAGACCGGTGGAAAAACGCCAGATTTCAGGCTCGGTTTCGTCTTTCAGCACATAGACAGCAATGCGTCCGGTGCCGCGCAACAACGCGCTTTCGATCGCTTCAAGCGCGCGCGAACGTTCGATGTTCTGCAAGCGGAATCGGTCCGCAACCACATCGAGCACTTGCCGCTTGCCCTGCTCCGTTTCGACATGACGCTTGGCCTGCACGCGCGTGTAACCGCTCGCGGACAGCCATTGTTCGACCTCCTCATCACTCGCGGTATCGGGCAATTCGACGGGAAACGTGATCGCCAGACGCGGATCGTCGGCGCGCGTGCGATCGAGCAATTCGGCGTAGATGGTTTCGGGCGTGTCGTGACGCACGCGCAGCGCGGTTTTCCGGTCGAAGACTTCGGCGGCGCGCGCATAGAACAGCTTCAGGTGATCGTTCAGTTCGGTCATGGTGCCGACCGTCGAACGCGAACTGCGCACCGGGTTCGTCTGATCGATAGCGATAGCGGGCGGCACGCCGTCCACGCGATCCACCTGCGGCCGGTCCATCCGATCCAGAAACTGACGCGCATACGCGCTGAACGTCTCGACATACCTTCGCTGCCCTTCGGCATACAAAGTGTCGAAAACCAGGCTCGATTTACCGGAACCGGACGGGCCGGTCACCACGGTCATTTGCCCGGTGTGCAGATCGAGGTCGAGATTCTTGAGATTGTGCTGCCGTGCGCCGCGAATGCGAATTGCGTTATTCGATGCCAATTTGTCAACCGATTCAATGAGTTGGGCGGCTGCTTCGAGCCGTTGGCCGCGCGCCCGCGATAAAACCGGGACGCCGCCGCCGATGCGAACAGTACTGTACACGCATACAGTACTGTTCGCACGAGTAGCCGCGAGTGTTCCTGACGCTTCCGCAAACTTCCGGCCAGCGCGCTTGAATCACTTCTCGGAGAAATGCGCGATCAGCGCGTCCGCGACCGCATCCGGTGCTTCACGCTGCGGAAAATGCCCGACGCCGTCGATCACCACGCGCCGGTATCCGCCCGTGAAATGCCCTTCCTGTCCCGCCGATGTCGACTCGTCCGTACACGTATCCGCGCCGCCGTGAATCACTAGCGTGGGCGTGGCGAGCGTATTCACGGTGGCGAGCTTGTCGTAAAGCGACGTGAGCGCCGGATCGGACGCCTCATCCTTCCGATACCGCCGCCGATACGCGTTCAACGTAATCGCCACCCAATCCGGATTCTCGAACGCCCGCGCGCTCGCTTCGAACTCCGCTTCCTCGAACCACCCGGCGGGCGCCCACGTATCCCACTGAATGCGCGCGAAGCCTTTGGGATCGGCGGCGACTTTTTTCGGGCCATCGTCGAGCGACATGAACCATTGATACCAATAACGCCGCGCCTGCGCGAAATCCGGCAATTCGAACACGCCCGCAGGTTGAAAACCGACCGACAGCGCCGCGATCCGACGCACGCGCTGCGGATAGAGGGCCGCCGCCGTATAAGCGGCACGCGCGCCCCAGTCATGACCGGCGAGATCGAATTGATCGATGCCCAGCGCATCCGCGAGATCGATGGCGTCCTGCACGATCGCCACGGCGGAGCCATCGCGCACGGCATCGGCCTGAAGGAAACGCGTGCCGCCCGCGCCGCGCAATTCCGGCACCACCGTGCGATAACCCGCCGCATTCAGCCGATCCGCCACCGCGCTCCAGCCACGCGCGGCATCCGGCCAGCCGTGCAGCAAAACGACCACTGGACCTTCGGCGGGACCGGTATCCGCATAGGCGATATCGAGTGTCGGCGTGGTGACGTGTCGGACGAATTCCAGCATGGCGACGCTCCTTCGACGAGGTGAAAAGCCATTCTAGAGCGTGTCCGCAAAAGCAGCAGGACGCGCCTTTTTCATGCGATGTCGTACGACGCTAAGGGAAACTCCCGAGCGTTTGTCGATTGACGCTATGTCCGTAGCTTGGCTATCGTAAATAGAGAAAACGATTTCCAAAGTGTGCGTGGAAATCACTGCATGAGTGCGATACAGAAGTACGACATCGTTTTATAAAATTCCGAGGAGACGGCATGAAACAGCATCCCCATTCCCCCGCGCGACGGTCGTTCGTCAAATTGGCAGGCGTCTCGGCAGGCGCACCGTTGATCGGCGGATTTGGCGCGCTGAGCATGCTTGCCGGATGCGGTGGCCACGACTCGAACGACTCCCCCGCGCCCGACCCGATCTGGGGCGCATCCGGCTCCGCGACGCAGATCATCAACGCGCTGCAAAGTGTCTCGACCTCGATGTTCCCGAGCCGCCAGTTTCAAGTGACCGACTACGGCGCGAAGCCATGCGCGGTGATCGCGGTCGCGAATCCGTACACCGACGCGACCAAATCGCCACTCTCGACCGGCGCGAATCAGACCCACGCCCCCGGCTCCTTCGATTCGCGTCCCGCCTTCCTTGCCGCCATCGCGGCCTGCAACGCGGCGGGCGGCGGACAAGTGATCGTGCCTGCGGGCAACTGGTATTGCGCCGGTCCGATCGTGCTGTTATCGAACGTGAACTTTCATTTATCCGCGAACTGCGAGATCTTTTTCAGCCCCAATCCCGCCGATTACGCCAAGGACGGCCCGATCGATTGCGGCGCAAATGGCAAGCTCTGGTACAGCCGCTGGCAAGCCAACGATTGCCTCAACTACGCGCCGCCGGTCTACGCGCGCAATCAGACCAATATCGCGTTGACGGGCGAAGGCGATTCGTCGATTCTCAACGGCCAGGCCATGACGCCGTTCGCCGGCAGCGGCAACACAGCCACGTGCTGGTGGACCTGGAAAGGCAATAACGGCGTCTACGGCTGCGTCAGTTCATCGACGCCGTCGCAGGCATCCAGCAATCCTAACAATATCGATATGAAAACCGCCGTGCCCGGCATTTCGGATGCGTTGTACGCGTCGCTCACGAATCCCGCCACGCCGTGGCAGCAGGATCAGAACTATCTGCCCGCGCTCTCTGAAGCGGGCGTGGCGATCGAGAAGCGTATCTTCGGCATCGGCCATTATCTGCGGCCTTGTATGGTCGAATTCATCGGGTGTACGAACGTATTGATGCAGAGTTATCGCACGTTCAATACACCGTTCTGGCAACATCATCCGACCGATTGCAAGAACGTGGTGATGCGCAGCGTGACGGTGGACAGCATCGGTCCGAACAACGATGGCTTCGATCCCGACGCCTGCGATATGGTGCTGTGCGAAAGCGTCGTCTTCAACACCGGCGACGATTGCATCGCCATTAAATCGGGCAAGGATCTGGATACGCAATACGGTCCCGCCCAGAACCACGTCATCCAGAATTGCACGATGAACAGCGGCCACGGCGGCATCACGCTCGGCAGCGAAATGGGCGGCGGCGTGCAGCGCATCTATGCGCGCAATCTGCAAATGCTGAATCAGTTCTGGGCGACGAATTCGCTGAATATCGCGATTCGCATCAAGACGAATATGAATCGCGGCGGCTTTGTGAAGGACTTCTATGTGGACAATGTCACGCTGCCGAACGGCGTGAGCCTGACGCCTTCCGGCTACGGCAGCAGCCTGCTCGCAGGCAGTCCGATCAACGCGACCGTGCCGCTCGGTGTGGTGACGGCGAGCGCGGCGAATCCGTCGGCATCGCAGGGCGGCATCATCACCTTCGATTGCGATTATCAGCCGTCGAAGGACGCCATCCGCACGCGGCCCGCGCTGGTGCAGAACGTGAATATTTCGAACCTCAAGGCGAGCAATGTGGCGCTGAACGGCGTCAACGCATCATGCTTTCAGGCGATCGTCGCGCAAGGCCCGGTCGCGTTCGATTACAACGGCCCCGCGCCCACGCCGACCATTCCCGCCATCACCGGCGTGACCATCACCAATTGCGATTTTGGCACGCCCGCTGCGGCCGGTCCCGCGACATCGACCACGCCGGGACCGATCTACGCGTACAACGTGCATGACATCGTGCTGGTGAATACGTTGATCGCGGGGAAGACGTTGAATCAGACGGTGACGGATGCGAGGTAGAACACACTCTGCGCTATGCCCCAACCAACGTCCCCGTTCTAAACGCTTTTTCGCCCGTTACACGGCCCATCGGTGCGCCCGCTGTGACAAAGCGGATCGCGCGCCGCATGTAGAACACGCCGTCGTTCTTTGTCGTGATGGTCGTGACCATGTCCGTCAGCGGATCGACGATATCGAACACGGCGTCGCCCGCTTTCAGCCGCGCGCCCACTTCCGCGCGATACACCACGATCCCGCTTACCGGTGCGATCAACTGCTCGCTGCCCGCCAGCGGCGTGGCCTCATGCGCGAGCGGCGGCAATTCACGCGCGCGGCCTTCGATCACGCCGCGCGCAATCAGGAACTCGACGATGGCGTCCGCATCACACTCGGCGCTTTCATAGCCGACATTGCGCTGTCCGCGATGCTCCAGCGTCGCCGCGATATTCGGCACATCGATCGGCACGCTCTCGCCGAGCAGCGCGCGCAGTTCGTTCCACAGCAAGGCATGAATTTCGTCGAAGGACTGACCGCCCGAATCGGTGGCGAGCAGAACGCCGTTGGCATCGAGATAGCGTGCAAGCGGTTCGATGGCGGGCCAGCTCGCGGGACTCGTATAAAGGTGCATCGTGGCTTCGAGCGAGCAATGCAGATCGAGCACGATATCCGCCGCCGATGCCAGCGTCAGCAAGGTCAGCCGCAGCGACTCGAATTCGTTTTTCGCGCGCGTTTCGCCGAGCATGTCGCATACGGCTTCGCGCAACAAACGCGTGTTCTTCGCGGCGTTATCGTGCGAAAAGCGCGTGCCGATCCGTTCGATCAACGCCTGCGCGGCGGGCATCGGAAAGCCGCGATTGAAGTTCTGCCCGCTGTTCGCCTCGAAGCGCCCGACGAATTGCCCGAGCACGTATTGCGACAAGCCGATCGGATTTGCCAGCGGCACGAGCACGATCTCGCCGCGCAGCCGCCCTTCGGCTTCGAGTTCCAGAAGACGTTGTTTGAGCGCCCACGCGACGAGCATCGCGGGGGTTTCATCGGCGTGGAGCGAGGCCTGAATGTAGACCTTTTCGCCGGGCGCGCCATCGCCGAAATGGAAGCTGACCAGTTCGCGCGTGGTGCCGAGCGTGGTCGCGACGAGTGCTTTGCTTTGCGTGCGCACGTTTAGTCCCCGTAGACGTCGAAATCGAAATATTTGTGCGCGATCTTCTGATACGTGCCGTCCGCGCGCATATCCGCGACGGCCTTGTCCACCTTCGCCTTGAGCGCGGCGTCGTCCTGACGCAGACCCATGCCAACGCCGTGATCGCCCATCGACAGCGGTTCGCCGACGAAGGTGAATCCCGCGCCGCGCGGCGTCTTTAGAAAGCCGTGATCGGCTTCGGCCGAACCGAGCAGCGCGGCATCCAGCCGTCCTGCGCTCAGGTCGTTCAGCACGCCTTCCATGCTTTGATACGCGACCACTTCCACGCCGCCCGGCTGCCAGTTTTTCATCGCATAGGTTTCGAACTGGCTGCCGCTTTGCACGCCGATCCGCTTGCCCTTCAGCCCGTCCGCCGTCGCCGCCAGCGACGCGCCGCGTTTGGCGATCAGACGCGAGCGAAACTGAAACAGCTTGGTGGAAAACGCGATCTGCTTCATGCGTTTGTCGGTGATCGCCATCGTGGACATGATGCCGTCGATCTTGCGCGCCTGAAGCGCCGGAATCATGCCGGAAAACTCCAGCTCGACCCATTGGCAATGCATGGCGATACGGCGGCAAATCTCATCGCCGAGATCGACGTCGAAACCGGCGACGTGGCCGTCGGGCGTCTTCACGTCCATCGGCGGATAGCCGGGATCGATGCCCAGTCGCAGCGTGTCGGCGTCTTTGGCGTGGACGGGAAGCGCGAGCGCGAGCGTGGCCGCGAGCAGCAGAGTTTTGAGCATGTCAGTGCGCGTTTCGCTTGGTTGAATGCATCGATGGTACGAAGCCGAAATGCGCTAAAAAAGTCCTATTTTGCTTATCATGATCGTTTTTTATGATCGCTCGCACACGCTTATGGAACTGACGCTGACGCAGTTGCGCATGTTTATCGCCGTGGCCGAAGCGGGCAGTCTGCGCGCCGCCGCGCGACGGCTGGATATCGCGCAGAGCGGCATCACGCAGCAACTCAGAAAGCTCGAAGCGATCGCAGGCGGTCCGCTGTTCGAGCGCGACGTGCGCGGCGCGCGTCTGACGCCCATCGGTGAGCGGCTGCGCGTGCGCGCGGATCTGATTCTCGGCGAATGCCGCAAGACCGAAGACGAGATGCGCCAGTTGCGCGGCGAGTTGACGGGGAACGTATCGCTGGGATTGGCGGCGGAAGCGAGTTTGCGCCTGCTGCCGGGATTGCTGGCGAGTTATCGGGAGCGCTGTCCGCGTATCGACGTGCATCTGACGAGTGCGACGTCGCGCGTGCTGACCTCATGGGTACGCGACGGAAGTCTCGATTTCGCGCTTGCGTTGATCGCGCCGGGCGCGGACGTTCACGACATGGAAACCACGCGATTGTTCGACTCAGAAGTGTCGGTGATTGCGCGGCGCGGGCATCCGCTCGCACGCGCCCGCAAACTCGCCGATCTGCGCGATGCGCAATGGGTCAGCACGCGGCAACCGGGCGGCGGCGCGGCATCGAACCGTTTATCCGCTTTATTCGACGATGCGCGTCTCGCGCCACCACATATCGCCGCCACCACGGAAGCCGTGTTCGATACGCTGCACTGCATCGCGGCGAGCGATTATCTTGCGCTGGAACCGGCGAGTCTCGCGGCGCATCCGTTTTTTCGCGAGCACGTCAGCATCGTGCCGATTCGGGAGCGCGCGGGGAAAACGCCCGTGTGTCTGATACGTCGCGCGGGCGTGCCACTCACGCCCGCCGCACAGGAACTGGCGACAATGGCCGTATCCTTCGCG
>NZ_JAQFVG010000109.1:13314-37047 GCF_029439455.1 Caballeronia sp. BR00000012568055 | reverse complement strand
CAATTAGCGCGACGCCTGACGCTTTCCCTTGGCAGCAGAAGCGGATGCCGCATTTTTCCGCCGCGTCGCCCAGCCCTTTTTAGCCGATGCAGACCGATCCGCCGCCGATCTCCGGCTCGCCGCCGCATGCCCTTGCCGCGACAACGCCTTGGGTGATGCCGCCCGCGTGCTCTCACGCTTGAGCGCGCGCGTCGAAGCCGCCGAACGCTTGGCCTTCGATTCCGTACTCGGAGACTTTGTCGTACGATGCGCCGCCTTGGTATCCTGCGCGGCCTTCTTGCGCGTCGCCTCGGACGCAGCGCCCTTCTTCGGCGCCTTCAGCTTCACGCCAGCGCGGCGCGCTTCCGACAAGCCAATCGCAATAGCCTGTTTCGCGGATTTCGCGCCATGCTTGCCTTCGCGAATATGGTCGATCTGTTCCTCGACGAACGCGCCCGCCTGAGTACTGGCGGACTTCCCTGCGCGCTTCGCCTTCGACGCGCGCTCGACGGTTTTCTTCTCGGGCATGTCGGTACTCCTTGTCAATTGGAATGCCCGACTGAAGCGAGCAACGCGCGTGCCCGCAAGCACGCCCGTTGCTGTTCGAGATCATTGCGTCAGACGCAGAATCCCGAGGTTGCCCGCGATCTGCTGGAAGATCGCGTTGAGCTGATCGTTGCTCGGCGCGTGATAGTAATTCCCCGGCGACGCGCACGACTGCATCACCTGCGCCGCCACGCCGGTTGCCGCGTCCGAACCGAACGTGATCGTGTAGATGATGATCCCGCTGTTCTTCATCGCCGTGCAGACCGCGAGTTGATACGCGTTGATGTCGGTGACGGATGACATCGAACCGTTCGACAGCGACGTGCCGTCCGAGCGCGTCACGGTCGGCGCTTGCAGCACGTTATTGCCGACGCCCGAGAGACCGTTGAACGAAGGCATCGGCATGATGCCGCTGGCGCTGCCGGGATCGTTCTCGCCGTCCGTCAGCACGATCGCCACGCGTTGCAGCGCCTGCGTGGTTTCGAGTCGCGGCAGGCTGGTATCGGTCGAAATAAAGCCGTTGCCCGAACCCGCCACCGCAATCGACCAGTCCGATGACAACATGCGCCAGCCCCACAGCAGCCCGGTCGGGATGATGGTCGATCCGCCCGCCTTCATGCGCCCGATCGACGCCTGCAAGGTGCTCGTATTCTGCGTGAGGAACGTCGCCGGTTCGATCCCGCACGGGCCGTTGCTCGCGCCGGTCAGATTGGTGTTGCCGTTCTGATAGACCGTGGTGGTCGACGGATTGTTGGTGACCGGCTGCCCCGCCGCGCTCGCGATGGTCGGACCGTTCGGGGTGTTGCACATCGTCAGCGACGCGTTGTTCTGGAACGTCATCGGCA
The DNA here is from genome assembly GCF_029439455.1 of Caballeronia sp. BR00000012568055. GTDB lineage: Bacteria > Pseudomonadota > Gammaproteobacteria > Burkholderiales > Burkholderiaceae > Caballeronia. The sequence goes on along the minus strand of NZ_JAQFVG010000109.1, from coordinate 35,677 downwards.
CGCCCTTCCAGACGGTCGTGCTCTGCGCCTTGCAGCTCTTGCTGTTGTCGTAGTTGGTGATGGTGAAGCCGGTCTTCGGCACGTTGAAGAAGAACGGCGTGAAGCCCGGCGAACTCTTCGGCGCGTAGGCTTTCGGATACATATTGCCGTTCGCGTCGCGCGGTTCCACCGGACAGCCGTCCCAGCCGGAATCGGTGACGTTCGGGTTCGCCGCCATCGACATATTGGTCGGGTTGTAGGTGAACACCGGGTTCATCCAGCTTCCGCCCGAGTTCAGCACGTTCGAGACGTTGACCATCGTCGTGAACGGCACGAGACCAACGTAGGAATCGTTGCCGGACTGATTGAACAGCGACGTCACGAGGTTGCCCGCCGCCGTGCGCAAGCCCGAAATCTTGGAACCTTGCGATGGATTGCTGCTGTCCGCGTAGTCGGACATCGAACCGGTGTTGTCGAGCACCATCACCAATTCGAGCGTGCTCTTGGGCAGGCGCAGCGCCGAGTTCGACGCGGTCACCGTGCCGACGGTCGGCGAGGTGTTGCCACTGCCCGATCCGCTGCCCGAGCCGGTGCTGCCTGTCCGGAAAATGATCGGCGCAATCAGCGGCATCGAGCCGCTCGCCGACAGCTTCACGGTCTGGCCGGTGGCGGGCGCGCCGCTCACGGTAGCCGTGAAGTTGGCATCGGGCATCGACAAGCCGATATAGCCGGTCGGCATATTGGCGTTGTAGTACGCGCGCGCGTCTTTCTGCCAGTTGGTGAGATCGGTGCCGGTATTGGTGGCGTAATGCGAGAGGTCCGCGCCCGCCGACAAGGTGGCGACGTCGAGCGCCATCTGCATGCGCGCCTGCGTCATCTCATAGTGAATCATGTCGATGGCCGTGCACATCGAACCGATCATCAGGCTCGCGCAGACGGCGAGCACCATTGTGACCGCGCCATCGTCGCCGGCGATCAGCGAGCGGATGCCGTAGCGGGCGCAAGGTGCGTCGGCGCTGATCGGCGCTGTGGCCTTGCGGCGGAATATCGTCGGAAGGGCGCGCATCAGGAGGCCTTGATCAGAAGCGGTTGGCCATCGCGCTGACGCACATAGACGCGCTCGTAAATGGTCATCTGGCCCGGCGGGTTTTTCCAGAACGCCGAGGTCATCGCAAACGGGTTGTAGGTGTAGAACACCTCGACCACGATCGCGGTGTCGCCGCTGCGGAACGGCCACGTGCTCGGCAGAATATTCGATGCGGTTTCCTGCGTCGCCATCGCCGCCGTGTTCCACGGCGCTTTGCGCTGCCACGTGATCATCGGCGTGCCCGCGCCTGCGGACTGCGCGGGTGTGGCGATCGGCGTGGTGCAACTGGTGCTGGCATCGCAGACGGAAGTGATCACCACGCCGCCTTTGGTCGAGAGCGTGCTCGGTGCAGCAAGAATCGCAGCGGCGGCCCAGATTGCGCCGAGATTGTTGGAGTTGTCGGTCGCCGTGGTGTCGATCACCGTCTGCATCTGACCGATCGAATCGGCCAGCGTAAAGGCCGTGCGCTCCAGATTGCTGACCGTACGCATATACATGTAAAGCTCGGTGAAACCGAGCAGCACGAGCATCATCAGCGGCACCACCAGCACGAATTCGATCGCCGCCGCGCCGCGTTGCGAGCGCCACACGCGCGCGAGCAGCCGCGCAGTGAAGCGCGACGCCGGGCGAGACTGAGAGTTGAGCGTGCGCGTCATTTTTCGTTCTGCACGAGATAGTTGCGTGAGAAGGTCAGCGAACTGATGCCGAACAGCTTCTGAATGCCCGAGAAACCGGGAATGGTCACGGCGATGTTGTACGACACGACATCGCCGAAATTGCCCATGTTCGACTGATAGCTGCTGGTGCCGACGTTGCCGTAGCTGCCGTAATTGAGCGTCGAAATGGTGACCGTGCCGCCGATCCTCGTCCACGGCGCGAGATACGCGTTGATGATCGCGCGCGCCTGCGAATCACGCGTGCCGCTGGACGGCGTCGTGGTCGTCAGGCCGACGCGCGAAGCCTGTTGCGCGGCAAGCTGCACCGAGGCATCGACGAACATGTCCAGCGCGATCTCCACCGTGCCGAGCACGAGCAGAAACACCATCGGCCCGAGCAGCGCGAATTCGATCGCGGATACGCCACGCTGGTCGCGGGCAACGCTCGAAAGCAGAGCGGCGGCGCGTTTCATCGCAGGCTCGCAGCCGGATTTCCGGCAGCCACTTTCGACGATGCACCGTCGCTGTTCTTGCCCAGCCGCGCGCGCTGCGCCGCGTAGAAGCGCAGGTTGTCCTGCACCTGCGCCTTCGGCAGATCGCGCGAGAGGATTTCGGCGGCGGCTTCGTCGTTGCCGAGCAGGCCGTAAGCGAGCGCGAGATCCTGACGCGCCTGTGGCGGCGCGGCGGGGAAACGCGTCACGTCGAGCAGCACGTTTGCGCCTTCGCGCGGATCGCCGCCGAGCACCAGCGAGAGGCCGAGATTCACACTCAGCAAAAGATCACCGGGATTGGCTTTGAGCGCCGTGCGCAGCACGCTCTGCGCTTGTGCGTGGTCGCCGCGCAGATCGAGCGCCGCGCCCAGTCCGGCGGATGCCAGCGGATCGTTCGGCGTCGCCGTCAGCACGCGTTGATAGACGGCGATGGCATCGTCGAAACGGCGTTGATGGATCGCCACGCGCGCCTGGCCGATCAGCGGCGCGGTCGCGTTCGGATCTTCCTTCGAGGCGCGCTGGTAATACACATCGGCGCGCGTGAAGTCGCCCACGGCGTAGAGCGTGTTGCCCAGCCCGGTCATGCCCGGCACCGACTTCGGATCGGCCTCGACAATCTTCCCGTACAGCGTGCTGGCGAGATCGAGATTGCCGCCGTCCAGCGCGGTATCGGCGATACGCAGTTCGCTCATAGCGCTGGGCGACGAGTTTTTCAGCACCGGACGCGTTTCGGTGACCTGACGCGTGGTGGTCGTGCACGCGCTGGTGGCGATCACGAGTGCCGCGCCGCACAGCGCGAACGAGAAACGGCGAAGGAGTTCGGTAGTGTTCATTTCGTTGACGTCTGCGCGACGAACGCAAGAAGTTGGATAACGGCCGGGCCGGCCGAAATGGCGACGATCGCGGGAAGGATGAACAGCATCATCGGCACGACCATCTTGGGCGCGAGCTTGGCGGCTTTCTCTTCGAGCGAGACGATATGCGCGAGCCGCTCGGTGCGCGACAGCGTACGCAGCGCCGTGGTGATCGGCGTGCCGTAACGCATCGACTGCGTGAGCGTGGAAATCAGCGCGCGGATCGACGGCAGATCGATACGTTCGGCCAGCGCATTGAGCGCGCGGACACTGTCGCCGGAGAGTTTCAGCTCGTCGGCGGTCAGGGAAAATTCATCGGCGAGCGGCGGGCAGATGCTCTTCATTTCATCGGCGACGCGGCGAATACTCACGCCCAGCGAATTGCCCGCGTTAGTGCAGATGACCAGCAAATCGAGTGCGTCCGGCAGGCAGCCCGCCATCGCCTTGCGGCGGCGCGACGCGCGAAACGCGATCACGTATTCCGGCAGGATCATGCCGACCACGAAGGCCATCAGCATGGCGACGCCGCGCGCGGCCGCGTATTCGCCGATCACCGGCAGATTCGAGCCGAGCATCACGGTCAGTGCCGCGCACAACAAACCCACGCCGAACTTGATGGCGAGCAGAATCGACACCGCGCCCTTGCTGCGATAGCCGCTGCGCACCATCTCTTTCTGCAGCTTCATGCGGTACTTGGCATCGAAAAGCGGAATCTTTTCGCCGATACGCGTCAGACGCCTCAACACACGCCGGCCAATGCGCGAGTCCTCTTCTTCCTCTTCGCCGACCGCGCGCTCTCCGCGATGCGACGACGCCGCCAGCCGCGCCCGCTCCGCGATCCTGCCGCGCTGGCCGCCGTGCTTGGCCGTCCACCAGATGGCGATGCAGGCGAACAGCGCCAGCAGCATCAGCAGATTGACGAGCGTCTGGATGGTTTCTGCGTTCATCGCGAGGTATCCAGTTTCGACATCTTGGTGATGATCACCATGCCGATGGCGATCGAGATCGCGCCGAAGGTCAGCAGCTTGTTGCCCGCTTCGGTGTTGAACAGCACCATCAGATAGTCGTAGTTGGTGAGGTACATCGCGCCCATCACGACCACCGGAATGGCCGCGAGAATCTTGGTCGTGATGCGCGCCTCGCCGGTGAGCGCTTTGGTTTTGAGGCGAATTTCACGACGCGTCCGCACGATGCCCGCGAGGTTTTCCAGCGTTTCGCCAAGCTGACCGCCGGTTTCGCGCTGCAACAGAAGACACACGCAGAAGAACGAAAAGTCAGCGATTTCGATACGTCGCACAGCCACCGCCAACACTTCTTCGAGGTCCAGACCCACTTGCAGCGAGTCGCCCATCAACTTGAATTCGGTGCTCAGCGGTTCCGGGCATTCGGCCGCCGCCGAACTGATGACTTGCGTGACCGGCACGCCCGCACGCACGGCGCGCACGATCAGATCGATCACGTCGGGAAAGCCATCGAGAAAGCGCTTGCGAAAGCGTTCCACCAGCGAGCGATACGCCTGCGTCAGCGCAAACAGCGGCAGGCCGATCATCAGCAAGGGCGTGGCGAACTCCGGCAGAGGCATGAAATGCACCATCAACAGCGCGACGATTTCACCCGCGACCGCCGCGCCGATCACGATCTTCATCCCGTGCGTGGACGCCACCGTGCGCAGCCGCGTGATCTTCGGTCCGAGCCAGCGCGACGCGACGTTTTCCTTCTTGTTGAGCTTGAACAGATCGCTCTCGCGCACGCCCGCTTCCACCGAACGCACCGGCATCGCTGTAAACGATTCCTGCATGCGCGTGCGGATGCGCGCATCCGGCTGATTGCTGCGCATGTCCTGCACGATGATGAACATGATCCCCGCAAGCAGCATGCAGAGGAACGCGCCGGCCGTGACGAGATTGACGATGTTCATGGCGTCATGGCCTCGAGCAGCGCGTTTTCCAGGCCGTAATACGCCGCGCGTGCCGAGAAAGCCGGACGCACCGCCGCCGATTCATACGCGCCCTTCACTTCTTCGCTATAGGCGCTGGCGTCGTATTTGAAGGCGAACAAATCCTGCGTGATGATGACGTCGCCTTCCATGCCGACCAGTTCGGTGATACGCGTGACACGGCGCATACCGTCGCGCATCCGTTCGATCTGCACGATCATATGCACGGCGCTGGCGATCTGACGGCGGATCGACAGCAGCGGCAGGTTGCCGTTGGCCATCATCACCATCGATTCGAGACGGGTGATACCGTCGCGCGGCGTGTTCGCGTGGATGGTGGTCATCGAACCGTCGTGGCCGGTGTTCATGGCCTGCAACACGTCGAAGGCTTCGGGACCGCGCGTTTCACCGAGGATGATGCGGTCGGGGCGCATCCGCAGCGCGTTTCGCACGAGATCGCGCTGCGCCACCGCGCCGAGACCTTCGGCGTTTTCCGGACGCGTTTCCAAGCTTACGACGTGCGGCTGCACGAGCTGCAATTCGGCCGCATCTTCGATCGTCACCGTGCGTTCGCCCAGACCGATAAAGTGCGACAGCGCGTTGAGCAGCGTGGTCTTGCCCGAACCCGTACCGCCCGACACGATGATATTCAAACGGCACGTGCTGGCCAGCTTCAGCACATTCGCCATGGCCTGCGACATGTTGCCTTGCGTCGCCATGCGGTGCAGCGTGATATTTCGCTTGGAGAACTTACGAATCGAGATCGATGCACCGTGAATCGCCAGCGGCGGCAGCACTACGTTGACCCGGCTGCCGTCTTGCAGACGCGCATCGACCATCGGGCTGCTTTCATCGACACGGCGGCCCACGCCTGCGGCAATCCGCTGCGCCACGTTGATCACATGCGCGTTATCGCGGAATTTGCAGTTGGTCAGTTCGAGCCGCCCGTGACGTTCCACGTAGACCTGATCGGGACCGTTCACCAGCACGTCGGTGATGGTTTCATCGGCGAGCAAGGGTTCGATGGGGCCTAAGCCGAACATATCGTTCAGCAGTTCGGCCACGATCTGCGCCTGCTCCGCCAGCGTGATATTGAGGCGCTCGCGCTCGGTCACTTCGAGCACGAGTTGTTCGACGGCGGGCTTCATCTGCTCGCGCGTCTTGCCGACCGCCGCGGAGGCGTTCATCGACGCGAACACGCCGCTGCGCACCACGCGAAACAGGTCGGAGCGCACCAGCGAGTCGTTGGCATCCGCAGGCGCCTGGCGTGCGGGCGCAGGCGCGGGTGCGGCGGCGGGCGCGGCAGGCGCGGGCGCGGCTTTCGGCGCGGCTTGTGCGTTGGCGGGATTGGCGGAATCAGCCGGCTCGATGAACGAGGGCTTGGTACTCGCGACCTGTTTCTGTCCGAACATCACTTCCTCTTGAGCTTGAGCTTTTGGAAGAACGAACGTTCCGCCGCCAGATGCTGGCCGGTCAGGTCGCTCGCAATGCGCGAGACGGCCTGATTGAAACCGTTCGCCGCGCGTTCGGCCGGCGCTTCACCGAGGTTTTCAGCGGTGGCGAGCGCCTTCTGTTCGAACTGCACTTCATGCAGCGCCGTACGTCCGACCGCCGACATCAGATCGTCGGGCGCAACCTTGCCCGAGACAGCGGCGTTCGGATTGTTGATCAGCAGCGAAGTCTGCGGATTGTTGTCGCGATCTTCGATAAAACGCAGCAGGCGGATGGTCTCGCGCGTCGCGTGCACCGAGCGGTCTGACACCAGATAGGCGCGCGAGGCGTGATTGAAGGCTTCCTGCGCGAGCGCATCGGCGGGATCGGCGACATCGAGAATCACGTAGTGGAAGCTGTCGCACAGCAGTTCGATCACGCGGGCCAGCGCGCCCGGCTGAAACTCGCGCGCCGCACCGTAGTCCAGTTCCGACGACAGCACGAACAGACGGCTGCCCTTCGAAACCAGCGTGCGCTCGACGAATTGCGGGTCCAGACGGTGCGTGTTCTGCAGCACGTCGCTGAGACCGTTATTGCTTTGCAGGCCGAGCATGCTGTTGGCCGCGCCGCCGTACAGATTCAGATCGACATAAGCCACACGCCGATGGGTATCGTCGGCCAAATGGCGGGCGAGATTGAGCGCCAGCGTGGTCACGCCGACACCGCCGCGCGTACCCGCAAACGCGATGGTCTTGCCCGCGCGCGCCAGCGATACCTGATTGATCTTGCCTTCGGTAACGTTGACGGTGCGCTTGAGCAGTTCGACCGTGAGCGGCTTCACCAGATAGTCGCGCAAACCCAGCTTGAGCAAACTGCGGAATAGGCCCACGTCGTTACGCTCGCCGAGCGCCACCACCTGAACCGACGGCTCGCACACTTCGGCCAGACGGCTCAGGTCGGACAGCGGCATCACCGAGTTCTGCAGATCGACCAGCAAGAACAGCGGCGAACGCTCGATCTTCGACAGATACGCGATTGCATCGTCGATACTGCCGACCGCGACGTGCGCGTGCGGCATCGCCTGTTCGAGCACGAAGGTCTTGAGAACCTGCTCGGTCTGGCGATCGGACACGAACGCGATAAAGTCGGCCGCGCGCGCTCCGGTCTTGGGTTTGCTGAAGCTGAGTGTGCTCATGGTTTCATTCTTCCTGGCGCGTCGGTGTGCGCGTCACTTCGAGTTGCGCGACGACGACGTGTCGAGCGGGATGATGCGACCGTTCTCGTAGCGATTGACCGCGCTCGCCGCCACGGCTGCATCGGCGGGACCGAGCGTTTGCGGATGAACGATGTCTTCGGGACGCGCGAGTTGCGCCGCCAGATTCGTGTACGTGGCGCAGCCCCATTGCATGGCCGGACGGTGCACGCCTGCATCGGTCAGCAAGGACGAGCGCGACAGTTCGGCGCAGTCGGGCGGCAGCGCGTGCTTGCCGTCGTAATCGATCACGGTCTCGTTGGGCATGTTGCGCGGCGGCTTGAAGCAGCCGCTGCCTGCCATGGCGAACGCGAGCGCGGTGAAGATCGTGAGGAGTCGGATAGGGTTCATGGCGTGAATGGCGTGACGCTCGCTCTCAATAAACGTAACCGGCTGCACCGAGCAGGCGCGGCTGGCTGGCCTGCGGCGCGGCTTGTGCGGCTTGCGGCGATTCCATACCGGACCTACGGCGGAAGCTGTATTCCACATCGCTGCTGGGCGAGATCAGCGAGTCGATCGGCGAGCGCAGCTTGGACGGATCGGTCGGCTCGACGATATACGGCGTCACCATGATCACGAGTTCGGTCTTGTTGTTCTGGTAGTTCGACGACGAGAACAGCTTGCCGAGGATCGGAATGGACCCCACGCCCGGCACCTGCGAAATGATGTCCTGCGTATTGCTCTGCAGAAGGCCGGCAATGGCGAAGCTCTGTCCGCTGCCGAGTTCGACGGTGGTATCGGCGCGGCGCACCGACAGACCCGGCACCGTGATGCCGTTGGTCGTGACGCTGGCGGTGGTATCGATCTGGCTGACTTCCGGACGCACCTTCAGGCTGATCCGATGTTCATCGAGCACGGTCGGGGTGAAATCCAGCTTGACGCCGAATTGCTTGAAGTCCACGGAAATCGCGCCGTTCACCTGCGAAACCGGAATCGGGAACTCACCGCCCGCGAGGAAACTCGCGGTCTGGCCCGACAGCGCGACCAGATTCGGCTCGGCCAATACGGTCAGCAATCCTTCCTGATTCAGCGCGTCGATCATCGCGCGGATATCGACGTTATTGGTCTTGAACGCGCCGAACAGCGAGAACGCATTGTTGCTCGGCAGATTCACCGGATACGACACCGAACCCGTGGCGCTGGTGATCGGCTGATTCAGGTTGTAGATCGAGCGGCCGCTGTAGATGCCGCCGAAGAAGTTGCCCGCCGCATTGCCGAGCGACTGCCAGTTGATGCCGAGCTGCTGCGTAACGTTGCGGTCCACTTCGGTGATCCGCACGCGCAGTTGAACCTGCACCGGACGATCCACCGTCATGCGGTTGATCAGCACTTCCTTCTCCGCCAGATAAGGCGTGACGGCCTGGACAACGTTGTCGGCATCCAGCGAATTGTGAACCTGACCGGTCAGTTGCAGCGAACCTTGCGCGGTCGTGGCCTGCACGTCCATGCCGGGAAAACGCGCGTTGAGCATGCTTTGCAGCGCAACCATATCGCGCGATACCACCACCGTGCGTTGCAGAATGGTGCGGTTGTTCGCGCCGAGCACGTAGAGCGTGGTCGTGCCGGTCTTCTTGCCCAGCACGAACACGGCTTTCGACGACGGCACCTGCACATCGGCGATGGCCGGATCGGCGACGAAAACGGAAGTGGCGTCTTCATTCAGTTGCAGCAGCGTGCCCTTGCCTGCATCGAGTGAAAGCGGGCCTTGGCCTTGCATGCCGCCGGGCAGCGGCGAAGACGTGCCGGGGCGATTCGCCGCCGGATAACGCACGGCAGGCGACGCGCCGGGAACATGCGCCTGCGCAAGCTGCATGGCGGGCGCGGCATTGTTCGATGCGAGCGTGCCGAGCGCGGGAACGGTCGGGATCGGCGGAATGTCGGATTGCGCGGCGAACGCGGGCACGCCCGCGAACAACGCCAGGCACGCGACGGCGAGCGCGACGCGCGTAGCGTCGATGCGGCTCGGGCTGGACTGCGTTTTCATGAATGCTTCCCTGGCTTGATATGTCGGGATCGGGGTCGGCGTCGTCATGGCTGTCTTCAGCGCTGATTGGCGACGGCGGGCAGCGGCGGCGCGCCTTCCGTATTGCCGGCGACCTGAGTGGCGCTCGAACCGTCCGACTTCTCCGATCCGCGATAAATCATCACGGCGCGCGCGGCGGGCGCGTTCGTCGTGGTGCTGGATGTGGCGGCCACGGCGGCTTTCTGCGAACGCGGCAGCGCACGGGCGGCGCGCGAGATATCGCCGGCCCAGATGGGCGTGCGTTCGTCCACGGCGGTTTGCGTCGCGCCGGATGCGGCGGGAGCGCGGGAGGCGGTAGCGAAGCTGCGCAGCGCCAGCGACAGGCTGCCCAAACGCGCGGCCACGGCCACCACTTCGCCCATGCGCGGCGTGACTTCCAGCGTCACGGTGCGGGCGCGGCTCATCGATTCGGGCAGTTCGCCCTGATTGTTTTTCGGGCGGCTGATTTCGGAACCAACCGCGAGCACGCGCACATGCTCAACCACCGTTTCGCTCGATACGGCGAGGTCCGGGGAATCGGTGCGGCGGTCCATTTGCTGCGTGAGCAGCAGATCGACATAGTCGCCCGGCTGGATCAGGCCTGCGTTGCCGGAGACATCGTCCACCGCGACGGACACGGCGCGCATCTCGGGCTTGAGCGTGGCGGCGAGGAAGCCCGGCGCGTTCGGCAGAATCACATCGTCGGCGACCAGCACCGCGCCGCTTGCCACCGGATGGCGCAGCAACGCGCCCTTCAATTGAGCGGCGTTCGGCGCGCCCATCACGATGGCGTTGGCCGGAACATCGGTAACCGGCACGGCTTTCCACGCGAGATCTTCTTCGCGCAGCAACAGCCCTTGCGGCAGATCGGCCGTGCTCACCTGCACCTTTTGCGTCGTGACGGCGGCGGCTTCGGCCGGACGCGTGGCATTAGCGACGACCACACGCACGATCAGCGCGATCAGGATGGCGCCAACCAGCAGCACCGCAAATTTGATGATGTTGGACATAGGGACGCCGTCCTATCGCGTCGAGAGCAAAGGAATGAGTGCAGGCAGCACGATGACGGCACCGCCGCCGAGCGCCAGCGCCACGCCGTAGGGCACGCCACGTGCGCCGGAGAACATCGCGATCGCGCGCACGGGATGAGCGTGTGCGGCCGGATTCATGTTGCGCGTGGCCAGACTGATCAGCGACACCACGGTCCCGATCACGGAAATAAGCGTGAGAGCCGGCAGCGACAAACTCAGGCCGACCCACAGAAAAATGACAGCCGCGAGCTTCGCGTCGCCACCGCCGAGCATCTTCGCCGCGAACAACACGGCGCAAAACAAAAACACACCGAGCGCGAGTAACAGATGGATAAGCACATCGTCGATCGAGAGACCGATCAGAAACGCGTCGGCAAAAAACAATGCACCGATCGTGAGGACGATCCCGGTCGGGAGACGCCGCGTACGAACGTCGATAATCGCGAGCCAGAGCAGCACGCACAAAACGACGAGACGAATGACGAGTGACAGGATCAGCACGATGGTGGTATCGATAAATCGGGTGGAAAGCGAGATTCGGACATCACGCCCGAATCCCACGTGTGCTTCTTTACTTGTTCGTCTGCGCCGTGGTGACTTGCGTGAACAAGTTCGAGAACATGGTGCTGATGCTGCTCTTGAACGTTGCTGCCATGCCGCCCAGAGCGATCACGACGATGCCTGCCAAGACTGCATATTCCATCGCGCTGACGCCGCGTTCGTCGCGGACGAATGCCTTCATGAAGTTGCGCATTTTTAGCTTCCTTAAAACTGAGTTGAGGTAGGTGTGGGCCCGATAAAAAGGGGTACCGGGCAAGACACATCGTAGCCAAACGTCTACGAAATAACTTCGCCATTTAGAGGGGAAAAAGGGCCTCAATTCGCCGTTTTAAAGGCAAGAAAAATGACCGCTATCGGCAGCGGCGAGCAAAACTTTATAGAGAGAGAATTTGCTTTTTGAGCGAATGACGCCGGTTTGAAACGGCTGGATGTTGTTTTGCGCGTCGGCTAAGACTTGACGGAAAACGTTTGCGTTGCCTTAAGTGCCTTCAACCGGCTGGAGCGGTTGATTCTGGCTGCTTCTTTGCAGCTTCTTGCCTGGCTTGGCGTGGTTTTTGATCCACACGGCACGGCTTAATAGATATTTTGCCTAAGTTTGCCTAAGCGCGACCTAAGCGCGAAGCTCAACGAGTGCCTCAAGCTTACACGGCGTTCCGCGTATTTGTCACGCACTTTGCAGTGTTTGCAAAGATTTTGTTTAGGCGCGCAAGCTTTAGCGTTTGCGTTGCCTTGACATGCAAGCTTTAGACGCTTAACAAATAATCTATCGATGCGATCGGCATGCATTATCGTCTTTAGGCGAGAAAATAGGCAAGTCGATTTCTTTAGCGCTTTTTATTTATGAATGCGACACCCTCTTCTATTGACTTCTCTGCGCCTTCCGACGTTGTCGCGCAAAATCTGATCGGCGCGATCCTTACGGTCGATGGCGTCGGCGGCCGCATTGTCGAGGCCGAAGCGTATGACCGCGAAGATCCGGCGTCGCACAGCTTCTCCGGACCCACGCCGCGCAATCAGGTGATGTTCGGGCCGCCTGCTTATGCTTATGTGTATCGCTCGTACGGCATTCACTGGTGCCTCAACTTCGTGTGCCGTGAAGCGGGACATGGCGCGGGAGTGCTGATTCGCGCGCTCGAACCGCTTACCGGTCTCGATGTCATGCGGCAGCGGCGTGGACTCGAACCGTTGAAACTGCTTTGCTCAGGACCGGGGCGATTGGCTCAGGCTTTGGACATCACGCACAAGAACAATGGAATGTCTTTGCTCGAGGCGCCGTTTGTTATTGAAGCGCCTGAGCGTCAGTTTGATATCGTGAGCGGACCGCGAATCGGCATTACTAAAGCGGTTGATGTCCCTTGGCGGTTCGGGCTTGCCGGGTCCAAATTTCTTAGCAAGCCCTTTGCCGCTTAGTTGCCGCTTAGTCTTTTCTATTCGGCAGGACGCAGCTTCTTCACTTCTTCATCGGACGGCTGCACGCTCGCGCCATCGACATAACGGAACGATGTCATCACGCCCTTGCCGTCCTTTAGCGCAGTCGTGCCGACATAAGCGCCCATCGTCGATTGATTGTCCTGCTTGCGGTAGACGATCGGACCAAAGGGCGTGTCCACGCTCAGGCCTTTGAATGCGGCGGCGAGTTTGTCGGGATCGGCGGAACCGGCTTTCTTGAGGCCGTTGGCAATCGACATCATGGCCGAATAGCCGACCACCGAACCAAGACGCGGATAGTCGTGATACTTCGCTTCATACGCGGCGACGAATTGCTTGTTGGCGGCGGTGTCGATCGAATACCACGGATAGCCCGTCACGATCCAGCCTACCGGTGCTTCCGCGCCGAGCGGGTCGAGATAGTCCGGCTCGCCCGTCAGCAAGGAGACCACCGAGCGATCCTTGAACAAGCCACGCGTGTTGCCTTCGCGTACGAACTTGCCGAGATCGCCGCTAAAGAGCACGTTGAAGATGGCGTCGGGTTTGGCATCGGCAAGTGCTTGAGTGACTGCGCCTGCATCGATGTTATTCAAAGGCGTGGCTTGCTCGGCTACGAATTCGACATCGGGTTGCGCGGCTTTGAGAAGACGCTTGAACGTCGCTACTGCGGACTGACCATATTCGTAGTTCGGATACACCAAAGCCCAGCGCTTTTTCTTGAGCTTAGCGGCTTCAGGCACGAGCATGGCAACCTGCATATAAGTCGATGGCCTTAAGCGATACGTATATTTATTGCCGTCTTGCCAAACGATCTTATCGGTCAAAGGCTCAGCTGCCAAAAAGAAAATACGCCGTTGCTTAGCGTAGTCGGCAAGCGCTAAGCCGGTATTGGATAAATAACCGCCGAATAAAAGCTTCACTTGCTCGCGCGTGACCAGCTCCTGCGCCACGCGCACGGTATCGCCCGGATTGCCGTTGTCATCGCGCGATACTACTTCCAGCTTATTGCCGTTGATGCCGCCCGCCGCATTGATCTGATCCAGCGCGAGATTCCAGCCGTTCTTGTACGGCGTAAGAAACGCGGGCACGACCTTATAGCTATTGATCTCGCCGATCTTGATGGTGTCGGCATGCGCGGCGAAGCTCAGGCTCGCGGCGATAGCGGTCAGAGTGAGGCGCAAGCCTGCACGGTGAGTCATTTAAAGCGCTCCTTTACGAAAGATTCATACGCCGAGATAGTCGCGCCGTGCAGCTTCGTCATGCGCGAGTTCGTTCATTGTGCCTGTATGACGGATTTGCCCTTTTTCCAGCACATAAACGCGGTCGCTCACGCGCTCCGCGAAGTGCAGATTCTGTTCGGATAATACGATCGACACGCCCTCGCGCTTGAGTTCGAGAATCATCTCCGCCATCTGCTCGACGATCACCGGCGCCACGCCTTCCGATGGTTCATCCAGCAGCACTACGCGCGGATTGCCCATCAGCGTGCGCGCTACAGTGAGCATTTGTTGTTCGCCGCCGCTCATGCGGCTCGCGCGCCGGTCACGCATTTCGCCAAGGTTTGGAAATACGCGAAAGAGTTTTTCCGGCGTCCAAAGCGGTGCGCCTTCACGCGGCGCTTGCCGGCCGGTGTCGAGATTTTCCATTACGGTAAGGTCGCCGAATACGCGGCGATCTTCCGGTACATAACCCAAACCTTTTCGTGCGATTCGATGCGCGGGCCACGCGCTGATCTCGTCGCCCATAAACGTGACGCTTCCCGACTTGTGCGCGAGCAGACCCATGATCGCTTTCATGGTCGTCGATTTGCCTGCGCCGTTGCGGCCCATCAAAGCGATTACTTCGCCTTGCGCGACTTCGAAACTGACATCGAAAAGAATATGGGCGCGGCCATAAAACGCATTCAGCGATTGCACGCTTAGCAGAGGATTCATCGAACGCCTCCGAGATAGACTTCGCGCACGCGCGCATCGTTACGGATGGTCTCGGCATTGCCTTGCGCAATCAAACGGCCCCGCGCCAAAACGATCAATCGATCCGCATAGCCGAACACCACGTCCATGCTGTGCTCCGTAAAGAGCACGCCGATTTTTTGGTCTTTAGCAAGGCGCGCGGTCAGCGCCATTAAAGCGTTGCGTTCTTCCGGCGCCATGCCTGCGGTCGGCTCATCCATCAACAAAAGCTTAGGGCGATTGGCAAGCGCAATGGCCAATTCGACGCGCTTGACATCGCCATAAGCCAGCACGGCGCAACTGCGATGCGCATGCTCCGCCATGCCAACGAGTTCAAGCAAGGCAAGCGCCTCTTCCTTACGCCATGAGTCGATCCGGCCTAAGAAATTAAAGACGCGGCGCTCAAAGGAAAGCAAAGCCATCTGCACGTTTTCAAGCACCGTCATTGAATTGAAGGTGGCCGCGATCTGAAACGTGCGGCCTACGCCCGCGCGCCAGATATCGCGCGGACGCTTGCCGGCGAGTTCTTGATCGTCGAAACGAATAGAACCGGACGTCGGCTTCAATTGTCCGTTGATCATGTTGAAGCAGGTCGATTTACCCGCGCCGTTCGGTCCGATCAATGCAAGCAGTTCACCCGCTTCAAGGCTAAAGGACACGTCATCGACCGCTTTGACGCCGTCGAACGATTTCGATAAGGCTTCGATACGCAGCAGCGTCATTGCGCCTCCGCGAATCGATCGCGCACGAAGCCTGCAATACCTTGAGGAAATGCAACGACCAGCACAAGAATGATTGCGCCCAAGAGCGCTTGCCAGTAATCGGTCTGACGTGCGACGGTGTCTTGCAGCCAAGTAAAGACAGCCGCACCAACGATCGGACCAGTCAGTGTTTGAATGCCGCCTAGCAGGACCATTACCAGACCATCGACGGAGCGGCCGACGCTGATCACTTCAGGCGATATATTGCCTTTGGAGAATGCGTAAAGCGAACCCGCCAATCCACATACAAGCGATGCCGCGATAAACGCGACCCACTGCACGCGCGCTACGTTCAAGCCGATCGCTTCTGCACGCAAAGGAGAATCGCGGCCTGCGCGCATGGCAAGTCCTAAAGGCGCAAATAACATGCGGCGCAAGACCCAGACGCCGAAGATCGTTGCGATCAGCGTCAGATAATAAAACGCCACCGGCGATGCAAGCCATGCAGCAGGCCATAAACCGAGAATGCCGTTACTGCCGCCCGTCACTGCATCCCATTGATAAACGACGGTCCATACGATCTGCGCAAACGCGAGTGTGAGCATCGCCAGATAGACGCCCGATAAGCGCACGGAGAACCAGCCAAACACTAACGCGCCTAAGCCTGCGATAAGCGGTCCCAACACGAGCGCCGCTTCCATCGGCAAGGCAAGCGCCTTAAGAAAAAGCGCTGCGCCGTAAGCGCCTAAGCCGAAATAAGCGGCATGGCCAAACGAATGCATGCCGCCCGGTCCCATGATGAAATGCAGACTCGCCGCGAACAATACGGCGATCATGATTTCGACCAGGAGCACGGGCATATACGGAAAGGCATCCGCCGCTAAAGGCGCAAGCGCAAGCACGATCACCACGATCGACATAGCAAGCTTTGCATTGCGCGAGAAAGGACGCAAAGGCCGATCCGCAGGCGCAGCCGTACGCACGATGGCTTGCGCGCGCCCGAATAAGCCCCAGGGCCGCAACACGAGCACCACGGCCATCACCACGAACTCCGCGACCAGCGTGAATTTCGACAAGGAAAAGTCGATGCCGAACACCGACACATGACCAATGCCGATACACATCGCCTTGATTTCCGCGATCAGCAATGCAGCGACAAACGCGCCCGGAATCGAACCCATGCCGCCAACCACGACGACAACGAACGCATTGCCAATGGTATCGAGATCGAGCGAAAGATTCGCCGACATGCGCGGCACCTGCAACGCGCCGCCGAGTCCCGCGAGAAACGCGCCGACGAAGAACACGCCGGTAAAGAGCCACGCCTGATTGACGCCTAGCGCGCCGAGCATTTTACGGTCGGCACTGGCCGCGCGCACCAGCGTGCCCCAGCGGGTGCGCGTCAACGCATACCAAAGCGCAAGCAGCACGACAGGACCGATGGCGATAAGCACAAGATCGTATGCAGGCAGCGCGTGACCAAGCAATTGCACCGCGCCCGCCAGATGCGGCGCACGCGGGCCGAACAGATCTTCCGGTCCCCAAAGATAAAGCGCGCCGTCACGGAAAATCAAAACCAGCGCAAATGTGGCAAGCAGATGAAACAACTCGGGCGCGCGATAAATCCGCCTCAAGATGCTGAATTCCACTAAAGCGCCTAGCGCGCCGATCACTAAAGCCGCTGCTAAGACCGAGCACCAGAAGCCCGCGACGCTCGCGCCGAAGCGGCTCGTCAGGCTATACGCAACGTACACGCCGAGCATATAAAGCGACCCGTGCGCGAAATTGACGATGCGCGTCACGCCAAAGATAAGCGACAAACCCGACGCGACGAGAAAGAGCGCGCAGGCATCGGCTAAGCCGTTGACGAGTTGAACGAGAAGATTGGCGAGCATGGCAGGCATTGGGCGTTCGAGCCGACATTATCGGTGATTAGCGCGCACAGCTTCGCCGCGCGCAAAAATAACCGCTGGAAAACACGGCTTGACGGCGTTATTGGCTCGTATATGCTCACCAAGGGCATCATGCGTGCCCATCAAATTCAATCTCGCCAAACGAGTGCAATCGTGAAAGTCCAAAGCCCTATGGCTAAGCAGAGCAAGTCGCGCTCTGACGCCAATCGCTGCGGCAAGATCGCTTTCAGTCGCCGCTTCCTGTCGAACGTCGTCATTCTGTCGCGCCGTTGCGTGCGACGCCGCAACGCCATCGCTGCACGCGCGTTTATCGCCGTGGATTGCGTCGGCGCGGCTTCATTGCTGCCGTAGCGCCTCTTTCCTTTCTTAGCGAATCATTTACGCGCGCTTAAGCGGTTTAAGCCTGCGCGTTGACTTTTTGCGCCTAAGCGATCCGTCGCTTAGGCCGTGGCTAAACACGCCCTAAAGAAACGAGAGAACGATATGGAACGCATCGACGAATTTCTGCGAAAACATCGCATCACCGAGATCGAAGCGATCATCCCCGATATGGCCGGCACGGCGCGCGGCAAGATCATTCCGCGCAGCAAGTTCGAGTCGGGCGAATCGATGCGGCTGCCGCAAGCGGTGATGATTCAAACCGTCACCGGCGATTACCCCGAAGACACCATCACCGGCGTCACCGATCCCGATATGGTCTGCGTACCCGATGCATCGACCATACGGCTCATTCCGTGGGCCACGGACCCGACCGCGCAGGTCATACACGACTGCGTGCATTTCGATGGCACGCCCGTGGCCATTTCACCGCGACGCGTGCTGCGCGAAGTGCTTCAGAAATATGCGGCCAAAGGCTGGCGTCCGGTTGTCGCGCCTGAACTCGAATTCTTTCTGGTGGATGTCAATCGTGATCCTGACTTGCCTTTGCAGCCGCCCGTAGGCAGAACGGGACGCGCTGAAACCGGCCGTCAAGCCTATTCGATCGATGCAGTCAACGAGTTCGACCCGCTCTTCGAAGACATCTATGAATATTGCGAAGTGCAGGAGCTGGAAGTCGATACGCTGATTCACGAAGTCGGCGCAGCGCAAATGGAAATCAACTTTCTGCACGGCGATCCCTTGAATCTTGCAGACCGCGTGTTTCTGTTCAAGCGCACCGTGCGCGAAGCTGCGTTGCGCCACAAGATGTACGCGACCTTTATGGCCAAGCCGATGGAGAACGAACCCGGCTCTGCCATGCACGTGCATCAAAGCGTGGTGGATGAAGAAAGCGGACGCAATCTCTTTAGCAATCGCGATGGCGAACCGACCGGGTTGTTCTATAGCTATATCGCTGGCTTGCAGAAATACACGCCTGCGTTGATGCCGATCTTCGCGCCTTATATCAACTCCTATCGGCGCTTGTCGCGCTTTATGGCCGCGCCGATCAACGTGCAATGGGGCTATGACAATCGCACGGTCGGCTTTCGCGTGCCGTATGCGTCACCGGCTGCGCGACGTATCGAAAATCGTATTCCGGGCGTGGACTGCAATCCTTATCTGGCGATTGCCGCGACGCTAGCCGCAGGCTATCTCGGCATGACGCAGCACCTCGAACCCACTGAGCCGCTTGCAAGCGATGGTTATCGCCTGCCCTTTCAATTGCCGCGCAATCTCGACGAAGGTTTGAGTTTGATGGGCGCATGCGAACCGATTGCGGACATGCTTGGCGAAAAATTCGTGCGCGCTTATCTGGCGCTAAAGGAAACCGAATATCAGGCGTTCTTTCGCGTCATCAGTTCGTGGGAACGCAAGCATTTGCTATTGCACGTCTAAGAGCGGAGACAAGATCATGAATGACCGATTCGATTCGACATCGCATTATCGCGCGCTGGATGCTGCGCATCATCTTCATCCGTTTTCGGATATGGCCGCGCTTAATCGCGCAGGCAGCCGTGTCATTGCCAAGGCGCAAGGCGTATATCTTTTGGATACCGAAGGAACTCGTCTGATCGATGGCATGGCGGGCTTGTGGTGCGTCAACGTTGGCTATGGACGACGCGAACTTGCCGATGCAGCTTTCGCGCAGATGCAGGAATTGCCCTACTACAACACGTTCTTCAAGACGACGCATCCGCCTGTGGTGGAGTTATCTTCGCTGCTCGCGCAGCTCACGCCGTTCAAGCGCTTTCTTTATTGCAATAGCGGATCGGAAGCGAACGATACGGCTTTGCGCGTCGTGCATCGCTATTGGGCGACGCAAGGCAAGGCGCAGAAACACTATGTGATCGCGCGGAAAAATGCGTATCACGGTTCGACTATTGCAGGCGCGACGCTGGGCGGCATGAGTTATATGCACGAGCAGATGCCCTCGAAAGTCGAGCATATCGTGCATATCGATCAGCCTTACTGGTATGGCGAAGGCGGATCGATGGATGAAGCGGGCTTTGGGCTTGAACGCGCAAGGCAACTCGAAGCGAAGATTATCGAGCTAGGCGCGGAAAATGTGGCCGCGTTTATCGGTGAGCCTTTTCAGGGCGCGGGCGGCGTGATCTTTCCGCCATCGACTTATTGGGCTGAAATCGAACGCATCTGCCGCAAGCATAATGTGCTGCTGATAGCGGATGAAGTGATCGGCGGATTTGGCCGCACGGGAGAATGGTTCGCGCATCAGCACTTCGGCTTCAAGCCGGACGTCATGACGATGGCTAAGGGTTTGACCAGCGGTTATGTGCCGATGGGCGCGGTCGGTCTGTCAGATGCCATTGCCGATGCGATTAGCGAAGGCGGCGAATTCAATCACGGCTTTACGTATTCAGGGCATCCGGTTGCGGCTGCCGTCGCGATTGCTAACCTAAAGCTCTTGAGAGACGAAGGCATCGTCGAGCACGTAAAGCGCGATTCTGGGCCTTATTTCCAAGCGCGTTTAAGGGCAGCGCTTAGCGATCATCCGATCGTCGGTGAAATCGCGGGCGTGGGACTTGTCGCCGGCATTCAACTCGCGCAAGACCCGGCTATACGCAAACGCTTTGACAACGCCGACGATATCGGCACGCTATGCCGCGATTTCTGCTTCGACGATGGTCTCGTCATGCGTGCAAGCCATGATCGTATGTTGCTATCGCCGCCGCTTATCATCACGCATGCGGAAATCGACGAGATGGTGACTAAAGCCAAAGCCGCAATCGATGCCACTGCACGCACGCTCAAGCTTATTTAGTCCTGCTCGCAAAGTATTCCGCCGCCATGAGCCTGAAGGCCGTGACGGCGGGATTATCCTGATCCACACGCCATGCCATGCTCATTTCCGCTTGCACAGTATTGCGCGCGATGAGCCTGAATTCGACGTTGTCATAGTGAAATCGCTGCGACGAAAACGGCAGAATGCCTACGCCCAAACCCGCGCGCACGAGCGAAAGGATAGTGGGCGTCTGATCGATATATTGCGTGAAATTCGGTTTGACTTCGGCCGTCGTGAACATGCCCATGATGCGCTCGTAAAAGTATTTACCGTGCGTGGGCGAGTGCATGATGAAGGGCTGATCGTGAAGCTGCTTAAGCTCGATTTGCTTGAATTCGCAAAGCTCATGACCTGCGGGAAGCGCGACGATTAAAGGCTCTTTATCGACCAATAAAAATTCGAGTTGCTGGCGCGAAGGCAATGGCCTTAAGAAACCAAGGTCGATTGCATTCGCTTCAAAGGCCTCGATTTGCGCGACAGAAACAAGTTCGAGCAAGACCACGTCGATTTCTGGCAGCGCATGCTTAGCGGCCATCAAAAGCTCGGGAATCAATTCATAGCCCGCTGCGCCGGTAAAGCCGAGTCTTACGCGGCCGGTCTTGCCTTTGCTAGCGCGACGCACCGTGCTTTCCGCTTGCTCCGCGATATTGAGCAGACGCGAGGCATCCGCAAGAAAGGCGCGGCCTTCCGTCGTCAGCTTGACGGTGCGGCCGATGCGTTCGAATAGCTTGACGCCGAGGTTTTCTTCCAGCAGATGAATCTGCCTTGAAAGCGGCGGCTGCGTCATATTGAGCAGCGCCGCCGCACGACGGAAATTCAATTCCGTCGCAGCGGCAACGAAGCAACGCACTTGTCCGAGATCGAGCATTCGTAATCGACGTAGTCGTCGTAAGCGAGGGTGCCGATCATTATATGTTCGAGCCGGAACGTTTCGATTTACGTCGTCAGACTGCCTTCGGGACGTTGCCCTGCAATGCCTTGCGCAAGGCTCGCCAGCACCATCTCGCCCATTGCCGTGCGCGACTCCACCGTCGCGCTTGCGCGATGCGCCTGCACCACGACGTTATCCATGCGCAGCAGCGCTTCAGGCACATTGGGTTCATCGACGAAAACGTCCAGACCTGCGCCCGCGATTACGCCACCTTGCAGCGCTTCGACCAGATCACCCTCGACCACGAGCTTGCCGCGCGCGATATTGATGAGATAACCGCCCTTGCCTAAAGCATCGAGCACGGCTGAGTTGATGATGCCTTTAGCTTTATCTGCTGCTGCGGCCAATACGAGAATATCGCTTTCGCGAGCAAGCGAAAGCAAATCCGGCACGAAGCGATGATCGAGATCGTTCATCTCGACGACATCGGTGTAAGCGATCGGGCAGCCGAATGCCGCTGCGCGCTGCGCAATCGCGCGCCCCACTTTCCCCATTCCGACAATACCGACGCGCTTGCCGCTAAAGCGACGCGACAAAGGAATTGCGCTTGGGCTAGGGTTGGTCACCCACTTGCCAGTCTTAACGAAATCATTGCCCGGCACGATCTCGCGCAGCACGGTGATGATAAGACCGATAGCCAGATCGGCCACATCTTCGGTCAACGCGCCAAACGTCGCGGTAACGGGCAAACCGCGTGAACGCGCGAAATTCAGATCGACGGCATCGGTGCCAACGCCATTGACGGCGATCACCTTAAGCGCTGGCAAACGATCGATCATGTCGTTGGAAATGCCCGTATGACCGCCGGTAATCACGCCCTGAATCGATGCGCCATGCTCGCGGATATACGCATCCTTATCGTCCTGTTCGAACAAGCGATGCACGGTGTACAGCGCATTCAATTTCTCGTTGATGGCCGGGACGAGGATCGGATTCAG
>NZ_JAQFVG010000109.1:3751-13294 GCF_029439455.1 Caballeronia sp. BR00000012568055 | reverse complement strand
AATCCATATCAACTGATTCAGAAAACGAGCGCAAATCGATTCAATAAAGGAATCAGCTAATAGCAACAAAAGATTGGACGGATGCTTTGGCGCGCCGCGACAATCAAGGCATAGAAGGACAATCAAAAGAGCCTCGCACATCAATCCGGAGACAACGCATGAGCAATGCAGACAGCGCCGTCGCATCGACAGACGCCCACGCCAGCACGGAAAAACGCACCAGTCATCGCTGGGTGGTGATGGGACTGATCTTCTGCATCTGGGCTATCGCCTGCGCGGATCGCGCGAATTTCGGCATCGCGCTGCCGTATCTCAAGAAAGAATATGGCATTACCAATACCGAGGCCGGGCTGATCGTCAGTCTGTTTTCGTTCGCTTATGGCTTCGTGCAAATTCCCGTTGGCCTGCTTTACAAGCGTCTTAGCGAAAAGACCACTGGCCTGCTGTTTTCCGTCTTCATGATTCTGACGTCCGTATTTACAGGTCTGATGGGCACCACGTCGTCGGTCTTGTTGCTGATGACTTATCGCGTGGGACTCGGGTTGTCGGAAGGGCCGCTTGGAATCGGCTGCACGAACGTGATCAATCGTTGGTTTCCCTCGCGAGAAAAAGGCACGGCCACCGGCTTGTGGATCGCGGCATCGAAACTCGGGCCGCTGATCGTGCCATCGGTGTGCATCATCGTGATTCAGTTGTGGGGATGGCGCGAAATTTTCTATGTGTTCGCTATTCCCGGCATTTTGCTGGCCTTCGTGTGGATGCTCGTCGTCACGAATTCGCCGAGTGAGAACCGCTTCTGCTCGCCCGCCGAACAGCGCTACATTCTCGATGAATCGAACGAAGGCGCACGCAGCGCAGGCCGCCGTCCGCAGATGGAGCCGATGCCGCGTCTCGATGCGATCAATCGCACGAAAAAGGTGCCGCAACTCGAAACCATCGGTCAGGTGTTTCGTTCGTGGAATATCTTTGGCGTGGCGCTGGGCTATGGCTGCATGATCGGCATCAGCAATATTTTTATCTCATGGATTCCTACGTATCTCGTCACCGTTAAGGGTTTTGCATCGGTAAAGATGGGCTTTCTCGCGTCGGCGCCGTTCATTGGCGCAGTCACGGGCAATATGCTCGGCGGCTGGATTTCGGATCGCTTCCTCGGCGGCCGCCGCAAGCCGATGATGATGCTCGGCGCACTCGGCACCATGATCATGATGTTCGCTTTGATCGATGCACCCAATAGCGTCGCGTATCTCGGCGCGGCATTGATCGCGTCGGGACTGATGCTCGGTATTGGTTTTGCGGGCTATTCCGCGTATCCGATGGGCCTTGCCACGAAAGCGACGTATCCCACGGCGTTCGGTATCGTGAATTCGCTCGGGCAGATTGGCGGCGCTTGCGCACCGCTCGCGGTCGGCTTGCTGCTCGATCGTTATAGCTGGACAAGCGTGTTCATGTATATGCTCGGCACCTCGCTGCTGTGTCTGATTTTGCTGATCAGCATTGTCGAGCCGATTGCGCAGCCATCGAAGAAATAAGGTTTTATAGGCCGTTTTCCACCATATCCAGAAGACGCGTGGCAAGCGGTTCGATCTGCTTTTGATCGAGCCCTTGCAGCGGCCCTTCAATCAACAAGAGCGCAAAGCCATGCACCGCGCTCCACGCAAGATATTCCGCTTCCGGACGACGCTTCATGTCCAGCGCGCCCGCTTCGGCCATTTCATCGAGCGCACGGCTCAGTAGCTCGAAAGGATCGAGTCCGCTCGGTCCTTTTCCATACGCGCCTTCGTGCGCTTCCCATTCTGCTGGCGGCGCCGCAAACGCGGTGCGAAACAAGCCCGTTTCCATCTGCGCAAAACGCAGATAACCCGTGCCGATAGCGCGCAATCCGGCACGCGCCGCGTCCATGCGACGACGCTTCCTGGGACGCGCCGCCAGTTCTTCTTCCATCGCTTGCGCGACCGCGGAAAGCGCCGCCGATCGCACCGCTGTCAGCAATTCATCGCGGCTTTCGAAATGCCGGTACGCCGCATTCGGCACCACGCCCGCACGACGCGTTGCTTCGCGCAGCACGACGGCGTCAGGCCCGCCATCGCGTGCGAGTTCGATACCTGCATCGATCAATGCGCGGCGCAGATCGCCGTGTCGATACGTGCTTCTCGGCTTGCCATTCTTCATTTTTATTCGGGCATGAAATCTCAATGTGGACAGTGTCCATTATCTCTGCTATTTTTTGTGGACGCTGTACACAAGTATAAAAATA
Organism: Caballeronia sp. BR00000012568055; assembly: GCF_029439455.1. Lineage (GTDB taxonomy): Bacteria > Pseudomonadota > Gammaproteobacteria > Burkholderiales > Burkholderiaceae > Caballeronia. Next base: position 11,040 of record NZ_JAQFVG010000109.1, on the reverse strand, counting down.
GTTTCCTCTGTCCGACCCGCTCAACGAATCGCTCAACTCAAGGAGCAGACATGCAAGTGCAACCTTATTTGTTCTTCGAAGGCCGTTGTGAAGAAGCGCTGACGTTTTATCGCGAGCATCTCGGCGCGCAAACGGTGATGATGATGCGCTTCAAGGAAAACCCCGAAGCTGGGAAAGCCGAGACCGCAAGCGGTTGCAGCCTGCCGCCCGGATCGGAAGAAAAGATCATGCACGTGGCATTCACCATCGGCGATTCCATGTTGATGGCGTCTGACGGGATGTGCAGCGGCAAGCCTGAATTCAAGGGCGTTTCGCTTTCTTTGACGGCGAATGACGAGCAGCAGGCAGAGAAGTATTTCAACGCGCTCTGCAACGGCGGACAAGTGCAGATGCCCATGACGCAAACGTTCTTCGCTAAACGCTTCGGCATGGTTCAGGACAAGTTCGGCGTGTCGTGGATGATTCTTGGCGGCGTTCAGCATGCGCCTGCCTGACGCTTAAGCAAGCACGCGGGAACGTCGCTTGCGCGCGTATCGTCGTATCGTTCGAAAGGAGAAACGACATGAGTGACTATGCCGGACGTTCCCAGGAAGAGCGTATTGCCCGCGAGAAAGGCCGCAAACAGCCATCGCAAGAACAGTCGGGTGGCGACATGGCCCAACCCGGCACCGAGGCCGACAAGGACCATAGCTGCGGCGAACTGACCGAGCGTGGCAAGGAAGTGTGGCGCACGGGATCGGGTATCGACGGAGGTGGAAAAACCTGATGCGCGTATCGACTTTCAGAAACGTGAAACAATAAGCGCGCTATCCGTACTCACGATCTGAAAGGAGCCGTCTATGAGCGCCTCGCGCAATACCCATTCTTCCGCTTCGGACATGCCTGCTGCGTCAGCCGATCGTCCAAGCCGCGAAGAAGCCGAAGCCGCCGTGCGCGTGTTGTTACGTTGGGCGGGTGACGATCCGCAGCGCGAAGGTCTGCTCGATACACCCGCGCGCGTGGTGCGCTCGTATGAAGAATTCTTTCGCGGCTATGAGCAGAATCCGCACGATATCCTCGCGCGCACGTTCTCGGAGGTGGAAGGCTACGACGAGATGATCGTGCTGAAGGATATTCGCTTCGAGAGTTACTGCGAACATCATATGGTGCCGATCATTGGCCGCGCGCACGTGGCCTATTTGCCAAACAAACGCGTGGTCGGCATTTCCAAGCTCGCGCGTCTGGTCGATGCCTTCGCCAAGCGTTTGCAGATTCAGGAAAAGATGACGGTGCAGATTGCGGATACCTTAAACGAGGTATTGCAGCCGATCGGCGTCGGCGTCATTTTGGAAGCGGCGCATCAATGTATGTCGACGCGCGGCGTGCATAAAGCGGGCGTGTCGATGGTGACATCGCGCATGCTTGGATCGTTCCGCGACGACGCTTCTACGCGGCGCGAATTCTTATCCATCGTTGGTAATACGAACGCGTTCAGCGTATCGAATACGTAAAGCAAAAAGGCCTGCAAATGCAGGCCTTTTACGTTAAAAACACGTTCAAGCGCACTATGCGCCGAAGCCACCGCCGGGCGCATCACCGCCGCCTTCACGCACTTTCCCCTGCGAGACATTGCTTCCCGGCGGCACGCTATGCGTGAGCCACACGTTACCGCCGATCACCGAACCCTTGCCAATCGTCACGCGGCCCAGAATGGTCGCGCCCGCATAAATCACGACATCGTCCTCGACAATCGGGTGGCGCGCATTGCCTTTGACGAGCGAGCCATCATTGGACGCCGGAAAGCTCTTTGCGCCCAGCGTCACCGCCTGATACACGCGCACATGCTGCCCGATGATCGCCGTCTCGCCAATCACCACGCCCGTGCCGTGATCGATAAAAAAGCTCGGCCCGATGGTCGCGCCCGGATGGATATCGATCCCCGTTAGCGAGTGCGCGATCTCGTTGATAAAGCGCGCCAGCAGCGGCACGCCGAGTTCGTGCAACGCGTGCGCAAGCCGATGATGCGTCATCGCCCAAACGCCCGGATAGCACAGCAAAATCTCGGTGATGTGCTGCGCGGCGGGATCGCCCGTGAACGCGGCCTGAATATCCGAGACGAGCAGCGCGCGGATTTGCGGCAGTTGCGTGCCGAACTCGCGCGCGATGGCGAAGGCCTGCTCGCTTAGCACGGCATCGCCGGTATCGCGATGTTCCGGCAAAAACCGCAACGCGCGGCGAATCTGTTCATGCAGCAGCCGCAAGGTGCTTTCGAGCGTCTGACCGACGTAATAATCGACGCTTTCATCGGTCAGATCGGGCGCGCCGTAATGCGTGGGAAACAGCGCGGCACGCAGACCATTGACGATCTTTTGAATAGCTTCGCGCGATGGCAATTCGCGTATGCCCAGCGGATGCCGCGTGCGATGCAACTCTTCGCGCGATTGCCGCAAGTCGGCCACGATGCGGGACAAACCCCACTCGTGCGGCGCGAGCGGCGTATCGTCGGTGGAGATGGCGTGCGGCGGCGCGGCCGCGAGCGGTGGCTTGTTTTGCATGTGCGTGCTGAGGCTACGGAGACGGAACAAACGTCAAGAGTAACCGTTTTCGGGCGCGCCTGCCGCCCGTCGTCGATGCGGCTTCGGGAGATAAGCGAACGTGTTCATGAGCGCATGGTCACGTTGCTGGCGTCGATCCATCGCACGGCCCAGTCGCGCGCGTGCGCAATGGCGTCGCCTTCGTTGCGAAAACGCAGGTCCGACGGAAAGAAGCGATTCGCGACGAGTTCACCATCGCTGGTGCGCGAGATCACGACATAAGGCTGATAGCTGCCGTCACCGGCCCTGGCGGGCGCGCAGTTGAGTAGGTAGCCTCGATGTGAAAAGGCTGCATCGTGTTGCATGAGTCACCCGTATCTGACGTATCTAAGTGCCCTGCTCATTCGAATTCAATGCCCGACAGCGGTACTCGACGCGCCCTCCTTGTTGCTCGCGTCGCGCGTATTGCGCTTTGCCATCGACAGGTTCCAAATCATACTTGTATGAAATGCGCTTGGGGCCGAAAAAAAAGCCTGAATTTTTCATGCGCATGGACTGACGCCTTGCGACAAGGGTTGCAGTTCCGTCGCCAAATAACCGGAACGAGTCTTGCGTCAGGGCGGTTGATTCACGTCAATCAACGGAGCACGCGATGAACAACGCCGGAGCAAACGAATCGCAGGAAAAGCAAAAGGATCGCACCGCGGAGAGTCCGATCAAGACGCCCGCCGCTGAAACTGCGCACGTCACATTGAGCGATGCAAACAAAGCCGCGGCAGGCGGCGAAGCGCACGCGGGCGCGCACGCCAAGACGCCGATACCGCAATCCGCCGATACGACCATCGGCCCGGAAGGCGAGCGCGAGCGCAGACCGCGCGGTATAGACGTAACAAACGACGACACCCTCGATGACACCGTCGATGCGGACGGCAAGAGCCGCGACGCGCAACGCGAAGCGGAAATGCTGGCGCGCGATCCCGACCGCGTGATCGCGAACAACGCGACATCCGTTAATTATGTGCCCACGCCCAGCGATGGCCTCGGCGGCTTCGACAGCCGGCCAGCGCGCAATGGCGTGCTGCTGATGCTGGAGAGCGGCTATCGGATGATCGATCGCGGCATGGTCGCGCCGGTGAAGGCCGAAGTCGAAGATCGCCTGTATTACGAAGGCCGCGACGCACACGGGCACGCTCTGCGCGGACGCAAGCATTACGCGCTGAATCATCTGCGGCCAGCGCGATTGTTTGAACTGGAACGCTCGTAAGTCTGAACCGATGCCACGTGACGTGTTGCGTTGGGATCACGTAACACGGCGTGGCATGAACTTCGATCATGCTGCTTTCGGGCGGCTAGCCAGGGCTGGCACGCGGAATGCTCTTTCGTGCAAGCGGTTGAGCCACGGCATAAAAACACGCGGCCGGCCGTCATAGCGAAAACGAAGAAAGGGGAAGGCCAGATGAGCGTGCTCCAGACTTACGACGATCGCACGGACGGATCCGCTGCGATTTCTGTTCCGACATCCGATATTCGATTCAGGCATGCGCTCGCCTGTCTCGGCGCGGCGTGGGCGCTGTCGTGGGCAGAACTCGCGCTCGCGGTCAGCATCGGCTTGCCGGGCGATGCAACGGCGCATCCGCTGGCGGCATCGGTGGTATCGAGAGTGCTGGTTGCGCTCTTGTATGCGTGCGTCGCCGCGCGGCTGCAATGGGCGCGTTGGGTGACGGTCGCGCTCGGTTTTGTCAGCGTCGCGTTCGTTGCACCGACGCTCGCGCTGCAATGGCATGTGTTTCCTGCTGCTGCCGTGGTGTGCGGCGCGGGACTCGTCTGCAAGCTCGCAGGTTCGTTCTATTTGATTCGCCCTGTAGCCGAGGCTGAGGCCGCGCGCGTCTGAGCTATGCTCTTTGCTTCATCATCGGATGGAGCAGCGCGATGGAGTGGACGAAGAACGCATACCGCGTGACGACCGATATCGAACGATTCGATTTCGATGTCGTGCACCGATATCTAAGCGAAGTGGCGTACTGGTCGCCGGGAATCGCGCGAGAAAAAGTGGAGCGCGCGGCGCGGCATTCGCTCGCCTTCGGCCTTTTCCATGGCGATGCGCAAATCGGCTATGCGCGCATGATTACGGATACCGCGACCTTCGCCTACCTCGCCGATGTGTTCGTTTTGCCCGAGCATCAGGGCGCGGGTCTGGGCACATGGATGATGGAATGCGTGATGGCGCATCCGGAGTTGCAAGCGCTGCGCCGAATGATGCTGGTGACTTCGGGTGCGCACGGGCTTTATGCGCGCTTTGGGTTCAAGGCAAGCGCGCATCCGGAGCGGATTATGGAGAAGGTCAGGGTTTAATGCATCCGCTGGTGGTGAGGAAACAGCCGGTGCCATCGTTGCCGGCCGGATAACCCCACGATACCCAGGACTCTTCCGGTTTCCAGACGTGGTCCTGGATCAGCCACACCGGCGAAAACGACAACCACTGCTTGCTGTCGATCATCAGAGAGCCTCTGACCCATCCCATCAGCACGACGCCTCCGCGCCCGTCGTACCACCAGACCGGGCCGCTGGAATCGCCGCCGGCGACGAGATTGCCGCTTGCGGCGGCGGCGTAGCACATCGAAGCTGTGCGAGGACAGTCCATGGTCATGGTGCCACAGCGATAACCGCCGGACGACCGCGTGTCGGCCGACATACCCGAATGGCAGATCCAGTCGCCCTTCTTTAGATCGCCATGCGAAACATCGCTGATCGGCGCGTCCTGCCACCCGTCCGAAACACGGATGCGCGGAGCAATGGGTTGCGTTCCGGTTGCGATCAGACCGATATCGTCACCTGTTTCCGTGTTGGTCGGTCGAGTTGTATGCGCAACCCTGCCGAAGTTACCCTGCCCCGTCACCGACTCGATACGCCACGCGCCGAGCGGACTGGCCATATGTCCCACGCCCGGAATGTAATAGACGCCCTTGTACACCCACACACCCGCGCCCGATGCACCTCCCGGCACTCCGCCTACACCGGCAGGATGCGTCGCGTTGTTCCATGTCCACAGCGACTGCGCGCACGCCAACTGACTGAACCCGAGCAGCGCCACGGCAATGAAGTGTTTCCACGCACTTTTAGAAAAGTTTCGCATGTCAATTCCTCCTGAGAAGGATCGACTATTCGCTAATACTCAGGTATCCGAAAGGAGACAATTCCGATATTGGCGGACGGACTTTTGATGAGGCGTCAGATGTGCAGCACATTGCTGCTTCTTGCTACTTTTGGCACGTTGAGTATTGTCAGGATGCAGAAATCGAAAGCATCGCCGTCGTAGTTGATGGTGAGACTGTTGCCATCTGGCTTGCACTGACTGCATTCACATGCTCGCGCAACTGATCTCGGTCGTCCCATGCGCCGATAAGATTGGTTTGCGTCAGTATTCCAGCATCGGCCCTGCGCATCGCGGATATCGACAGGAATGGAGTACTGATCAAATGAAACCTGCGTTTTGCTGCCATCGGCAAGCGTGACTCCGCCCAGCGGATCGATTTCGCTGATGGGCAAGTTGTTCTCATCGAAGCGAACCAACGAAATATGGCCACGCGAATCGATCACTTCCGTTTCGCGCAGCGCATCGTGATAGATGAAGCGGTAATCGTGGAGACCGCCGTCGCCCCACGCATGAATGACCTGCCACGCGTCGTTATAGTCGTAATAGAAGGCCTGGCCCACGCGATCGATATGGCGCGTCAGATGGTGGCCCTTATAGCCATAGCTGCGCGCAGCGTCGAGTGCATCCGTGGCGGAAATCAGATTGCCCCGGTCATCGTAAAGATAACTAACCAACTTGTGAGTCTGCCTCGTGACCGAATCGTAAAGCACGATTGAATCGATACGACCGTCGTGTGTCGGACGCACATCGAGCAAGCGCCCGGATTCTCCATCAACACTGCATTCGACGATGCGTCTCAGATACTGCCAATCCGCAGGCGGCGATAACGATAGCCCGGCGCAGGCGCGCTAAATCCTGCCTCGCACGGAAAAACGTAAAGCTGATTGCCTATCCGGACGCGCAACTCGCTGCCGCTGGGTTTATCCACACGGAACAAACGCGCACCGTCACGCAATTCCTTCACCGTGTGCTCCGCGCCGCACGCCGCGGGCAGGTTGGCAAAGAGAATCGAAATATGTGGGCCGATCAGCGTGACCGTGCCATCTCTTTCAACGTCGAGATGCAGGTCAGCGGGCGTGCGCCAGCCCTGGCCGCATTGGCCCGACTCGTCGCAGCGACCGGGTTGTAGTTCATCGGATCGAACATCATCCTAATATGAGGTGTCGTCAACGGTCCGGTACAGGCTTTCCGTAAGTGCGGATATCCACTCTGAACATCGAATGTTTGGGCGGCGACGCGCTGTCAACGGCTTCAGCGCAATCCAAGCCCACCCTTCTACGAAAAGTGGCACAGCAGCTCCCAGCACCCGCCCGCGATACACACTGCGCCCTTTTACCCGGGGATTCGACTTGCCGGGCGATGGCTTACGAACGCGGGATTCGTGCCGGGGCAACGCGTGAAGGTGAATGTCGAACACGGCACACCGGTGATTACCGCGGGATAAGCAAACGAAGGGCCGCTTTTAGTGGCCCTTCGTCGACCATATCTAACTACTACGATATACAAAAAAATCCCCTTCATCACCGATGCGAATAACATATTCCGGCATATCAATAAATATCGGCGATATTAAAAAATTTCTCAAATCGCCCTGGTCGATCGACTCCGCAATAAAACTCAAA
>NZ_JAQFVG010000109.1:3537-3731 GCF_029439455.1 Caballeronia sp. BR00000012568055 | reverse complement strand
TAACAAAAGAGATATTGTGAACAATATAGTGGCGCATATCATCCATCGCTTCGCCCAAATCTTCCAAGCAAGACAATCGCTCAGGTGACGCCGTCGCCCCGATAAAATTCCTCATCCGAATAAAAATATCGTTCGCATCGATTGCTGAGCTTACACTCTCTTTTTGCAGTCGAGCGAATGAGTATTGATTTTTC
>NZ_JAQFVG010000109.1:0-3517 GCF_029439455.1 Caballeronia sp. BR00000012568055 | reverse complement strand
CATCGCTAGTTCGGAATATCATAAAAAATGTGGCCATCCGTTCCATTGTTGTACTACTTTATGTGCTGACAATCCAAAAGACCCTCTGCCTTTTCAAGCTTACCCTTTTCACCCATGTGCTGTTCGTAGCCTTTCTTATATTTAGGAGCGCCATCGCGCTCGTCCGCTTTGAGTATGCTGCTTATAACGGTTAATCTTGCCTTGAGTCTCTTCTAAAAAGCTTTAGCGTCAAAACTACTTTTTACTTGGAATATTTCCCCATTAGCCATAGCGCTTCTTAATAGAATTCTGCTTTGCAGTCTGAAAGATGATAACTTCGACCATCTGAAAGAATAAATTGATTATTTACAATTTTTGCCGTTAGCAAACCTAATTGATTTGCCCCATTGGATATTTGCTCCCTCCACCCATCAATATCACCTTTATAAGAAAGAGCGTGAAATAGCTCGCCCGATGGAAGCCACAGTTTACAGTTCTCCGTCATAGCCCCTCCGCTCTTCGGAATAAACGGAGTTATTTCACACGTTAGCTTTTTGAAAAGACCGTTTTTGAAGAACCGCTCCCTACCGTCGTCCGAAACGTAGCAATATTCTCGCCAAACCACAGGATTAGTTCCAGGAATCTCATTTCGAATTTTTTCAGTCATGGCACCACCGTAAACGAGACATTTGTAAGTCCAGCTCCTTCAAAAACCGCATTATAGTGCGCTGCCATTTCAGGACTATTAGTGTGGTAAATAACTTCATCAAAGGCATCCGAATATTTTTGTGCTTGCGTCAGCATCTTTTGCTGCTCAGCGACCGCGAAACTCTTACCTCCGATAGCGCTGTCAGGGTTGCGGATCGATTTATCCCAATCATTGACAAATTTCGCCTCAATTGCAGTGTTTTTCCCACCGCGATCTATTACATGATCTGCTATTCCATTCACTGGTTTGCCATCGACAACTGCTGTGTATTCCCGGTCCGTCTGCGATAACTTTCCGCCATACATGTCCTGAATCTGCTTTTCATATTCTTGCCAGTTCTTTGCCCTTGGCTTCGTCAACGTTGGGCAGGTGTCTAACCCTAGAGGGTCCGACCATCGGAAGATATTAGGTGCAAATTGATATGGGTTAGTACCACCGAGCAGCCCAATCGGATCCTGAGAGATGAACGATCCGGTATTGGGATCGTAGTAACGGTGACGGTTATAGTGCAGCCCCGTTTCCCGATCAAAATACTGACCCATCAACCGCAACGACTGCTCAACCTTCCCTTCCCAAACGCGCCCGACCGCACCCCACGCCTCAATTCCCGCAGCCCACACCACCTCACCGCGAACATCCGTCAACCGCGTCGGACATCCATTCGGATCGGTGTGGTAATGATAAACCGCTCTGCCCTTGCTCGTGCCCTCCAGCACCGCAAACGGATGAAACGTCTGCGGGTAGTACACATACTCGCGCCCGCGCTCCTGATACAACCGCCGCGCCTCACGCCCCACGCTCGGCGGCGGCGTCATGCCGTATTGCAAAGTCTCCCGCTGCCGCGCTCGCAACGAATCGGCGGCGTCGTTCTCCTGTTTGACTTCCGCCAACAGCGCGTCGCCGTCCCAGAAGAACCATGTCGTGTGCGATGGATTGCGCTTGAATACGCGCCGGCCCGCCGCGTCGTAACCGTACTGCGTCACCTGATCACCACAACGCGATTCGATCAGCCGATGATTCGCGTCCCAGCGCAAATTCAACGCATCTCTCTTGGAGCCCGCAACCGGTTCACGCAACGTCAGATTGCCCGCTGCATCGAAGATGTACCGTTGCCCTTCGTGTGTGCCTTCTCGCCGCCACGCATCGGGCGGCGCACTATCATCGTGCCAGGCGTCGCGTTCCGACTCACGAATCCGCGTGCGCAAGTGATTGCCCGCCGCATCCGTCACGAAGCGGCTGATCTTGCCCACCGGATCGATATGTTCGAGCAAGCGCCCGATCGGATCGTAACGGTACGCATCCACGCCCAGTTCGCTATCCCGACGTCGCGTCAGATTACCCGATGCATCGTATTGATACGCAGCGCTGAACAGCGGCGTCTCATCGCGTATCACGCGCTGTGCGCTCAATCGGCCACCGGTGTCGTACTGAAACTCTCGCGATAGCCCCGTGCCGAGTTGCTCGCGGATCGCTCGCCCCAGGGCATCGCGCTCAATGGCGAGCGGGGTGTCATCATTAAGCGTGAGACTCGCGAGTTGACCCAGCAGATCAAAACCCTGCGCGATGCGATTGCCTGTGCTGGTTGTGCGTTCGATGCACTGGCCTATCTCGTCGTAGACATAGTTCACCGTGAAGCTGTCCTGCTTCTCTTCGACGAGCCGTCCCGCTTCGTCAAAGCGACGCGCCACGTGGCGATGCGGGTTGTGCATTTCGATCAGCATACCTGACGGATCGTAGCGGAAGCGCTCCTGCATCTGCTCGCCCGGTCGATCGGGATCGGGCAGGCTCTTGCGCGTGATGCGTCCGAGCCGATCCGTCTCATAAGCAATGATCTGACCCAGTGCATCGGTACGCGTCTGTAGCCGGCCGATCGCGTCATATTGGTAGCGCGTTGACTGACCCCAGTAGTCCACTTCCTCAGTGATTCGCCCAAGCGGATCGCGTACGAGCCTCCACACCTCGCCGTTCTGGTTGACCACGCCGGTCAGTTGCTCTTCCGTGTCGTAGGCGTAGCGGGTCGTGTGGCCGTCGGCGCTATGCAATGCGGTCAGCTTTCCCGTACCCGCATATTCCAAGCGTGTGTGCTCGCCTTTTTCGTCGATATAAAGAACCGGTTGATCTTCGGCGTCGTAGTTGATGGTGACGCCGTTGCCATCTGGCTTGCACATCCACAGCAGACGGGCCTTCGCGTCGTATTCGAAGATCGTGCGTTGCCCGAGCGCATCGGTACGGGAAAGCAGGCTGCCGCGTGCGTTGTGTTCGAGCCGCTCCTGATGTCCCAAGGCGTTGGTCACGCGGCTTAGATGGCCGTATCGATCGAAGCTCAGTTGCGTCTTCGCGCCGATTGCGTTCATATGCTCGAGCAACTGACCTCGCTCATCCCATGTGTAGCGAGACGTGGCGCCAATCGGATTGGTCTGCGTCAGCAGTAGGCCGCGTGCGTCCCACTCCTGTTTCCAGCATCGGCCCTGCGCATCCAGGATATCGACCGGATTGGAGTACTGATCAAATGAAACCTGCGTTTTACTGCCATCCGCCAGCGTCACCTCGGTTTCATTGCCGTTCTCATCGTATTTGAAGTGTGTGCTCAGACCGGCCGGATCGATGATTTCGATGGTATGGCCCAGTTCATCGTATCGATAGGTCGTCACGCCGCCCAGCGGATCGATTTCACTGATCGGCAAATTGTTCTCATCGAAGCGAACCAGCGAAATATGGCCACGCGAATCGATCACTTCCGTTTCGCGCAGCGCATCGTGATAGATGAAGCGGTAATCGTGGAGACCGCCGTCGCCCCACGCATGAATGACCTGCCACGCGTCGTTATAG
>NZ_JAQFVG010000108.1 GCF_029439455.1 Caballeronia sp. BR00000012568055 | reverse complement strand
AGCCGCAGCAGACGCCGCTGCCAAAGCCGCCACGCTTGCCGAAGCGCAATACCGCATGGGCACGGTCGATTTCCTTACCGTGCTCGATGCACAGCGCACGCGCTACCAGGCCGAAGACACGCTGATTCAGGCGCGTCTGGCGAGATTGCAAGCCTCGGTGAGCCTCTTTCGCGCTTTCGGCGGCGGCATCGAAATAGCCAATGCATCCGACACTTCACGCTGAATTCCATCGACTATGAAACTCGACGATATCCCGCGCGGGCATGCACCGCGTGACAGGCGCGGCCGCTTCGCGCTGATTGCTGTGCTGTTGGTCATCGTTGCATTTATCGGCTGGCGCTTGTGGCCGAAGCACACCACGGCAACGGCAATCGCAATTGTGCCCGTCAACGCAGGACATCCGGTGACGCAGGATTTCCCTATTCGCGTCTCTGCCACAGGCTCCGTGCTTGCATTGAATACGGTCGATGTGAAAGTCCGCGTGGATGGTCAACTGCAACGCATCGCGTTTGTCGAAGGACAGGACGTCAAGGCGGGACAGGTTCTCGCACAACTCGATCAGGGACCACTTAGGGCGCTCTTGCAGCAGGCCGAAGCCGCGCAACGCAAGGATCAGGCGAGTCTCGACAATGCGCGGCTGGACCTCGCGCGCTATTCGAAACTCGTCGGCATTGGCGCGGCGACCTCGCAGAGTGTGGATGCGGCGAAGGCGCAGGTTGCGTCCTTTGCGGCTTCTGTTGCAGCGGACGCGGCTTCGGTGCAGAGCGATCGGCTGCAACTCGGCTTCACGACCTTGTATGCGCCCTTCGATGGCCGCGCCGGCATGCGTGAAGCCGATATCGGCGCGATCGTGCATCCGTCGGACACCACGGGCATCGTCACGATTACGCAAATGGAGCCTATTACCGTGGTGTTTTCTGTGCCGCAGGACGTCCTGCCCGAACTGCTCGCGAATCAGCAGAACGCGCCTTTGCCGGTGCATGTGACCACGCGCTCGGGCAGTGCATCGCTGGCGGAAGGGCAACTTGTTTTCATCGATAGTACAGTCGATCCCACCACGGGCCAAATCAAACTCAAAGCATCGTTCGCGAACAAGGACCGCGAGCTGTGGCCCGGTGAACTCGTCAATGCAAGCGTGCTTACGCGCACGGATCGCGCGCGCATCGCTGTGCCGAGTCGTGCGATCGTGAATACGCAGAACGGCACGCAGGTGTTCGTGGTATCGGCAAATGGGCAAGTGCATTTGAGGCCTGTAAAAACAGGGGCAAACGTCGATGGCATGACCGAAGTGACGAGCGGTATCGAGCCGAAAGAACTCATCGTGTTCGATGGTCAAAGCCGATTGAATCCCGGTACGCATGTAACGTCGAGCATCGTGCCTGCGACGCCTGAAGCGCCGGGAGCATCGTCATGAGTCTGATCGAACGCTTTATCGAAAGGCGCATTGCCACGACGTTTCTTGCAATTGCCGTCTTGCTTGCAGGCGCGGTCGCGTACTTTCTCTTGCCGGTTGCGCCGCTGCCGCAAGTCGATTTCCCGACCATTCAAATCGTCGCGAAACTGCCTGGCGCAAGTGCCGAAACTATGGCGACGTCCGTTGCAACGCCAATCGAACGACAGTTGACGAACATCGCGGGCATCACGCAAATGACCTCGTCCAGTTCGCTTGGTACTACGAACATTACGGTTCAATTCGACTTATCGCGCGATATTAACGGCGCGGCGCAAGACGTGCAAACCGCGATCAATGCCGCAGGCGGCCAGTTGCCGAAAAACCTGCCGAACCCGCCAACGTACGAGAAAGTGAATCCCGCCGACTTCACGATTCTCTCGCTCGCGCTCACGTCTTCATCGCTGACGCTCACGCAACTAGACGACTACGCCGAGAACTATATTGCGCAGCAGATTTCGCAGATGCCCGGCGTCGGCCTCGTCGATTTTCATGGGCAACAGCGCCCCGCCGTGCGTATCCGCCTCGATCCCGACAAGCTTACGGCGCGCGGACTCACGCTCGAAGACGTGCGCTCGATTGTCGGCGTGCAGACCGTCAATGCGCCCAAGGGCAGCCTTAACGGACCGGACCGCTCGGTCATTTTCAACGCGACGGATCAGATCACTACGCCGGACGCGTATCGCAATCTCGTGGTTGCCTACAAGAACGGCGCACCCATCCGCGTGCAGGATCTCGGCACCGTGCTGGACGCACCCGAAGACACTTTGCAGTCCGCGTGGCTTCAGCAGGATCGCGCCATTATTCTCGATATCCACAAGCAACCCGGATACAACGTAGTACAGACTATCTCCAATATCAAAGCAAAACTGCCTTCAATTCAAGCCTCCTTGCCCGCCGCCGCTATTCTGCATGTCGTGGGCGATCGCACGCAGACCATCGACGCTTCCGTGCGTGACGTGCAGTTCACGCTGCTGCTCACCATCGCACTGGTAGTCATGGTGATCTTCTCGTTTTTGCGCAACGTGTGGGCCACCGTCATCCCCAGTCTCACGATTCCGCTCTCACTCGTCGCCACCTTCGGCGTCATGTACGTGCTCGGCTACAGCCTCGACAATCTTTCGCTGATGGGACTGACTATCGCTGTCGGCTTCGTGGTGGACGACGCGATCGTGGTAATCGAAAACGTCATGCGGCATATCGAGGAAGGCGTCCCGAAGATGCGCGCCGCGTTGCTTGGCGCACGCGAAGTGCGTTTCACCATCATTTCGATGACCATCTCGCTGATCGCAGTTTTTATCCCCATTTTGCTGATGGGCGGCATTGTCGGACGCCTGTTTCGCGAATTCGCGGTGACGGTAAGCGCGGCCATCGTCATGTCGGCGTTCGTTTCGCTAACGGTTACACCGATGCTGTGCGGCTGGCTGATCGCCCCACCCGGCAGCGATCGCGGACGGCTCGCGGGCTTCGAGCGCTGGCTGGAGCGAGGCTTCGTTGCGATGGAGCGTGCGTATGAGCGCGGGCTGGATCGTGTGTTGCGGCATCAGAAGATCATGCTCGGCGTGACCATCGGAACGATCGTCGCGACGGGATTCTTATTCATGTGGATTCCGAAGGGATTTTTCCCGCAGGAAGACTCGGGATTGATCATGGGCATCGCACAAGCCGCACCGGATATTTCACCGCGTTCCATGTCCGCGAAAATGCAGCAACTCGGCCATGTTATCGAGGCCGATCCGGCTGTCGATAACGTGTATTACTGGATCGGCCCGAATCCGACCGTCAGTCAGGGCCGCATGATGATCAACCTGAAGCCCTTCGGCGCGCGCACGGCAAATGCTGGCGAAGTGATCGCGCGCTTGAAACCGCAAGTCGCAAAGGTCGTTGGCGTATCCTTGTCGATGCAGGTGCGGCAGGACATTCAAGTTGGCGGACGGATCAGCGCGGCGCAGTATCAATACACGCTGCAAAGTCCCGATATCGCGCAGTTGAATCATTGGGCGCAGGTTCTGACGAAGAAACTCGGCACGCTGCCTGAACTTGCCGATGTCACGTCGGATCAGCAGGCGTCGGCGACGAGCGCCACGCTCGTGATCGATCGCAGCACTGCATCGCGCTTCGGCATCACCGCACAGGCTATCGATGACACGCTCTACGATGCCTTTGGCCAACGTCAGGTCGCGACCATGTTCACGCAGTTGAATCAATATCACGTGATCGAAGAAGTCGATCCGCATTATCAACTGACGACCGACGCACTCACGCATCTCTATGTGCGTTCACCGCTCACGAATCAACTCGTGCCGTTGAGCACGCTGGCAAAGGTAGAAGACGCGGTTTCTCCGATATCGATCAACCACCAGGGGCTATTCCCTTCGGTGACGATCTCGT
>NZ_JAQFVG010000107.1:2144-5911 GCF_029439455.1 Caballeronia sp. BR00000012568055 | reverse complement strand
CCTGCGCAAGTCCCTACACGCAACCGAATCACCCCCGTAAAAGCGCATCTCGCCGCTGACGGCTCGCCGCAGTCCGACAATGCCCTATTCGTCGAAGCCATCAACGCGCTTCGGCAGCAGCCGCACCTTGCATTGGACTCGGTGGTCGTGGATGTTCACGGCGGACAAATGACGTTGCGAGGATATGTCGGAAGCTACGCGCGAAAGCTGGCCGCGTGCGAAATCATCAAGGCATTGCCGGAGGTTGCCTCAGTGGATGACCGAATAGTGGTGGAACTGCCGCCAGACGCGCGGCGCACGGACGCTGCGTTGGCTTCGGACGTTCACGCAGCCTTGAAATGGGAGGCGTGCGTTCCCGCCGACGCCATCGATGTCAGCGTGGCTCATGGCTGCGTCATGTTGACAGGTGAAACACCTTGGTCCTTCCAGAGAAAACTCGCGGAGCAAGCCGTTGCGCGCCTTAGCGGCATCACGGGCGTAGTCAATCTGTTGCGGGTGAGCGACCGGCAAACGCAAATGCAGGCGAGTACAGCTATCCACGCAGCCTTGCGCCGAGCGGCCGACATTGAAGCGGACGATATCGAAGTGCTGGTTGCCGACGGCACGGTGACGCTACGAGGAACCGTAACGTCGCCAGCCGCGAAAGAGACCGCATGCGACGTCGTTCGTTCGCTCGATGGCGTCCATACGGTGCGTGACGAGATCCGCATTCCGACGAGGCAAGCATGAGATTTCCCATTCATGGACAGAACGGGCGCGGGTATCAAACTCGCGCACGCTCTGATATGAATCGAGGCGATGGGCATTGAATTCGTCTGCCGCATCGAAGCCGCGAGCATGACGGGTATCGGCAGTTTTTATCGACATTTCGATCAGCGCCTGCTTGACGACTATCAGATTACGCTGTCCTGATCGATATGGCGTTCGGATGTGACTACGTGCTTCTCGGCGAGGCGACGCACCGCACGGCACCGCACCGCAAGGCCGCTCCAGCCTCAATGCGGCAGCTGCGCTGGGTCGTAGCGATTGCGTGGGTTCCATAGCATCCAGCCGTCGGTGCCGGCCGCATCGGCGGCGTCGACCTGTTCGCGGATCGCCTCGGCGCCAAACTCGCGATGATCAAACGCGTAATCGCGAAACGCCTGAAGCCACGGCCTGAAGCGCACACCGGGTAAGCCAGTGCGCCGCTTGGCTTCGGCGAGCGAGCGGCTCACGATCTGGCCCGGTTCAGCCGTCGGGCGATTACAGCCAGGCAATCCCCAGGTGAAACCGGACGGATAGAGCATCGGAGAAATGTAGTCCAGCGATGCACCGAGCTGCTCGATCTGCTGGCCGATGGCAGTGTCGTCGAGATTCCAGCAGACGTAGCCGAAGATATCCGCGGAGACAAACACGTTGTAGGGCGTAAGACGTACTCGGGCCATGTTTAGGAACCCGACAATTGCCGCCGTGCGGTTCGCGCGGGTGCTCGGTTCACTGAACTGCAGGCCCGGCGCATCGGGGAAGCGCACGTAGTCAAACTGGATCTCGTCAAAACCGATCCGGGCAGCCTCCTCAGCAATATCGATATTGTGCGTCCACACTGGACGCTGAAATGGGTCGAGCCATTGCAGCGCCTCGTGGTCACGCCACAGCCCGCCGCTCGCATTGCGCACCGCCCACTCCGGATGGGCGCTGGCAAGCGGGTCATCCTTAAAGACGACGATGCGGGCGATCAGATAGAAGCCCTGCTCATGAAGCGTCACGACCAGCGCCGGGAAGTCGTCGATATAGGGCGGTTGCGCACTCACGTAGCGAATTGCTCCGATCGCGTCTCGCCTCGCATCGCGCCATGGCGTGATTCCGCGATCACCTTTGGCGTCGATCACAAGCGCGTTGATGCCGTTGCTTGCGGCGAGCGCCACGGCGGCACCGCGCAAGGTGCGGCTCGTTACACCGTACACGGAAAGGTAGACGCCCTTTGGCCGGAACGGGGTAAGCGCGATCGTCACCGGTGCATCGCTGGCGACGGTCGTCTGTGCGCGGAGATAGCCCGGCGCGCGCGCGGTCACCTTTGTCCCTGACGCAGGCACGGGAAAAGTCCCGTTCGCATCCGCTCTCAGTGCGCGGCCGCCAATCGTCACGATAGCCTCCGGTATGGGCGCACGCGTCCTCGCATCAATGACGATGCTTGAGGGTCCGGTGGCCCCCTGCGCGCAGGCATTGTTGCACCCGAGCGCGAACGCGAGCGCGGCGAAACACAAGATCGAATACTGGACCGGAAGGTTTCTTACAGTCCACCTTACCGGGGCGGGCATCCATGTTCTCATGGTTGCCTTTGCGGGCTTGAATGGTGTTCGTTGAGAAGCTGGGCCAGGCACTCGGGTGCGCAGGCGTCGACCATCATGAAACGTGGTATCGCGAGCGGTCGCGTCGAGCGGGTGACGTTCTGCGGCTCAATGGTGAACGCGGCGCGGAATCCGGCATGCTGCGCGAGCGAGATTAACTGCTCGTCGTGTATGCCGAACGGCCAGGCGAGCAGGTCGACGTGCCCGCCAAGTTGGTGCTCAAGCAACTCGCGCGAGCGCGTGAATTGCGTTAAGGCGAACTGCTCGAAAGCGGGCGCTGACAGGCGTCGTCTCTCAGTGTTGAAGTTTGGATGCCACCACGTGTGCGACTGGATGTCGAAGAGGCCGCTGTCGCGAAGCTCTCTCAACTGGGACCAGGTCATCGCATACGACGCGTTCGAAATGGCGGAGGGATAGATAAACAAGCTGACCGGAAAGCGCTCGCGCAGGACGATTGGGCGCATGACTTCGTAGACCGAACTATGACCATCATCGACGGTGATGGCGACAGCCTTGGCCGGAAGCATCGCCGATGGGTCATTCAGCCAGACGACGATGTCGCGCAGCGCGACAATTTGGTAGCCGTGCGCACGCAGCCACGCGAGATGCGCTTCGAATGTGGCGACGCGGACGGTCATCGAGTCAGTTGCGCCATTGGCGAAGCGATGATAGACGAGGACCGACGCCTGTGTCACAGGTTGCGACGTCTCGCCATGTGCCATCAGCGGACACAGCAGGAGCGCAGCCATCATTTGCGTGCAACTGCTGCGCAATTGCCTGCAAGAGAGAAACGGCATGTTCTTGTCCAGGTCTTATGTTGTTGTCGTCCGTGGGCAGTTCTCGACTCACTCGCTGCACCTTAGCGGCCAGCATCTATTCGAACTGGTTAGCGCTCATGTGACCTTGACCTAAGTCAACGACGCAGCGAAGGAAGAGTCCGTTTGTCTGTGGAGCGCGCGGGCTTACTCCGCGCTTAGCGCCCCTCATACGCCGACAGCGTGCGCGACCACAAGCATTGACAATGAAGTGAAGTTGCTTCGCAGCCCCTATCGTCGAATTCGGACATCACCGATTTATGTGCGTTTGGGATGGCTTGCCTCGATATCGCTCAGATAGGCCGCGAATTGTTCGTTAACTTCGCGACGGGTGGTGACGAAGCCAGCGAGATTGA
The DNA here is from genome assembly GCF_029439455.1 of Caballeronia sp. BR00000012568055. GTDB lineage: Bacteria > Pseudomonadota > Gammaproteobacteria > Burkholderiales > Burkholderiaceae > Caballeronia. The sequence goes on along the minus strand of NZ_JAQFVG010000107.1, from coordinate 2,413 downwards.
GCGCGAGTCGCGTCATGTTGAGTTGATCGTTGCCGCCGAACTGCTTGATGATGTCCAGCGGAATGAAGTCCCCCAGCAAGCGCTTGACGAGTTCGTATGAGAAGCGGTCATGTCCGGACTCGACCGGTGTATGCGTCGTACTGCGGTTTGCCATCGCTTTTTGTAGCGGAACGATCAAGCAATTCGAGCAGAAGCAGGGCGGCATGCCCCTCGTTCAGATGATGCGTTTCAACCGTCAAACCGGCGAGTCATTGTCAAGCGTCTGAAGT
>NZ_JAQFVG010000107.1:0-2124 GCF_029439455.1 Caballeronia sp. BR00000012568055 | reverse complement strand
TGATCAGAGTCAAACGCGTGAACTGTGCTACGCGCATTCTGCCCATAGCGCGGATACCGGTTGCATCAGGCAATCACAGAGAGTTTCTTGGACAGCTTGGGAGACGATCATGGATTTCGAGTACAAGAAGTTTCGCATCGACGCTTCGTGCCTCGAAGAGGGCGGGCATTACTACGCGCGCGCAAAGATCTATCTTTATTCTCTGGCCGATGACGCCGGCGAGGTGAAGTGGTCAGGCGACATCGGCGACTTTGGATGCGATGCGGACGCGGTCGAGGCAGCGCAGCAATGGGCGATCCGATGGTGCGATGCGAATGAAAACAGCATTCCTTCGCCGGGCGCGGGTCTCGGGCCAGGCCACGCCTGACGAGGGGAAATCGATGCGCGTCGAGGGTAAATCGCGATCCGGCTATCTACAGGAGCTTCTAGCTCGTCTTAAAGCGCATCCGCTCGCTCAGGTCGGCCCCGGACTCATCATGGGTGTGGCGGACGACGATCCGAGCGGTATCGCCACCTATTCGCAGGCGGGCGCGCAATTCGGCCTCGGCATGTTATGGACGATGCCGCTCGCGTTCCCCTTGATGGCGGCTGTTCAGTCGATGTGCGGCAGTCTCGGGCGCGTGACCGGAAAGGGACTGGCAGCCAACATCAAGATCGCGTTTGCTCCGGCTGTGCTTTACGGCGTCGTCGCCTCGCTCCTGATCGCGAATACGTTGAACATCGCCGCCGACGTGGCCGCGATGGGTGAGGCCGCTGAACTGGTGACGGGCGTCGATCGCCACTCCATGACGGTGTTGTTCGTATTCGTGACACTGCTGCTGCAAGTCTTCTTGCCGTATCACCGTTATGTATTCGTTTTGAAATGGCTGACGCTCTCGCTGCTTGCCTACGCGGCGGTTCTCTTTACGGTGCACGTGCCATGGGGACAAGTGGCGCTACGCACCGTTTGGCCGCGCTTTAGGCTCGATGCGTCCGCGGCCGCCGTCGTGCTCGGCGTGTTCGGCACCACCATCAGCCCTTATCTATTCTTCTGGCAGGCCTCGGAAGAGGTTGAGGACATGCGCGCGAAGCGCGCCACGCTGCTCAGAAGCGACCCGGACAGCGCCGTCACCGAATTACGCCGGATTCGATGGGATACGTGGAGCGGGATGTTCTATTCGGATCTCACGGCATGGTTCGTCATCCTCGCAACGGCCGTGACGCTGCATGCGGCAGGCGTCACGGACATCGATACCGCTGCGAGGGCGGCCAGCGCTTTGCGCCCTCTCGCAGGCGACTTTGCGTATTTTCTGTTCGCGATCGGGATTCTCGCCGTGGGCTTGATCGGCGTGCCCGTCCTCGCCGGATCCGGCGCTTACGCACTCTCCGAAGCGATGGGCTGGCGGGAGGGATTGGAGCGCAAAGTGGCCGACGCCCGCGGGTTCTATTCCATCATTGCAGCGAGCGTGCTCATCGGGCTCGCGCTCCAGTACTCGCCGATCAGCCCTATGCGTGCTTTGTTCTGGAGCGCCGTCATCAACGGTCTGGTTGCGGTGCCGCTGATGATCGTGGTGATCGTCCTCGTTTCGAGCACCGCGGTCATGGGCCCTTATGTTGCGAGCAAGCCGGTGCGCTTTCTCGGCTGGATTGCCACCGCCGTTATGGGCGTATCGGCGCTTGCGATGTTCCTTCTGTAACGACGGTCCGATGCGATCGACGGCGATCAATCGAGCCAACGTGCTCAATCATGTCGTTCGTCAAGAATGCCGGTCTTTCGCGCGGACAGTTTCGATCCGAAGATCGCGGTTCGCTACGACAGCGCCTCTCTGCGACCTGGTTTCGACGGCGGTTTCCCAACAGCCTCAACAACAAAAGGAAAACGTTGAGAAAGTCCAGATACAGGGCGAGTGCGCCCATGATCGCTTTCTTCCCTGCAATAACGTCATCTTCGCCGGCGCTATAGATAGCCTTGATTCGTTGCGTATCGTATGCAGTCAGGCAAGTGAATACAACAACGCCGATCACGGATACAACGAGCTGCAGTGCCGTGGAAGCGAGGAAAAGGTTCGCTAGTACCGCTATCACGATGCCGATGAGGCCCATGAATAGAAATGAATCGAAACGCGAGAGATAGGATCGCGTCGT
>NZ_JAQFVG010000106.1 GCF_029439455.1 Caballeronia sp. BR00000012568055 | reverse complement strand
CGCCCGGCCACGATGCATTGTTGTGCGTCCAGAGCGCGGTGACCACCTTGCCGTTGTTGAGCCGCTGGAATGCATAGGCATAGACCCCTTTGGGCGTGTCGTTGACGTAGCCCATCGTCGTGGTGCCATCGACCAGGCGCGTCATGGCGGCGACCGCCATTGCAGCCGGCTTAGGGCTGATCGACTTCAAGCCGAAGCCGCCCTGCGTATTGATGAGATCAAAAAACACGCCGTAGCCGATCTGATCCGGGAAGTCGTTCGTGTAGAAGATAAAGCTCACGTCCGCGCCTTCGCCCAGCAGAATCAGATGCGTGCGCGCCACCGTCGCGCCTTGCGCGTAGAGCACATTCCAGTTCGGCGTGTTCGGCCCGTACTTGCTGCCGATGTCGTAACTCACGCCCGTTTCCGTCACGAACAGCTTCGCGCCCGGCTTGACGATATCCGTCATCGCGCGGCGCAGGTCGCGCATCATGCCGGGCATCGCTTTGCCCGCGGTGGCGGCGTCGGCATCGAAACGTTCGGGGGGATGCGAGGGCGAAGTGCCGACATCGTAATAACCATGCACGCTCACGCCATCCAGATATTTGCCGATGCCCAGCGGCGCGAGGCGCTTGAGCCACGTCGTATTCGCCGACAGGCTCGACAGCGTCAGACCCATCACCACCGCGTTCGGATCGCCCGCATGGATGGCTTCGTGCGTAGCCTTGTACATGGCTACGAGATTCGCGTCCGAATCTTTCCACGGCAGGCCGCCTTCGTAGTCCGGTTCCCAGGTCACCTGATAGTAGTTATGCGTCTGCTGCGCAAAATACTTCGCACGCACCCGGTTCGATTCCTCGCCCACGCGTTTCATATAGTCGCGGTACGCATCCATCATCGCGGGCGCGTAGCTGTGCGTCTGCTTCTTTGTCGGACTGGCCCACGCAGGAATGCCGTCGAGCTGGATCAGACGCAGGAGATCGCCGGATCGGAAGAAGGGCTGAAGATTGTCCGCGTTCGCGTTGAACGCGTTCGGACCTTTCTCTTCGGTCATGTACCAGTTGCGGTTGTCATTCACCCAGGTAAGGCCGAGATCCGTATATAACGGACGATACCCATCGCCCGAACAGCACGCTTCGCCAGGCTTCAGATACACCGCGCCCTGTCCGCCGAAGCGATGCTGATCCGGATGCGCGAACGTCACCGCCGGCAGCGCCGACATATCCGGCAACACGCCGAACGTCGCGATCCCCGAAGGCCGCGTCCCGCGCGATGGCAATGCCCGTTTCTCCGACGCAAGCGATGCATTCACCGCGAAGTAACCCGCCGCGCCCGACGTGCAGGCGAGGGTGATCGTTCCCGGCTTTGCAGCGACAGGAAACTGCCCGCTGGCCTTGACGACGTTCCACGCATCGCGGATTTGCCAGTCGACCGTATCCGAAGATTTCGCGCGCGTGGTGATTGCGACCTGCACGGGCTTGTTCAACGGAAACATGCGCGAGCCATCGCCGCCGGGCGTATCGGCTTCGATAGGATCACCGGACTCGGTCGCGGCAGTGGCCGCGGTCGGCGCGCTGCAATGCAGAGGCGGGGTATCGGAGGCGTCGGGTTCGTTCACCGTGGTCATAGCGGCGCGTTTTGCTCCCGGCGTCGCGCTCTGCTTGACGACTGTGCCTTCGGGCGCTGCATACCAGCAGTTCTTTTCAATGCCCGGCGCGGGATCGTCGAACGCGCCGTTATCGCACGTGAGTTCCTTCGTGAAGGTCTTCACGACATGTTGCGCGGGCGTGCCGTACATCACGCGCTTCGTGCCGTCGAAGCTGCATGTGTTGTGCTCGGCGGCGCACGGAATCCACGCGCTGCCGTCGATCGACACGGCGTTCGAGGCCGCAGCCGCCGCGCTTTCATCAGACGCGGCCTTGTCGCAGCCGGTGATCGACAAAAGCGCGGCAAAGGCCGCGGCGGGGCGCCGGACGCGCGAATGGTGAAGCAGGGCGATGGAAGTTCGGTTCATCGTCGGTAAGGAATAAGCCGCGAGAAGTTGGACGGTACGCATGCGACATGCTGCGGATATGAAACGTTTCCGGCAGAAATGGGCAAGCACAGTTGAGCAAGGGACCACCATGCGGTCTGCGCTACCCTGCCACCGTGCGCGCGCGCACGCCGGGACATGGATCGTCGGATCAATACCGCAGGCTAGCGCCGGGCAGCGAGCGCGCGTGTAGCGGATGCAACAACGGCAGATCGGGCAAGGCTTATCAGGAGTGAAACAACACGCGCACTTCGCGCGCCTGGCGAACGCTTCGCGTTAGCGGAAAAGTTGACCGGCGCGCAAACACCTTGGTCGTACAAATTCTCTTCGTACCTTTGGCGCAAGACGATGAAGCAAAGGCGGATCGAAGCGATAAAAAGCGGTGCGCACAGATGAGCGAATTGCGGATCAGTGTTTTCATCGCCGGATATGAGTATCAAAGCGTGCGCCGCCGCAAACGACTAAAGCATGGCGGAAGAATCCTCCGCGCAAGGCTTGAGCAGTCGGCGGTTTGCGGCCGATTTTCTGTTGCGCGCTGCAACACACGAAGGCTTACCAAAATTACTCGGGAACTCTCGCGATAAACGTAAAACCACCGCGAATTAAATCCGCCGTTTTAATCGGTGCGACTCAAAAGAAAACCTGAATCGATTAACAAATAATTGAATGCCGATTTTAAGCGGATATTTTGATTGTATGATTTCGAACATTCTCTGATCCTCACGATAAACCCAATTTTTCCGATTCTCATGAAACACGCGCGGCATCGAGGCGGTTTTGATGTTTCAAAGATGAATCAGAAATT
>NZ_JAQFVG010000105.1 GCF_029439455.1 Caballeronia sp. BR00000012568055 | reverse complement strand
TGTACGGTCCGTCGCCGGTATGGATCAGCACGACCACGCCTAGCTCAGCGCATTTCTTCATCGCGGGACGCAGCCAGTCGAGCGCGCGATCGGGCCGGTAGCCGTGCATGTTCGCGTGCAGCTTGAGCATCTTGAAGCCGTATTCCTTCACATGGAATTCGAGCTCGGCCGCGCCGTTCTCCGGACCCCAGCGCGGGTTATACGTGAAGTTGCCGATAAAGCGGTCCGGATATTTCTGCGTGAGTTCCGCGATATACGACATGTAATCGCGAATGCCTTCGCGCCCGCGCCGGTTGCCATCGCGATAACCGGTATTGCCTGGCGGCGGCTGAATAAAGCCCATATCGATACGGCGCGGCTTGCCGTTGATGATGTACGGACCGTCCATCATCTTGAGCAGGCGTTCGCCAGTGAACGGTTCGCCCGTATGACGCCAGGCTTCGTCAACGAGATTGGTCGGATGCAGATGGGTATCGATGATCATCAGCGTGCTCCTGCGTAGTCGTTTTCCTTGCATTGATCGAGATAGGCGCGCGCTTCTTCCACGCTTCGCGGCGGTGCGCTCGGCTCGATGCCGAGCATGCGCGCGAGGTTGTTGCCGAGATAATCCTCGAGCGTGTCTTCGTCGAGATTCAGGCCTTGCGGCGGCTCGTGGCAGAGCACTTCGAGCAGACGCAGCCACATGCCCGGTTCGTTGGGCGGCGTGTCCGATCCATAGAGAATCTTGTGCGTCGGCAAGACCTTTGCAAATTCGACGATGCGCGATTGCAGGCACCAGCTCGATTCGCAATACACGTTGGGCGTATCCAGCGCCATCTGATACGGCTCGAAGCAATACACGCCACCCGTCTGGACTCCGAAGTGAGCCATGATGAACGGCACCGTCGGGAACTCGCGAATCAGCGGATACCACTCGCTCGGAATGCTGTAGGGACCATCGCCTGTATGCAGCTTGACGATCAGCCCAAGCTCAGCGCATTTGCGCAACGCGGGACGCAGCCAGTCGAGCGCACGGTCGGGCCGGTATGCATGCATGTTGGCCTGCAACTGCACCATCCTGAAGCCGTGTTCCTTCGCATAGAACTCGATGGCGTCCGCGCCGTTTTCCGGACCGCAACGCGGGTTGTAGACGAAGCAGCCGAGCAGACGGTCGGGATACTTCTGCGTCATCTCGACCGTGTACGCCATATAGTCGTCGATCGACTCGCGGCCGGAGCGTTCGCCGTCGGTCCACGTATAGATGGTGTTGCCTTGCGGCGGCTGAATAAAGGCCTTGTCGATACGGCGCGGCTTGCCGTTGATGATGTACGGCCCGTCCATTACTTCGATCAGGCGTTCGCCCGAGAAAGGCTCGCCGTCGTGACGCCAGGCGAGGTCGACGAGATTCGTCGGATAACAGCTTGTGTCGATGATCATTGTTCTCGATCTCCTTGAGGGATTCGCTAACAGGCGTATCGATGGAACGAAAGCGCTTTCCATGCGGCCTTTTACAAGACGCGTTTTCAATGGTTCATTGATTGCGTCTTCCCCTCGCCGGCATCGAGTGTCACACTGATGCGCACTGCTGCTTGCGATGCAGTCTCACAAGTAAAGCGCGCTCTGTACAATATTTTTTGACCACGATCTTGATACGTTAGCGATATGGACATGCGGCTTTTGCGTTACTTCGCGGTGCTTGCCGACGAACTGCATTTCGGCCGCGCAGCCGCACGGCTGCACATTTCGCAGCCTCCGCTGAGTCAGCAAATTCGCATCCTCGAAGAGGAGATGGGCACGGCGCTGTTTCTGCGCTCGCAGCATCGCGTCGAACTCACCGAGGCAGGGAAAACACTGAAGGAACAGGCGCCGCTGATCTTCGCGCAGTTCGAACGCGCCATCGATCTCACGCGTTGCGCGGGGCGCGGCGAAGTGGGCAGTCTCGAGATCGGCGTCATCAGTTCTGCCATGGTCGAGCCGATTCCGCGCGCGCTCGGCGAGTTCTCGCGCAAGCATCCGCAAGTGCGCTGGACGCTGCACGAAATGACGCCGGCCGCGCAGATTCAGGCGCTGAAAGAGCGCCGGCTCGACGTGTGTTTTTTCCGCGTGTATCACGAGGAACCGGAGATCGGCAGCGAAGTGGTGTTGCGTGAGCCTGCGATGGTGGCGCTGCCGCTCGCGCATCCGTTTGCGAGGCGCGGCGAGCTTGCGTTGCGTGAGCTTGCGGCGGAGCGCTTCTTGTCGTTCGGCCTCGTGCAGTCGCAACTCGCGCGTTTCCTGCGCGACTGTTGCGTCGATGCGGGATTCACGCCACGCATCGAACAGGAAGTGGTCGAGCTGCATACGCTGCTGTGTCTCGTGCGCGAAGGCCTTGGCGTGGCCTTGCTGCCGTCCTCGGCACAGCAGTTGTCGAACGCGGGCGTGGCCTTCGTGCCGTTGAGCGCGCCCGCGCCGGAAGTGTCGCTGCATGCGCGTTATCGTGCGGAAACGCCGTCGCCGGTGCTGGCGCGTTTTCTCGATACCGTGCGCGAAGTGGCTAAGGCGTGACCGTGCGCGCGACGAGTTCGCGAATCGCTTCGACGAGCGGGGCGACGCGCGCCGATTTTTCGCGGGGCCAGATGGCGTAGAGGTTGTAGTGCGTGGGAATTTCCACCTGCGTGAGTTCGATCAGACGGCCTTCGCGCTTGGCATCGGCGGCGAGCAGACCGCGCGCGAGACCGACGCCCACGCCCGCGCTTGCTGCGGCGATCAGACCGGCCGCGTTGTCGAAGACCGCGAGCGCGTCCGGCTCCACGGCGGGGAGGCCCGCCGCGTCGAGCCATGGAATCCATGAGCGCTTGGTGTAGCCGAGCACGGGCAGCGCGAGCACCTGTTCGGGCGTGAGCGGCGCGCTCAGCCCTCGCGCGCTCAAGAGCGCGGGTGAACCCACGACGGTCAGCCGATCTCCGCAAATGAGCGCGTTTTCGAAGCCATCCCATTCGCCATAGCCGTATCGCAAAGCCAGATCAACGCGTTCAAACGCGCCGCGATCATGACGCGGTGCCGACATCACAGTGAGCGACACGCCCGTAAGCGCGCCGAGCAAATCCGGCAGACGCGCGACGAGCCAGTTCTGCGCCAGTTCGGGATCGACGTCGAGCGTGACCGAATCGCGCACCGCGCGTTCTCGGACCGACGACAGCGCACGATCGATCTGCTCGAAACCGTCCGCAAGCTGATTGGCGAACAGCGCGCCCGCATCGGTCAGGACGACGCGCGCGCCTTCGCGCACGAACAGCGCTTGCCCGACGAATTCCTCCAGCGTGCGGATTTGCTGGCTGATCGCGCTGTGCGTGAGCGATAACTGGCGCGCCGCGCTCGAGAAGCTGCCCGCGCGCGCCGCTTGCAGAAATGCCTGCATGGACTGGATCGATGGATAGCGCTTCAGCATGGGTGTTAGCCGGGCTTACGGATGATGGAAGAAATCGTCGCTGGCGCTGCGCGTGACGGCTTTCAATAATGCCATCACGTATAACGACATTCGGAGACAGCGCATGATCGAGATTATCGTGAACGACGCGCGGCACTCGCTCGACAATGTACCGGAAGACATGCCGCTGTTGTGGGTGCTGCGTGATCGAATCGGATTGACGGGCACGAAGTTCGGTTGCGGCGGCGGCTTTTGCGGCGCGTGTACCGTGCATCTGGAAGGCGACGCGGTGCGCTCGTGCCTGCTGCCGATTGCGGCCGTGGCGGGCAGGCGCATCACCACGATCGAAGGTTTGTCGAAGGACGGCACGCATCCGTTGCAACGCGCGTGGGTCGCGGAGGACGTGCCGCAATGCGGCTATTGCCAGTCGGGACAACTGATGCAGGCAGCCGCGTTCGTGAGAGGCAAGTCATCGGTCAGCGACGACGAGATCACCGCCGCGATGACCGGCAACATCTGCCGCTGCGGCACTTATACGCGCATTCGCCGGGCGATCCGACGCGCGGTATCGGAGGCCTGAATGCGTATCGAAAACGAAGCAATGGCAGCGACGCACGATGCCGCGCGGCGTCGCTTCATCAAGCAGAGTTCGGCCTTGCTGGCTGCGGGTCTCGCGGTCGGTTTGCGCTTGCCCGAAGCACTCGCAAAATCCGACGATCCGCATCCGCAGCAAGGCGAGTTCGAACCCAACGCGTGGGTCCGCGTCTTGCCCGACGACACGATCAAGCTCGTCGTGCACAAGCACGATTCAGGCACCGGCACGCGCACCGCGCTCGCTGCGATGGTCGCGGAAGAACTCGACGTCGATCCGTTTCGCATCGACGTGATTACGCCGGAGAACCCTTTTTATGCGGACTATATTCATCCGCTGTGGAAGGTGTTTTCGACGGGCGGCAGCACGAGCGTCTCGCTCGAATACGATCGTTTGCGGCACGCAGGCGCGACGGCGCGCGCCATGTTGATCGCGGCGGCCGCGAAGCAGTGGAACGTTCCGGCATCCGCTTGCATTACTGAGGATGGCTACGTAATCGACACGGCGAGTGGCGCGCGTGCGAGTTACGGATCGCTCGCGGCGATGGCCGCCAGCCTGCCCGCACCAAACGACGTGCCGCTGAAAGATCCCGCGCAGTTCAGGTATATCGGCAAGCTGCGCAAGAAGCGCGGCGCGCAGCAGAAGACGACGGGCGCGTTTCAATACAGCATCGACGTGCATCTGCCCGGCATGCTCGTGGCGGTCGTCACGCGCGCGCCTGTGATCGATGCACGCGTTCGCAGTGTCGATTCGAAAGCCGCGCTTGCGATTCCCGGCGTGCGGCAAGTGTTGCAGATACCCGGCCGGCCCGATGTGCTCGGCGGCAATCAGGCGGGCGTGGCGGTGCTTGCCGATGATTACTGGTCCGCGCATAAAGGGCAGGCGGCGCTGCGCATCGAGTGGGAAGACAGTCTCTTCGAGACTTTCGATAGCCGCGATGTGCCCGCGCGTCAGGCCGCATGGCTCGATAATCCCGAGGCGCACGTGGTGCCGACCGTCACGAATGGCGATGCTTCAACGCTTATCAAGCACAGTGAACATATCATTCAGGCATCCTACTCGATGCCTCACAAGGCACAAAATCCGCTTGAACCGATCAATGTCACGGCGTGGGCGAAAGAGGGCGGCATTGCGTATTGGGGCGGCTTGCAGGTTCCTTCGACGGCGCAGGAAGCGGCGGAGGTCATCGGACATATTCCGGCGAATCGTGTCGTGCTGCATGAGCTGGTTTCGGGAGGCAGCTTCGGCGCGCGCGAATCGAAATACTGGCTTTTCGAAGTGACATGGCTCGCGTTGCAGACCGGCACGCCCGTCAAGCTGATGAACAGCCGCGAGGACGAGATGCGCGCGCTCTTTTATCACGCGGCGAGTCATCATCGCGCGAAGGCCGTGCTCGATACCCACGGCAATCTCGCCGCCTTGCAGTTGCGCGCGGTGATGCCGGCTTCGCCCGAACAATGGGAGCCGGGTTATTTCGACCGCGCGGATCGCATGGACTACAGCACCACGGAGGCGATCAGCAAGTACGAGTTTTCATATGGCGCGCCGCATGTCGATGTGGGCTGGGTGCGTCACGAGACGGGCGTGCCGACCGGCTGGTATCGCGCGGTGAGTTACATCCCGAATGTGTTTGCGGTCGAATCGTTCATGGATGAAGCCGCGCATGCGGGACGCCGCGATCCGGTCGATTTTCGCATCGCGCATATGAAGGATGCGCGGCAGATCGCGGTGTTGCGCGAGGCCGCTTCACGCGCAGGCTGGAACCAGCCGATGCCGCGAAACACGGCGCTTGGTGTGGCGACGAATCGTGCGTATGGCAGCTATATCGCGGTGATCGCGCGCGTGACGAAGCGCGATAACGCGATCGTGATCGAGAAGCTGACGTGCGTGGCCGATTGCGGGCTGGCGGTGTCGCCCGGCGGCGTCGAAGAACAACTGTACGGTGGACTGATGTGGGGACTCGGCCATGCGCTGACCGATCGCATCGACATTCGGTCTGGCCGCGTGCAGCAGACCAATTTCGATTCGTATCGCGTGATGCGTATGAGCGATATGCCGGAGATCGATATCGTGATCGTGCAGGGCGATACCGCGAAACCGGGCGGCGTCGGGGAACTGTCGAGTCCGTCGGTCGCGCCAGCGATCGCCAATGCGGTGTTTAGGCTGAATGGGAAGCGCTTGCGGGAGACGCCGTTCGATTTGCGTGCTTGAGAACGCACGGCGGCGCTGCGCATCTAGCCGCGCTCGCCGTATCGCGCGAGTTGTTTGCGCAATGCGTCGATCTGATCGAGCAAGTCCAGCGCGAGCGCCACACCCGGCGCATTCAGTTCCAGATCGGTCTTCAGACGTTGCGCGGTGATGACGCGGCGCAGGCACGTGCCGCTGAACCGCCATTCCTCCACACGCGCGCCCTGTGGTTCGAACGCGCCTTCTTCGACCCATTGAGCCAGATCGTCGCGCGATGCGCCGGTGACGCGGCACAACTCGACCAGCGTGAACTCGATGCGCTCCTCGACGATCTCGCCGTGCAGATGAGAGGGATCGTTTTCGTTCATGATGGTCACCTGTAAAAATGCGCGCGCGGATCGAAATCGAGTGCCTGACGCATCGCGGCGTAGGCGGCTTTTTTGGCTTCCGTATCAGCGGGCGGCAGGACGGTGCTTAGCATCACGTAGAAATCGCCGGGCGGATTGCCGGGAACGCCGCGCCCCTTGAGCCGCAGACGCCTACCCGCCGACGATCCGGCGGGCACGGTCACGGTGACATCGCCCGAAGGCGTAGGCACGACGACTTCAGCGCCGAGCGCAGCTTCCCACGGAGCCAGCGGAACGTCGGTCGTCACATCGCGGCCATCGAGGCGATAGCGTTTGGGCGTATCGACCGATATCTCCAGATACAGGTCGCCGCGCGGCGCGTTGCCCATGCCCGGGCCGCCCTGACCCGCGAGCCGCAGCCGCTGGCCATCAAGGATGCCTTTCGGGATGGCGACATCGAGCGTGCGCGTTTGAAACGTGACGCGTCCCTGATCATCGACCGATGGCATTTGCAGCGACAGCGTCCGCTGAGCGCCGGTATAGATGTCCTGAAGGCTGACGTTCACGCGCGCGTGTACGTCTTCGCCAGGCCACTCGTGCGCGTACTCGGGCGCGTAGGAACGTGCCGACTGACGCGCGCGTGCGCCGAACAGGTCGCTGAAAAATTCTTCGGCGTCCGGTGTTTCGTTGGCATCGGCGTATGCGCCGCCGTAGCCACCGCTGGCCTCCTGACGAGGGCGGATGTCGTCGCCGTCCTTGAAGCCGGTGCCGAGCGCATCGAACGCTGCGCGCTGTTCGGGATCCTTGAGCACCTGATAGGCCTCGCCGACTTCCTTGAATTGCTTCTCCGCGTCGGATTCCTTGTTGAGATCCGGATGATACTTGCGCGCGAGTTTTCGATAAGCGGTCTTGATCTCCGCGTCGGAAGCGCTTCGGGGGACGCCCATGACGGCGTAATAGTCCTTGTATTTCATCGTTTCCCTTATCGTCCAATGAATCGATGTCGGGTAGATGGCGCGTCGGTTCGGCGTGACGATCGACGACCTACTATACAAGGAAGCGGCGCAGCGCGTTTCCGGAGGGCTGCGTGGCGATCGCTATTTACGACACGTGTTCAGCGGTGGAACGCTCTTGGTGAGCACATACGTCCCGATCACCGTCGATCCGATCGACGTACCGTCGTAAAGGGTTGTGCCGGTTTTATTGTTGGCCACGGCGCTTTCGCAGTTGCGGAAGAACGATTGGTCACACGGATACGGTCCAATAATCTCAAGACCCTGAACCGCATTGGCGGTCTCGACCGGACAGGCGCACACGATCTCGTTGCTCGCCTGCGTGCCAAGCCCCGGGAACGTCATCCCCTGCGAGCTCGTAAAGCAGATGCCGCAATCGCATTTCGCATAGGAAGCTGTGGAGGTGCGTGGACAGACATAAAGCGCCTGTCGCCCATAGGGCGCGCGTAGCGAATCGGGCAGGCTAAAGGTGCTCACCATGTAACCGTTGTTCACGCCTTCGGCGTTGACGCGGCAGACGTTCGTGTTGTCGTAATTGAATGGCGAGCTCACGCTATTGCCTTTCTTCACGGCGCAACTGCAATACGCGACGTCATTGAAAACCAGGCAGCGCGCGCCAGCGCATAGCGCATATGTCTGATCCTGACAGACCACAGGTTTTTGCGGGAGCGAGAAGCTCGCAACCGGATCCGTCCCGTTGTCAGCGCTGAAAGCAGGACCTCCGGCGACCAGTGCGAGCGCGAGCACAGCCAAGGCGAGCCACGCCGCTTTAATGGCCGGTGTTCGCTGTTTTACGTTCTGCGTCGCTTGCTTCACGGTACTAAGCAATCGAGGATACATGGCCATTTCTCCCTCTCGATGGGCGCAGACATCAAGTTCGAGCGCGACACTTCAGCCTAAAAACGCACGGGAACAGGCGGCCAATTCAGTATTGGCGCTCACGCGTGCTAAGTCAACGTTGCCGATACGCCTGAAGTCAAACCTCAAGGACTACGTCGGAATTTCGTGTGCTCCTGCGCTGGAAATTCGGTAACAACAACCTGTATCGACACGCAGACACAGGCAAAAGCACCACGCACCCATCCGATGCACATCGCCTGAAAACGCTCAGGTATAAAGTCTGCGCAATTGCTGATCGATAAGGAGAAGTCTGGCGTGCGCCCCATGCGCACCAGCGAACTCATGAACAAAAAGTTAGTTGTCCGGCCAGCCGAAGAAAACGCCGATGCAAGCGCCGATGCAAGCGCAAAGCCCAAGTGCGAAGCGTGCCGCGTCCCGAATGACAAAGGGATCGATCTGGCATTTGCGTTCCAGCCCATCGTGGATGTGCGAACCGGTGCGGCGTACGCGCATGAAGCGCTGGTGCGCGGTCCGAACGGCGAGGGGGCTGCATCCGTGCTCGCACAGGTCGATGATGCCAATCGTTACCATTTTGATCAGCGCTGCCGCACGGTTGCGATCGAACAGGCGGCGTCGCTCAACATGAGCGGATTCCTGTCCATCAATTTCATGCCGAACGCGGTTTATCAGCCGGAAGCATGCATTCGCAGTACGTTCGAAGCGGCCGAAAAATTCCAGTTTGCGAGCGATCGGATTATCTTCGAGACCGTGGAGGGCGAGAACGTCATCAGTCGCTCGCATCTGGTCGATATATTTCGTGCCTATCGACGTTTTGGCTTCCAGACGGCCATCGATGACTTCGGCGCGGGTTATTCCGGCCTTACGCTGCTCGCGGAATTTCAGCCCGATCTCATCAAGCTCGATATGGAACTGGTGCGCGGCATCGATACGGATTCGGTGCGGCAGAGCATCGCGCGAGGCGTGCTGTCGATGTGCCGGGATCTGGGCATCCGTGTCATTGCCGAAGGTATCGAAACACGTGGCGAGCGAGACTTTTTCGCCGCGCATGGCGTATCGCTGATGCAGGGCTACTTCTTCGCCCGGCCTGAATTCCGCTCGATACCTGCATCGACCGAAGACTGGTTGTTGAAGTAAGAGGCGTCAAAGCGAAACTGGCGTCTACGCGCCCGCCAAATCCGCACAAGACGATTCCCGCATCACCAGTTCCGGCAACGCGGGCAGAACGCGCAGCGTCGCATGCTCGCTGCCGAGATGCGCGAACAGCAAATCGACGGCCTGCAAGGCCATTTCGTCCAGATGAAGATCGACGGCGGTCAGCGGCGGGCGGCAACTGCGCGCGCGCGGGCCGTCGTATCGCGTAACGACCTTGATGTCGTGCGGTACGCGTTTGCCGAGATGAGCGATAGCCTGCACCGCGCCGACCGCGAAGGCATCGACCAGTGCGCACAGGCCGTCCACTTCCGGATGCGCGTTCAGCATGGCCGCGCATGCGTCGCGGCCTGCATCGATCCCGCCTGCTTCGTCGGCTGTGGCGATGACCGGCGTCATGCCATGCGTGATGCAAAAGCGTTCGTACGTCGCGCGCGATTCGATATACGAGTTGCGCGGCTGCGCGCCGATCAACAGCGCGATATGTTTGCTGCCCTGCGCGCGCAAATGGTCCAGCAGCAAGGCCGTCGTCGCCGAGGAATGGATATCTACGTACGGCACAGTCTCGTTGCCGGGCTGCCGCCCGAGGCACACGACGGGCAGGCCGCGTTCCTGCAAATGCGCGACGTTGGCATCGTCGGACGTGGGTTCGATCACGATCGCGCCGTCGATATCCAGGCGCTCGAGCGGCAGATGGCCCGCCATTACAGGCGGCACCAGCACCAGCGCAAGACCGCGCGTGAGCGCCGCCGCCGCGGCGACCGCAGCCACTTCCATCAGAAAGCCGAGTCTTGCCGTGCCGCCAGCGATTTCGAAGGGCATCGACGAGATCAGCGCAATGGTGTTCGCCTCGCCGGTGCGCAATCGCTGCGCGCGCACATTGGGCCGATACCCCAACTCGCGCGCCACGTCCTTCACGCGCTCGCGCGTCTGCGGGTCCACATAGCCTTTGCCGTTGAGCGCATGCGATACGGTCGTCTGCGAGACACCCGCCGCGCGCGCGACATCGGCGATTCTCGGGCGTTGCGGTTTAAGCGTTTTTTCCATATCGCTCGATTTGAATTGGCGATTGCTCTGACGAAAATCTAGTCATTTTCCCTAGTCTTGACAGCGCAAATAAGACGCACCATTCTACGATCACAAATCGATTTGGGGCAGCCGGCCATTTTATTTAATGCGATCCCAAATCGATTTGGGATGCGCCAATCCACCGTAAGGCAAACAGGAGTCAACCGACATGGTTCATCACCCGCCGGTCCACGCAGTCGATGAGCGGCTGCCGTTCGCCCGACTCATCCTTTTCGGCTTGCAGCATGTTCTGGTGGTCGCGGCATCGCCGATTACGGCGGTGTTTCTGGTCGCCAAGGCGCTCGGGCTGTCGTCGGCGCTGACCGTCGATCTCATCAGCGCGACGTTTCTGGTCTGCGGTCTGGGCACGCTGTTGCAGTCCTTTGGCCCGCTGAAATTCGGCGCACGTCTGCCGTTCATCATGGTGCCGGGCGGGGCGCCGGTCGTGCTGTTCGTGCTGATCGCGCAGCAGACCGACCTGCGCACCGCCGCTGGCGCGACGATTCTCACCGGCATCTTCTATTTCCTGCTGCTGCCGATCTTCGCGCGCTGTCTGCGCTTTTTTCCGCGCATCGTGATCGGCACGATGCTGATTCTCGTCGCGGTGAATCTGATCCGGATTTACGGCGTGGTGATCGTCGGCCGGCCGGGAACGGCCGAATTCGGCGCGCCGCTCGGCATTGGCCTGGCGCTGGCGACGGTCGCGTTCACGGTGCTGTTCGCCAAGCTGTTCAAAGGCATGCTCGGCCAACTCGCGGTGTTGCTCGGTCTGCTGGCGGGCGCAGCGCTGGCCTGGGCGCTCGGCGAAATGAGTTTCGCGGATGTCTGGAGCGGCGCGCTCGTCACGGTGCCCACACCGCTGCCGTTCGGCATGCCGCGCTTCGACGTGCTCGCCGCGCTTCCGCTGCTGATCTTCAGCGTCATTTCGATGGCGGAAGCCACCGGTCAGACGGTTGCCATCGCGGAAGTGGTGGGCAAGGAAATCGATCCGCAGTCCGAAGTACCAAAAACCATTCGTGGCGATGCCGTCATGTCCGTGCTTGGCGGGCTGTTCGGCACCTCGCTCATCATCACCAGCAGCGAGAACATCGGCATCGTGCAGGCGACGGGCGTGCGCTCGCGTTTCGTCACGGCGGCGGCGGGCGTGCTGCTGGTGGTGATCGCGCTGCTCGCACCGCTCGGACGGCTCGCCAATGCGATTCCCGCGCCGGTGGTCGGCGGCACGGCGCTGATCGTGTTCTCGATCATCGGCGTGATGGGCATCAATCTGTTGCGCCAGGTCGATCTGCGCTCGCGCGCCAACATGTACACGCTCGCTGCAGCGCTGACCATGGGCGTCTTGCCGATCGTCGTGCCCGGCGTGTACGGGCGCTTTCCCGCCGCGTTGCAGATCGTGCTCGGCAACGGACTGGCGATGGGCGCGCTCACGGCTGTGATCGTCAATGCGCTGTTCGAGCATCTGCATTTCCACTGGCGCGCCCGCGATTCTGCCGATCTCGAAGCCGCCGTCAGCGATAACCATTCGTGCCACTAAACGATTTTCTGACTACACCGACATGAACAACCCGACCCATATTCCCGCCGCATTTAAAGCCGATGCAATGCTGCTGTTGCCCGCCTTCGTCCTGCTCGCGGATGGCCCGCAGGCCGATCACGCCGTGGTCGTATCGAACGGACAATTCTCCGATGTCGGTCCCGCCGATGACGTGATCGCGCGTCATCCGCATCTCGCGCCGGTCGCGCTGCCCGACAAGCTCGTGATGCCGGGATTTATCGACGCTCACCATCATCTGACGCAATCGTTCGGCAAGGCGCTGGCGTTCGGCGAGCCTTCGGAGATCTATCGGCGCATCTGGGTGCCGATGGAAACCTGTCTCGATGAGCAGCGCGTGTATCTGTCGGCCAAGCTCGCGGCGCTCGAAGCCTTGCGCGGCGGTTTCACCACCGTCTGCGATGCCGGCACGCGCGCCAGCGGCGATGCCTCGGCGATCGCGACGGCCACGCAAGAAGCGGGCGTGCGTTGCGTGCTCGGCCTCATCTGCAACGACCTCGCCGACGATATCGATTCACGCGCGCGCGCCGCTATCGTGCTGCGTGCGCAGCAACATTTGTCGCGTTGGGAAGGGCATGCGCTGGTGCATCCGTCGCTGGCTATTTCGGTGCCCGAAGCAGGTTCCGATGGCATGCTGCAAACCGCATCCGCGTTATGCGCCGATGCAGGCGCGGTCTTTCAGACGCATGCGAACGAACATCTCGCGGCGGTCGAGCGCTCGATCGTCAAGCGCAAGATGCGGCCAATCGAGCATCTGCATTTCGCGGGCGCGCTCGGGCCGCAGACCTTGATCGCGCATGCGACGCTGGTGACGCCATCGGAACTGAATCTGCTGGCGCGCACCGGTGCGGCCGTCAGCTACAACCCGGTCGCGAGTTCGTGGAAGGGCAACGCCGTCGCGCCGGCTTTGCAGATGGCCGCGCTCGGCATCCGCTTCGGGCTCGGCACCGACGGCACGCGCAGCGACGCCTTCCGCCTGATCGATGCAGCCGAAACCGCGCAACGTTTCGCCTACGGCCTCGCCACCGGCGATTCGTCCTGCGGCGCGGGCGAATTGTGGATCGATCGCGCGCTGCGTGGCGGCGCGGACGTGCTGCGGCTCGATGCACGCATCGGCGAAATTGCAACGGGCAAAGCGGCGGATTTTCTGCTGATCGATCTCGATGTGCCGGAGATGCGGCCTTCGTGGGACTTGTCGTGGGAACTGGTGCGGCTCGCCAACCGCAGCCAGATCGACGCCGTATTCGTCGCGGGAAAACTGCGTTTGTGGCAAGGCTGGCCGACCGACTGGGACGCGCGCGCATTCCTCCGCGAAGTCGATGCCACCGCCCGCGAAGTCGTCGCCCGCGCACCGATTCAGCGTGTGCATGCGGCACCGTCGTATCGAATGGATGGAATGGATCGAACGGAAAGCGGTATTCAAACACCCGTTCCGACTGTGGAGTAAGTTCCGTGACTTTGACTGTGTTTTGTTTTCTCGCCGTGACCGTTGCGGTGGCCGCGTTCATTCAAGGCGCGGTGGGCGTCGGTTTCGCGCTGATCTGCGCGCCCGTGATCGGCCTGATCGAACCGCAACTGCTGCCGGTGTCGCTGCTGATTCTGATGTTGCCGCTCAATGTCTATCTCGCCTGGCGCGAGCGTCCCGCGCTTGATTCGAAGGGCACGCTGTGGATCACGGTCGGGCGCACGGCGGGCGCGGTGGCGGGCGTGTGGATCATCACGCGGATCTCGGCGCATGACCTGAACGTGTTTATCGGTGCATCGACGATTGCGGCGGCGGTCGCCACTTTGTGCGCGCCGAGCTTTATGCCGGGCCGCAATGCGCTGATGGCGGCGGGCGCGGTGACGGGCATCACCGAAACGGCGACGGGTATCGGCGGACCGGCGCTGGCGATGGTTTTCCAGCATTACCGTGCGCCCGCGTTGCGCTCGACCATCGCGCTGTGCTTTGCCATCGGCGAGGCATTGTCGCTGGTGATGCTGAGCGTGACCGGCACGATCACCGGCGCGAAGTTCGTATCGGCGCTGTGTCTGGTGCCGCCAGTGATCATCGGCGCGTTCGTCAGTCAGCACGTGCATCAGCGTCTCAATGCGCGCGTGTTGCGCATCAGCGTGATGGCGTTCGCCATCGTATCGGGCGCGGCCATTCTGTATCAGACGCTGGCGTCCTGAAATACGCGTCGGCGTCCTTAATAACGCGCCGGCGCTCCTCCCTTACTTGAATGTGAGACCCTCATGAAGAAGAGTCGGATCGCGCTCGTCCTTTCGATGCTGTTTGCGGCATCGCACGCGCATGCGCAGAGCAGCGTCACGCTGTACGGCAGCCTCGATGCAGGCGTCGGCTACGTGTCCAATCTGCGCGGCGCGCATGCGTTCATTGCGCAGCAGGGCACGTTTCAGGCGGATCGCTGGGGACTGACGGGCGTCGAAGATCTCGGCGGCGGATTGAAGAGCGTGTTCAAGCTCGAATCCGGCTTTTCGACGATCAACGGTGCAATGGCCAGCGTGGGTACGCTGTTCAATCGGCAAGCGTATGTTGGCTTGAGCGATGAGCGCATCGGCACGATTACGCTCGGACGGCAAACCGACTTTCACTTCGAGATGCTCGGGCCGTTATCGACCGCGCAAACGCTCGGCGATTTCTCCGCGTTCCATCCGGGCAATATCGATGGATTGGGCAATACGGTGCCGGTGGAGTTATCGAACACGATCAAGTTTCGCAGCCGCACGATCGCAGGCGTCACGCTCGGCGCGATGTATGGATTCACCAATCAGTCGAGCAGCACGACGGGGCGCACGTTCAGCCTCGGCGCGACGTATGGCGTCGGGCCGTTCAACTTTGCGGCGGCGTATTCGGAGTATCGGAACCGCGCGTTGAATCTGGCGAATGCGTTCGGGCTGACGAGCTTCCAAGGCGTGCCGTTGAGCGCTGCCGCGCCGCTCGTGGCGGATAGCGTGCGCAATGCGGGGATCGGCGCGAGCGCGCAGATCGGGCCGGTGCAACTGCATGCGCTGGTGACACAGGTGCGGATAGAACAGGGCGGACGGGCGAGTACGGCGCGCAGCATCGACGGCGGCGCGAATTTTCAGGTGACGCCGGCGTATATGATCGGCGCGGGCGCGTGGACGACGACGCTCGCCGGCAAGCGATGGACGCAGGCGACGATCGCGAACGTTTATTCGCTGTCCAAACTTACGCAGCTTTATGCCGATGTGATGGTGGAACAGGCATCGTCGGGCGCGGTGGCGAGCACGCTGGGGATCGGGCCTTCATCGACGAATCGGCAGATGGTTATTTTGGCGGGGGTTCATCATTTGTTTTGATCAGTGAAACACGAACGCGTCGTCTAGTCTCGCCGATGCAGGCGCGCTGCGAACAGGCACAGCATCTCGTACATCAGGGTTGCGGCAACCAGCGCTGTATTTCCACTCGGATCGTAGGGCGGCGAGACTTCGACCACATCGCCGCCCACCCAATCGAGTCCATCGAGTCCACGCAACAAGGCCAGCGTTTCGCGCGTCGT
The DNA here is from genome assembly GCF_029439455.1 of Caballeronia sp. BR00000012568055. GTDB lineage: Bacteria > Pseudomonadota > Gammaproteobacteria > Burkholderiales > Burkholderiaceae > Caballeronia. Next base: position 18,164 of record NZ_JAQFVG010000105.1, on the reverse strand, counting down.
CAGTCCGCCGATTTCCGGCGTACCCGTGCCCGGCGTGAACACCGGATCGAGCCCGTCCACATCGAGCGATAGATACACCGGCGCATCGCCGACGATCTTGCGTGCTTCCTCCGCAATCGCCGCCGGCCCACGCGCTTCGAACTCTTCGATAAAGACCACGCGCATGCCGTGATCGAGCGAATAACGCCAGCCTTCATCGGTATTCTGCGCGCCTCGAATGCCGATCTGGATCGTACGCCTCGGGTCGAGCAGACCGGCTTCCACCGCGCGTCTGAATGGCGCGCCGTGCGTGAATTTGGAGCCCTTGAACGCGTCCCATGTATCGGTATGGGCATCGATATGGACGAGCGCCAGCGGCTGTTTCGGCGCGATCGCCTGAAAAATTGGATAGGTGATCGAATGATCGCCGCCCGCGATCAACGCGATCTTTCCCGCTTGAAATACCGGCTCGAAGAAACGTTTGATATCGCCATGCGCCGCTTCGAGATCGTAGAGATGATCGAAGGGCACATCGCCGATATCGGCCACGCGGCACGCTTCGAACGGATTGAAACGCGTGACGTGATGGATCGCGCGCATCATCGTCGACATATTGCGGATTTCGCGCGGACCGAAGCGCGCGCCGGGCCGCGCGGTCACGCCGCCGTCGAACGGCACGCCCGCCAGCGCGATATCGAGCGCCGCGAGGTCGCGTTCGAACGGCACGCGCATGAAAGTGGGAATGCCCGCGAAACGGGGCAATTGCATCTGCGAAAGATCGGTGCTGGTCATGATGGAAACCTGTCGATCAGAACGTCGGCGGCGTGTTGACCCATAAAATGCGCGTCACCGTATCGCCCGGATTGCGATAGCTGTGCGGTTCCGTGCTCGGAAAATAGAACGAATCGCCCGCTTGCAGCGAATAACTCTGCGCGCCGAGCGTCAGTTCCAGTTGGCCTTCGAGCACATAACCCAGCTCCTCGCCAATGTGATGAATCTGCTCGTCACTGCGCGCCAGCGGTTCGAGAACATGGATATCGCCCTGAAGCAATTGTCCCGGACTGGGCACGACCAGACGTTCGAGCGTGATGGAGCCTTCGGCGCGTTTGCTCTTTCCGGTCGTCGAAGCGCGCACGCCGGGAAAGCGTACCGAAGGCCGGTCGCTCGCGCGCTGTACGGGTGACGCCGTCATCGCGGGCGCCGACAGCAGCGCCGCGATGTTGGTATCGAGTGCGATGGCGAGCTTGTGCAGCATGGCCAGCGACGGCGTGGCGTGACGGCCTTCGACCTTGGACAACAGACTCTCCGAACATCCGGCCGATTCCGCGAGCGCCTTGAGCGTCATATGACGGACCAGGCGTGCGTGCCGCAGGCGCGTGCCGAGTCCATCGGCGGCGGATGGGATGGCACTGGCAGGGTCGGCTTTGCGCGGAGCAGGTCGTTTGGTGGCCACGTATGAATTCCGTCTATGGATAAAAAGCGCGATTACGCGAGTACCGTGAACTCGACTTCAAGCGGGTTCAGTGCGTTGATGGGAATGATATCTTGCGGGCACGCCGACATCACGACGACGCAATCCATCACCGCCTTGATATCCACATGGTCGCCGGCCTTCGAGACGGGCGGCAGCCAGTCGATCGAATAGTCCGGTTTGACGGGAATATTCATCCACAGATTGAACGGCTGCGGCACTTCGCGCGTACGCAGGCCAATCGCTTTCAGCGCGAGGCGCAGATTGTCGGCGCAGTTGTCGTGATAATGCTCGACGCCGAGATTGCGATAGCGATACAAATCGCACGCGGCGATCAGCGTGTCGTGCACGCCGGGCGAAGTATCCGTGACGAGATGGGCGATCGGGCGGCGCTGATTGGTCACCAGCGGATCGCCGGGTTGCGGAATCACCTTGTCGATAAACGCGCGCGTATGTTCGAACGAGAGGAACTCGTTCAGATGTTGTGCGTTGAAGATCCACGTATCGCACACTTGCGTGCCGTGCGGATTTGCAATGCGGATGGTCTGGCCGGCTTTGACGCGCACGGCGCGGCCGCAGCGCGCGGGGACCGTGTACGTAGTGCCGATTTCGGGCGTGCCGTCCGGCGAAATGGGTTCGTTCAGCGTGGCGTTGACGCCGGTTTCCTGGCCGTTGTCATCGGCGTGGACGTGAGTGCTTGCGGGGACGTTCATATCGGTTCCTTCAGTCGTTGCAGAGTGTGGTGAGGCAATGGGCGAGTACGCGTGCGCCGAGCACGAGATGTTCGGCGTCCGTAGCTTCGGCCGGGTTATGGCTGATACCGTCGCGGCTCGGGACAAAGATCATGCCGGTCGGGCAATGCTGCGCGAGGTACATGGCGTCGTGAAATGCGCCTGATGTCAGCGGCAGCGATCGGGCATCGAGTGCGTGACAAGCTGCCTGGATACGTGACAGCACGGTTGTATCGAAGGCGACTGGCGCATGCGAAAACATCGCTTCGATGCGTACGTTATGACGCTGTGCAATCGCGTTCGCGTGTTCGTCGAAAGCGGCGAGCACGTGCGGATCAGGATGGCGGAAATCGACGGTGAAGGTCACCGATGAAGGAATCGTATTGATCGAGTTCGGTTCGATGTTCCAGCGGCCGAATGTCACGCGCGTGTCCGCTTGTCCCAGCTCGCGCGCAATTGATTCGATTTCCTGATGAAGTGAAATGGCAAGCGTCATGGCATCGCGGCGCAGCGGCATTGGCGTGGTGCCGGCGTGGGCGGCGGTGCCTTTCACATGGAACGCGTACCAGCGCACGCCCTGAATGCCGCTGACGACAGCGAGCGGGACATTCGCGTTTTCAAGCTGTGGACCTTGTTCGATATGAAGCTCGACGAAAGCATGTGCGGCGTCTTTCGAATCGCGTTTCGCGAGCGATGGAAACGCTTGACGATGCGTTTCGAGCGCCGCGCTCAACGTGATGCCGTCGGCATCGCGCACATCTGCATAACGCGTCATACGTGAAGGCTCCACGAACGCGCTCGAACCCATTGCGCCGGGAGAAAAGCGCGTGCCTTCTTCGTTGGTCCAGATCGCGATCTCGAGCGGGCGGCGCGTGCGTATGTTGGCATCGTTCAATGCGGCGAGCACTTCAAAGCCCGCGAGCACGCCATAACAGCCATCGAGTTTGCCGCCGGTGGGTTGCGTATCGATATGACTGCCGCTCATCACGGGCGCAAGCGACGCATCGCCTGCGCGGCGAAAGAACAGATTCGCGCACGCATCCACGCTCACACTGCATCCGAGCGCACGCGCACGTTCGATCAGAAAGCGCCGCGCTTCGATATCGCGTTCGCCGAGCGCCGGGCGATTTACGCCGCCATCGTCACGCGCGCCGAAGGCGGCGAGTGCATCGACGGATTCGAGCAGACGCGCCGCATTCACGCGTTCCGCAACTTGTTTTGCGATGTCCTTATCCATCACGATACGACTCCCTCGCCCGTGAAATTCAGGCTTCGTTCGAGCCATGGCTTCAAAAACTGCTGAAGGCGCGGCGTGCGGGTGTTGCCGAACAATTGCGCGGGCGGTCCCGCTTCAACGATCTTTCCCGCTTCCATGAACACGACCTTGTCGGAAATCTTCGCGGCGAAGCTCATTTCGTGCGTGACCATGACCATCGTCATGCCTTCCTGCGCGAGCGAGCGGATCACGTTGAGCACTTCTTCGACGAGTTCGGGATCGAGCGCGGAGGTGGGTTCATCGAGCAGGATCACTTCGGGTTCGATCGCCAGCGCCCGCGCGATGCCCACGCGCTGTTGCTGTCCGCCGCTCAATCGCGCGGGATAAGCGCCGACCTTGTGTTCGAGGCCCACGCGCCTGAGCGCCGCGAGTGCTTTCTCGCGCGCTTCGCGCTTGCTCATCTTCTTGGCGAGCACCAGCGGCGTGGCCACGTTGTCGAGCGCGGTCATATGCGGCCAGAGATTGAATTGCTGAAAGACCATCGAAATAGGGCGGCGCACCTCGGCGATGCTGGCTTCGCTGTCGCGATCCCTCGCCGTGCGGCCCGCCGAGCGGTAGCCCAGCAACTGGCCTTTGATCCACACTTCGCCTTCGTCGTACGCTTCGAGAAAATTCATGCAGCGCAGTGCCGTGGTCTTGCCCGAACCCGACGGCCCGATCAACGTGACGATCTCGCCGCGCATGACGTCGAGATCGATGCCCTTGAGCACGCGGTTTTCACCGTACGATTTGCCGACGGCGCGGAGCTGGATAATCGGAAGGGCGCTCATGATGTCTTCTTCAAAAACGAAATGCGGGATGCCGCCATCTGCGCCATCAGCGACACCGCCTGCGTGAGCAGCCAGTAGCACGCAATCAACAACGCATAAGGACCGATATACGTGTAGCTCGACGCAACGATATCGCTCGCGGTCATGGTCAGTTCGGGCACGGTGATGATGGATGCCACCGCGCTTTCCTTGATGACGAGAATGGTCTGATTGGCGATCAGCGGCGCGGCGAACGCAAGCGCTTGCGGCAATTCGATGGCGCGAAACGCCGCGCGCCGGCTCACGCCGAACGCGGCGGCGGCTTCGAGCTGACCGCGCGGCACACTGCCCCACGCAGCGCGAAACAGTTCGGCAAAATAGGCGCTCGAATAAAGCGCGAGCGAAAGAATGGTTGCTTCGATCGCGGACAAGGTCAGGCCGATTACCGGCAGTCGGAAATAAACGATCACGAGCTGAGACAAGTAGGGCGTGCCACGCACCAGCCAGACGAATGCGCCATAGACGAGCGCGAACGGGCGGCCGAGCGCGAGACGGATCGCGTTGAGCGCGAACCCCGCAATCATGCCGACGATCGCGGCGAGCACGCTGACCTCGAGCGTCACGCCCATCGCTTCGATAAAACGCGGAATGAGTGCAATGACAGTGTTCATACCGATATCTTATGGATACCTTATGGATACCTCAGGGACGCCGCGCCGCACGCTGCGCGTACACGTGCCCCGCGCCCGCAAGTAGCGACGTGATCGCCAGATAAAACACCGCCGCCAGCGCATACACTTCCAGCGGCCGGTACGTCGATGAGGAAAGCTGCTGCCCCACGCGCATCAGATCCGTCACGGAAATCACCGACACCACCGCCGATGCCTTGACGATATCGATCATTTCGGAGACCAGCGCAGGCAGCGTCGCGCGCACGACTTGCGGCACTTCGATATGCCACAAGGTCTGCCGACGCGTGAGATTGAATGTCGATGCCGCTTCGATTTGTCCCGGCGCGATGGACCGGAATCCCGCGCCGAGAATCTGCGACTGATACGCACCGGTATTGAGCGACAACCCGATCACCGCCGCAGCCAGCCCCGGCAATTCAAGACCGAGCGCGGACGGCACGTAGTAGAACACCAGCAGTTGCGCGAGCACCGGCGTGCCGCGCAATACGCTGACGTAGACACGCGCCGTGCCGCGCATGAGACGGCTCTGGCTGACCGACATCGTGTACACAAACACGCCGACGAAGAAGCCGCAGCCCACGGCCACTGCCGAAATCACGAGCGTGGTCAGCGCGCCGTCGAGCAATGGCGGCAGATAGCCCGTGCAGCGCGTGAGCAGATCGGGAGCGTTCATGAACGCGTCAGATCGACGGTGCGGGAAGCGTGGTCGGCACGTCCATGGTCGAACCGAACCATTTCTCCTGAAGCTTCTTCATGGTGCCGTCGCTGTTCGCCTTCGCAATGCCGTCGCTGAACAGCTTGAGCAGCGCGGCGCTGTCGGCGTCCTTGCGCGCGACCCACGCAAAGTAGCTCTTCGGCCCGATGGTCTGCGGCAGCACCGCAAACACGCCCGGACGCGACTTCAGCAGCGGCCCGAGATTGGCGACCGACTGCGCCACGGCATCGAGCCGGCCTACGGCCAGATCGGCATAGGCTTCGTCGAACGCAACGTACTGCTTGATCTGTTTGATGCCGGGGCCGCCTGCGTCCTTCAGTTTCTTGTCCAGCGCCATCAGGGCCTGCAATTGTGCGGAGCCGGTTTGCGAGCCGACCACCTTGCCGTTCAGGTCGTTCGGCCCTTTGATCGATGCGTCGTTCGCGCGCGTCAGCACACCGGTGGTGGCATCGGCGACGGGTAAGGTGAAGGCGAAGTGATCGGCGCGATCCTTGTTGACGGTGACGGCGGTCACGACCACGTCGAAGCGCTTCGCATCGAGACCGGGCAGCAGGCCCTGAAACGGCAGATCGAGTTGCTTGACCTTCACGTCCGGCAGCGACTTCAGCACATACGCCATCAGGTCGGCGTCATAGCCTACGATCTTGCCGTTGTCCACGTATTCGAAGGGCGCGTAACGCGCTTCGGTCGCAATGGTGATTTCCTTGTTGGACTTGATGCGGCCGAGCAGATCGTCCGCGTGCGCAAACGAAGGCGTGGCGGCGTTGAGCGCGACCGCACCGGTCAGTGCAATCAGCAATGTGCGAAGCAGTGTGTTCATGACGCTCCCTGGCAGTTGAACCATTGTGAAAGTTATCAGAATTAAATTCAAGTAACGTGAATGAAGTTCAATAAGCATGAAGCAGGCCAGCGTGCGAGGCCTTGATCCACAGCGCTGGCAAGGGACCGTGCGATACGGCGTGCACCGAAACAGGGGAAGAGAGCAGACGCGCATGCACCGCCGCGCACGGCGATGCACCGATTTGGAGTCAGACGAAGACGACGCGCCGATCAGCGCGCCGGTGAATCGGCACGATGCGAATGGGCGGATTGTGATTGGCCGGACATAGGACGATAGCCTCGTTCGGTCCAACTAAAGCGAGATTCCTGCCGCAGGACTTGTTGCATCCGAGAATCGCATTCGTTGGACTTTCTGCTAACCGACTCGCGGCATTAATCAATAATCCAGGCGATCCTAAAGACGCCTGCGCGACAAGATGAACAGCTCCAGTTCCTTGCACGCGTGTTCGATATGTTTCTTCAATAGCCCGGCTGCCGCTCGCACATCCCCTTCCTTGCACAATCGCACGAGTTCACCGTGTTCCTCTTCGGCACGCTGACAGCTTTGCGTGCTGAGTGACAACTGCAAACGCGTATAGCGATCGGTCTGTTGCAGCAGGCTCATGACGATTGCCATCGTGCGCGGCTGGTCGGCGCGCGACAGCAGGACGTCGTGCAACCGCGTGTTCAACTCGCCCCAGCGGCTCTGATGCTGCGCATGCAGTTCTTGCCGATATTCCGCAAGGATTGCGTCGAGTTCCGTGAAGTCGGCCGGCGTCAGTTTCGGTGCGGACTTTTTCAGCAGCAGCGGTTCCAGCAGTCCGCGCAACATGAACAACTCACTGATTTCATCGACGGACAATTCGGACACCACCGCGCCCTTGTGCGGGACGATCCGCACTAGCCCCTCGCCTTCGAGTTGCACCAGCGCTTCGCGCACCGGAATGCGGCTAATGCCGAATTCGGCCGCGAGCGCATCCTGCCTGAGCTGAAAGCCTTCAGGCAGTTCGCCGGACATGATCTTGCGGCGCAATTCGTCAGCCGCCCGCTCCGCGACCGTGATGGCCGAAAAGCGCGACGCTGTGACCGTGGAATTCATTGCAGGGATGCCTCTCGGAACACGATGCAGAGGGCGAACGATACGCCCAAGGTTTTGTATAAATTATATCAGTGTCATGAATCCGTCCTTTGGCGCAGCAAGGGTCGGCCCCGTTTTGTTTCAATTGACGCGAGATGAGTAAAGTATAAAATGTAATCGATAACCGGATACCAACCGCAACGCCGACTGAATCCATGCCGCCCGCAACCGTCAATCTCACCATCCGAGCCGCTTACGAACTTGCCTCCGACGTTCTGGTGCGTAACGGAATGTCGGCGCTACATGCGGACGCAGTTGCACGCTCGGTCGTTGCGGGCCAGCACGACGAGTGTCATTCGCACGGTCTGTATCGTTTGCTGGTGTGTGTGAAGGGCCTGCGCTCCGGCAAGGTTTCAGGCAATGCCATGCCCGCTTTGCTGGACGTTGCGCCGTCGATTGTTCGTGTCGATGCCAGGTCGGCGTTCTCGCAAGTGGCCTTCAATCAGGCGACGCCGGTTCTCGTGCTCAAGGCCAGAGAGTCCGGCATGGCGGCCTTGTCGATCAACAACTGTTATCACTTCTCCGCGCTCTGGCAGGAAGTCGAAGCGCTTGCCGAGCAGGGCGTGGCAGCGATCGCCATGACACCCAGCCATGCTTATGTCGCGCCGGCGGGAGGCAAGCAGCCGTTGTTCGGCACCAACCCGTTCGCTTTTGCGTGGCCGCGTCCGGGCAAGGCGCCGTTCGTATTCGACTTCGCGACCAGCGTTGCGGCGCGCGGGGAGGTCGAGCTGGCGCTGCGGAACCAACAACCGCTTCCCGACGGCTGGGCGATCGATCGCAACGGTGATCCGACCAACGATCCTCACGAGGCGCTGCAAGGCGCAATGCTGCCGTTCGGCTCGTATAAAGGCTCGGCGCTGTCCGCCATGATCGAACTGCTTGCGGGTCCGTTGCTGGGCGATCTGATGAGTTTCGAATCCCTCGAACACGATGGCGGCGCACGCATCACGCCGTTTCATGGCGAGTTGATCATTGCGTTTTCGCCTGAGCGTTTTAGTGGAGCAGCTCTGGAAGCGAATCGCGCGCGGGCGGAGGTCTTGTTGCAGCGAATCGTCGGTCAGGGCGCAAGGTTGCCCTCGCAGAGAAGGTTCGCCGCGCGAGCCAGAAGCTTCAGGGAAGGAGTACATCTCGACGAGGCGCTCTACAAGGAAATCTGCGCGCTCTGAAAGCCTTTCATCATCCGAAGGATACCTTATGAAAATTGTTGGATTCGATATTTACTCGTACGTGGTGGGCTATGCGCACGGCACCTACATCATGTCCGGCGATCGCAAGGCGAACACCGAAGACGGCACCGTGGTGCGTATTCGCACGGATGAAGGGATCAGCGGATGGGGTGAAATCACGACGCTCGGCAAAGTCTATCTGCCGGTGTTTCCAGAGGGCATTCGCACCGCATTGCGCGATTTGGGCGAGGCGCTGATCGGCCGCGATCCGACCAATCTCGGTCAGATCAACCGCACCATGAATGCCACGCTGATGGGACAGGAATTCGCCAAGAGCGCCATCGACATCGCGTGCTGGGATATTTTCGGCAAGTCGCTGAATCGCCCCATTTCCGCGTTGATCGGGGGTGTGGTGAACGAACGCTTTCCTGTGTACGAAGCGGTGCCGCTCGGATTGCCCGAGTCGATGGGCGAATTTATTCAGGAGCGCCGCAAAGCGGGCATCAATCGTTTCCAGTTGAAGGTAGGCAACAATCCTTTCGACGATATCGCGCGCACGCGTGCCAGCGTGAAGGCGGGCAACAACGAAACAGTGATCGTTGCGGACTCGAACGGCGGTTGGTCGCTGGCTGCCGCGAAAATCGCGTTTCAGGGCATGGCGGGACTGCCCGTCTATGTGGAGCAGCCGTGCCGCTCGACCATTGACTGCATACTGGCGGCGCGGGGATCGTCGGTGCCGCTGGTGCTGGACGAGTCGATCACCAGTCACGACGAGGTGTATCGCGCCAAGTACGAAGCGAACGCGGTGTCGATCAACCTCAAGTTCGGCAAGCTCGGCGGCCTGACGAATGTCGTCAAGGCGCGCGATCTGCTCCAGGACCTTAATCTGGCCGTGTCGGTTGAGGACATGTGGGGCGGCGACATCATCACGGCGGCAACCAGTCATGTTGCCGCCACCACGCGGTCGGAATCGTTGCTGATGACGCCGTTCTTCAACGACTGGACCGACGGTCATCTGGCCGGGTATGCACCGCGGTCCGAGAATGGCTTTGGTTCGGCGCCTAAGGGGGCGGGACTGGGTATCGAGGTGGATGAATCCAGGCTGGGCAAGCCGCTGTTTTCAGTGGCGTAACCTACGATAGTCAGTTATACGAAAGGAGCGATCAACATTGCTCCTTTTTTTATGCCTGTTCGTTAAACGAAAACGGCCAGCTTTCGCTGACCGCTTCATCAGGCGCTACCTGAGGCTGGATTACGCGCTGACTTCCTTCGACCACTGCGCATACCAATTACGGAACAGCGTGTACTGCGTTTCGGCGTAGCGGCGCTGAGCTTCCGTAAGCACATCGGTTTCGTTGAAGTGCAGCGTGTATTCCTTGTCGCCGTTGAGCACCATCAGGTATTTGTAGTACAGGACGAGGTCCGTGCCTTCATCGAACGACGACAACACATGCAGCGCCGATTCGAGTTCGCGTGCCTGACGACGTGCGGTGACATCGCCTTTAGCGGCCTTGTTGCACAGCGCGACCAGTTGCAGCACTTCACGCGGCAGTGCGTTGCCGATCCCGGTAATCGCGCCCGTTGCGCCGCAATTCACGAAGCCGTGGAACACCTGCGTATCGACGCCGGCCATCAGCGTCACCTGATCGTCCTGACTGGTGATGTGCTCGGCTGCATAGCGCATATCGGCGGCGCCGCCGAATTCCTTGAAGCCGATCAGATTCGGATACTTCGCGCGCAGTTCGAAAAACAGATCGGCACGCGTGGCGAAGCCATAGTAAGGACTGTTATAGATCACGGCCGGCAGATTCGGCGCAGCTTCGAGAATGGCGGAGAAGTGCGCTTTCTGCGCGGTCGCCGATGAACCCCGCGACAGCACGCGCGGAATCACCATCAAACCGCCCGCGCCAACCTTCGCCGCGTGCGCCGCATGCGACACCGCTTCTTTCGAGTTCACCGCGCCAGTCCCAACGATAGTCGGAATGCCCGCCGCAACCAGCCGCGCCACCCCTTCTTGACGCTGCGCTTCGCTGAGCAAAGGCCAGTCGCCCATCGAACCGCAATAGACGACGGCGCTCATGCCGAGGCCGATCAGTTCGCGGCCCTTGGCGACGAGTGCGTCGTAGTCGGGCGTGCGCTCGGCGGTGCACGGCGTCATAAGGGCCGGAATGGTGCCCGTAAAGATGTTGTCGCTCATGGTTTCCTTCGATGTTCGTTTGTCGGTTGGGCGGCTGTTGTCAGGGCAATCGATGCCTTCGGGCCACACGGAGAATCCTAACTCAGGTGAATATTTTATACAAAACTAATTTTCTTCGTTCAATGATCAGCGCGACGAAGACTGGTCGAACGCGGTGAAAAAGCTTTATCCACAGCCATTTTCGGCAAAACCTGCCCGTTTCCCGCAAAAGCCGATCCAGTAAATTGCATACAAACTGCGGCAAGGAAATTTGCTCAAGCCTCAATTTCCACCGTTGCACAACATGGCGATACCGTGTACTGTTACCGGTAATCGATAACAAGTCATGTGTGTTCCGCGATGGCGGAGTGAAATTTCGAAAGGAGCGGACAGTTGACGGAACGAACCGGCACCAGTCAGTGGACCAACTGGGGAAAGAATCAGACCTTCAGTCCCACGAACATCAGCAAGCCGCGCAGCGAAGACGAAGCGATCGAACTGATGCGGCGCGATATCCTCGCCGGAAATCCTCTGCGCGTGGTCGGTGGCGGCCATTCGTTCAGTCCGATCGTTGAAACGGCAGGCAGCCTCTTCGATCTCTCCGGCACAGAGCGGGTCTTTTCGGTCGATGCAGATACGCTCGAAGCCGTGGTCGCGGGCGGCTCGCGTCTTTCGTCTGTGGGAGAGCCGTTGTGGGCGGCGGGCGTGTCGATTGCCAATCAAGGCGATATCGACGCTCAGTCAGTCGCCGGCGCGATCGCCACGGGCACCAAAGGCTCGGGCATCGAATATGGTTCGATGTCGGCGACGGTGAACCGCTTGCGTATCCTCAACGGACGGGGCGAAGTGGTCGACATCGACGAAAGCACGCCGGAATGGCTCAAGGCAGGGCAGGTATCGCTCGGACTGCTCGGACCTGTGCTACGCGTGGGACTCAAAGTCGTGCCAGCCTATTATCTGCGCGAAGAACTGGTGGTGATGCCGTGGTCCGAAGTCAGCGAGCGCTGGGACGAACTGCTCGCCGATCATCATCACTTTTCGTTCTGGTGGATGCCCGCCGAGCGTTCGCACGAGATGTACAAGCTGCCGCCCACGCCGAAGGATCATTGCTTCGTGAAGTTGCTGCACAAGATTCCGGCGGGACCGTCGGTGGTGGAGTCCGATGAACCGATGCGCCGGACGGGCCGCGCGTATCGCATGTATCCGGATGGCACGACCGATGCCGAATTTCACGAGCTGGAGTATATGGTCGGCTCGAATCACGCGCGCGACGCTGTGGAGGCTGTGCGCCATCTGATGCTGAACACCTTCACCGATGCAGTCTCACCGTTTCAGGTGCGCTGGCAGAAGGGCGACCACGCGCTGATCTCACCGCAGAGCGAGCGTGACAGCACGTCGTTGTCGGTATCGGGTGAAATTGGTCGGGACTATTGGCCATTTCTCAGAGCAGTCGATGCAGCGCTCAGCCCATTCGCGCCGCGACCGCACTGGGGCAAGGTGAATTTCATGGATCGGGTGCGTGCGGAAGCGGTGTATCCGCATCTCGATCGCTTCATTAAAGTACGACGCGAGATGGACCCGCACGGGCTGTTTCTCAACCCGTACTTGTCCGATATTTTCGCGTGAAGGAAGGGAAAAGATGTGCGACGGCGCGCCGCGCGGGCGCCGTCGCGTTTTCAGGCGCGCTTGCGGGACGGTTCCGCCGTAAGCGTGGACACGCCTTCGGTCATGTCGTCGCCAGCCAGCGGACTGAGATGATCGGTCATCACCTTGGTCACCAGCTTTTTGTCGCCGGACAGAATGGCGTCGAGCAGCAGTTTATGTCCCTCGGCAGATTTGACGAGTTCGCCTTCCTGGCTCGACAGCACTTTAAGACCGTATCGCCGGGTCTGGTTGCGCAAATTATCGACGATGGTCGTAAGTTGTTCGTTGCCGAGCAAAGCAAGCAGACCGATATGGAAATTTCTGTCCGCCTCCACAAACGCGACCACATTCTTCTCCTGCGCCGCCTTGATGATGTCGGCCACCAGTTGTTCGAATCGGTCGCGATGCGCGTTGACTTCGTCCTTCATGGTGGCGAGCTTCGCCATCGACGGAACTTCGATCAGTTTGCGCAGCTCGTAGATGTTCCGGCGCTCTTCGTTTCGCAGCGGAACCACGCGGAAGCCACGGTTCTTGACCGTTTCCATCAGACCTTCGTTGACCAGCGTGAGCATGGCTTCGCGCACCGGACTATTCGATACCCCGAGTTCCGCGGCAAGCGCCGCCGCAGAGTAGATTTCGCCTGGAGCCAGATCGCCCGAGATAAGCCGGTATTTCAGGACAGCCAATGCCTGATCACGCAGATTGACTTGCTGTAGTACGTTCTCCATGGGTGCACCGAGGTGAAATGCTAGCGGTGACATATAATACACTCTCGCTCCTTGCGCTGCCAGTGCGCGGTAAATTTCAGTCGTCAACCACTATTGCGCGGCGATTTTCACCGGAAGTCCCGTTCTCGCCGATTCATAGATCGCATCGATTACGCGGACGGATAACAGAATGTCTTCCTGTCCGGCGGCCGTCGTGGCGTCGTTCAGCGCCGCGACAATTCGCTCGAGCTGCACGCGTTGGCCGAACGTGGGGTAGTCGCGTGGATCGGCGGGATCGGCGAAGCTGAAGTGCTCGGGGACGTCGGTGGCCTGATCGTCGTGCATCGAACGACGGAAGATGAGTTGGTCATGCTCGCCGTTCAGAATGACCGACCCTTCCGTGCCCGAAATGGTCAGCAGATGGCGCTGGCCTGGATACGCGGCAGTGGAAGAGGTGAAGGTGCCTAGCGTGCCGCTGGCGAACTCGAATACCGCAGCGGCCACGTCTTCGGTATCGATATCGTGATACGCCGTCTTCGTGCGGGCGTAGACCGAAGTAATCGGGCCGAGAATGAACTGCGCGAGATCGATCATATGCGTCGATTGCGTGATAACGCAGCCGCCGCCCTCCTGGTCGTGCGTGCCGCGCCATGCCGCGTTCTGGTAGTACTGTCGCGCCCTGAACTGATTGTCGACGACATTCACAAGCACGATCTGGCCGAGCCTGCCGCTTTTGAGGTCGTCGATAGTCCGCAGCACGGCTTGCGAATATCGCCGCTGGTAAATCACGAACAAGCGCCGCCCGGCCGCCGCGCACGCAGCGACGATCGCGGCGGCACGCGTCGCGTTGATCTCCAGCGGCTTCTCGACGATCACATGCTTGCCGGCACGCGCTGCCGCTTCGGCATATTCCAGATGTGTACCGTTCGGCGTACTGATAATGACGATATCGATTTCAGCATCGGCAAGAAATGCGGCGAGGTCGGCGTAGTGGCGCGGCACCGCATGGGCATCGGCGAACCGCGCCGCTGCCTGCTCATTGCGCGCCCATACGGCCACCAGGCTGGCGCCGCCGACACGCGCAAGCTCCCGCGCGTGCGTCTCTGCCGCAACGCCCGCGCCGATCAGACCGAAACGCTGGATTGTGCCCGGCATCGTCAGACCGCTGCCGTTTTGTCGAGATCACGCTGCGCATTTTCGCGCGGCGCATTCACGCTTTTTTCGCGGCTCATCAAACGTGCCCGTGCCTGCTTGGCAGCCTCGTGCGCCGAACCCGTCGCGATTTCCATATTGCCGATTTCCGCGAAGTAGTCGCCGGCGAAGTGGATATCGACGTCGGTGCGTTCGCAATAGGTCAGCATCGGATCGAAGTTGAAGTTAGCAGGACGGTAGGTGTTGCCCGGTTCCCAGCGCTGCACGATGGTTTCCTTGATATGCCCCTTCAGTTGCGGATACATCTTGTAGATGTCGGCGAGATAGATATCGCGGATCTCTTCGTCGGTATGCCTGAGCAACTGGCGAGCAGGTTCGCCGCCCGAATAGACCATCAGGCTGCCGCCCGGTTTGCGCGGGCCGCTGGTGCGCAGCGGATTGGCGTGGTTGAAGAACATATCGAACGATGCATCCGGCGTAGTGATGGCGTAGATGTCATCGTAAGGCATAGGACCGGGTTCGTCCGTGATGATGCCCATCGTCGGGAAGGGGCCATACTGCACGCCCTTGAGCACCGCGCGCACATCTTCCGGAATGTCCTGCACGATCTGCGCCGCCTGATTGGCAGGAATCCCAACGATTACCTGAGCTGCCGTCACGGTGCGCGTCTCGCCGTCCACTTCATAAATGACGTTGACGCGATTGCCGACCTTCTTCACCGACTTCACCGTTGCGTGATACTGCACGCGATCGCCCATTAGTTCCATCATGACTTCGCCCAGTCGTCCCGAACCGCCGTTCAGGTTGAGCGCCATCGAATCGCCCTTGCCGGCCCATACCGCGCCGAATAGCGACACGCCCACGCCCGCGTTCTGATCTTCCATCTCGGCGGCAGCGCGACGGCTCGCGGACTGGAACAGCGCATCGACTCGTTTGGGCAGTTTGCCGAGGAATTGACGGAACGACAGATGCGAGAGATAGCGCGCTACGCGTGCCCGACGACGCTGCGGGTTCTCGCCGTAGACCGGCTGCATTTCCGTCTGCCAGCCCTTCACGGCCTTCAGGATGCGCAGACCGACACGCATCATCGCAATGCGTTCGCCGAGCGACATCGGCAGGGTCAGCGGCAGGGCGGAAACGGCCGTGGGCGCGTAGACCTTGCCGCCCCATTGAATCGCGAACTTGTTGCCCGGAATCTTGATGACCTCGAGACCGATCGAATGCAGGATATTGCGCATATGCGATCCGGCCGCCGGAAACAGGTGCCCGCCGAGGTTCATCCAGTAATCGCCGCGTGTGTGCGAATACAGACGTCCGCCCATGCGATGCGATTTTTCGAGCACGAGAATCTTCCGGTCGCGAAGTTCCCATGAAGCGGAAATGCCCGAGGGCCCACCGCCGATGATGACGACGTCGTAGTCCGTCGAGTGCTTGTTTGCCGTGTCCATGTGATCCTTTCGCCAGTCCGGTGAGTGAGAGAATCGGGGTTTGCCCGAACCTATTTTTGATCTGCTTGTCTGCTTGATCGGTAAGCGGTAATGTATTACCCGTCAGTCGTCATTGTCAACTGACTACCAAAATTGCCGATGCCGTTCACCTACAGACCACACGAAAGAGGAGTTCCCAGATGGCCCAACCCCGACGTTTCGTTTTGCGCGCGCTCACTGCGGTACTGACCGGCGCGCTCATGCTTCCGCTCGCACAGGCTCAGGCAGAGGTTCAAAAGGCGGATAAAGTCGCCGCGCTGCTGCCCGACGACATCAAACAGGCTGGCGTGCTGCGCATTGCCGTGCCGGACGTGGGCAAGCCGCTCGCCTATAAAGACGGCACCAGTCTGAAGGGCATGGACGTCGATCTCGCCAACGCGGTCGCCAAGGTCATGGGCCTCAAGGCGGAAATCTCCTTGATTCCCTTTGCAGCCGCGCTTACCGGCTTGCAGGCCGACAAATTCGATATCTCGTTCGGCGAGTTCTATGTAACGAACGAACGTCTGAAAGTGGTCGACTTCGTGACGAACTGGCAGGACTACAGCTCGTTCCTGTCGCTCAAGTCGGGCAAGGTGAAGCTGACGGCACTCACGGACATCTGCGGGCGCTCGGTCGGCGCAATGGCAGGCTCGGCGGAACTCGAAACCCTCAAAGCGTCCGCGCCGAAATGCACTGGCGCGGCAGCCACAGTCAGCAGTTTCCCGTCGGTCAGCAACTCAGTGCTCGCGCTGCACAGCGGCCGCGTAGACGGCGTGCTGATCAATCGCGGCGGCGCGCAGGAAGCGATGCATCTGGACGACGCGCTGATCGCCACCGGCGAGATCGGTGGCGGACCGACGGCAACAGCCGTGGCGCGCAACAAGAATGCGGAGAAACTCGGCATTGCACTGAAGGCCGCGTATGACCAATTGATCCAGAGCGGCGCGTACGCGAACATCCTCAAGGCCAACGACACGGCCTATGGCGCCGCCAAGAGCGCCAGCATCTACAGAGAAGGCGCCACGCCGCCGAAATACGGCTTCTGATCAGGGCGTTTCGGGCGATTGCGCCATACGGTTCAGCCCGGTCATTCCCGGGCGGACCGTTCGAAAAGAACGCGAAATAACTGGCGGTTCCCGACGCCAGGTTTCATCTCGATGCCGTGACGGCCCTGCGGCATTCATCGAGCCAACACACGACTAGTTCAACGATTGCCGACGCACGCCGGGCAAGGTCCGGTCACGTCCACGCATCGAGCCGTTGCGCGGACGACGAAACATGCCACGGGTTATTGGCGGCTTGACGCTCATAAGCTTAGGTGTCAGGATGTTCACGGCTACCGGTAACCGATTACCGTTTTATGTAGTGATCAGGGATAACCCTGAAACGACGTTCTGGGGACGCAGGATGATGAATACGACCGACGCACTTCACGATAAAACTCCGATGACTGTAGTGCCGCTCAAGCACAACGGCCGCCTTGCCGCCGCGGCGGTCCTGATCATCATCATGGGCGGACTGATAACGTCGATGGTGACGAATCCACGATTCAAGTGGAATCTCGTCGGCCAGCATCTGACCAACGAGTCCATCCTCAGCGGCCTGCTGACAACCGTATGGTTGACCGTCGCCGCGATGGCTATCGGCATCGTGCTCGGCACCATCGTCGCGCTGATGCGTATCAGCGATAACCCGGTGCTGAACACGGTCGCATCGGGCTATGTGTTCGTGTTTCGTGGCACGCCGCTGCTGGTGCAACTGATCTTCTGGTACAACCTGTCCGCGCTCTATCCGACGCTGACACTGGGCTTTCCGTTCGGCCCGTCGTTGGCTTCTTTCGAAGCCAACCGAGTCACCACCGTTTATGTTGCTGCACTGCTGGGCCTCGGTCTCAACGAGGGGGCTTACATGTCCGAAATCGTACGTTCCGGCCTCTCCGCCGTCCCTCACGGGCAACGCGAAGCGGCGCAGGCGCTTGGGCTGTCGAGTGGCCGCGTGCTGACCAGGGTCATCCTGCCGCAAGCGATGCGTGTGATCGTGCCGCCCACCGGCAATCAGTTGATCGGCATGCTCAAGACCACCTCGCTGGTCAGCGTGATCGCCATGCAGGAACTGCTGTATTCCGCGCAACTTATCTATACGGCCAACTTCCAGACCATCCCGCTGCTGATCGTCGCATCGATCTGGTATCTCGTGCTCACCACGGTGTTGTCGATCGGGCAGAACGCGCTCGAGCGCCACTTCGGCCGCAGCGATCGCCGTGCGACCAGAAGCAAAAAAGCC
>NZ_JAQFVG010000104.1 GCF_029439455.1 Caballeronia sp. BR00000012568055 | reverse complement strand
CAACCAGTTGAATGAGGAGTCGGAGTTGCTGATGCTGGTTCGACGCGCGGCCAGCAAGCTGTTCTTTTTGGCGAACAAAAGCCAAGAGCAGATCACCGAGGAATATCAGCTTCTTTCGAGCGAGGTGTCAAATCTGGTCGAACAAATCCGCGTCGCGGTGAAGGCCAGCGGCGGGCGAGCGTAGCGCCCAGTAATTTCTTCGCAACCGGCTCACAATACCTCTGGAGGTTGTGTGAATTTTGAAATTGGCGACGTTGTGAAATTGAACAGTGGCGGCCCTGCCATGACCGTGCATTTTGCGGGGAAGAAAGCCTTCAGCCATGGGGGCGAGGTGGATGTGGTCGTTTGCCGCTGGTTTGACGGAAAGAGCCACATGAAAGAAACGTTCAAGCCGGCCCAGCTCGTTGCGGTCGCTCGGAGCGCCGACGAATAGCACATAAGGCAGCCAACTTTTGACCCCGCATCCATACCCAAATCGTCC
Organism: Caballeronia sp. BR00000012568055; assembly: GCF_029439455.1. GTDB lineage: Bacteria > Pseudomonadota > Gammaproteobacteria > Burkholderiales > Burkholderiaceae > Caballeronia. Next base: position 2,304 of record NZ_JAQFVG010000104.1, on the reverse strand, counting down.
CGGTGCAGTTTGTTTGACTGAAAAGCGAAGTAAGCGGATGAGGCTGAAACGATCAGGGCGATAGCTGAAAGAACGTTGCTGAATGTGGGGGGTATTTCTTCTAAGAGTCGTTTTGTCCGCCGTTTGTTTATATCGCACATACGCCGCGCGAACGCATGCGATAGCAGAGTTTGCAAGAGGCTGTTCCTTTGCAGCAGAGAAGAGCGCGCTCGCAGCGGTGGGCTATCTGCCAGCCGTGCGCAGCGAGAAAAGCTCCTCGAGAGTGAGGCCGGAGCCGAGCTTTCGCTCGATTTTCTCAAAAGCGCGAACGACGACGTCCAAGCGAGTCTCCCTTAGCTGCCTGTCGTGCTCGTTGATGACCGCGGTCGCGGCGGCCAGTTCGGCAGCGCTCAGCCCCCAGCCGTTCAAGTTGCCCGAGGCGAGGACGCCGTTGAGCGCGGCTTCGGCGGCGAGAAGCGCCTCCTCTTCGATCTCGCCATGTCCGGCCGCAGCGATCAGGCCCGTCAGGGCGACGGCTTGTGCCAAACAACGCAACGTGGCCGCGTTGCCTTGGCCGGCGCGCGCGACTTCCAAAGCCATTCTGACTTGCACCGCGATCTGCGCGACCGAGTCGCGGTCGAGCGGAAGGTAGAGAACCTTTTTGTGTCTCGCCGCCTTCGCGACGCTGCGGATCGGCTTGCGCGATTTGGATTTGGGCATGGCGTGGACGGTGTTTGCGGCTGACGCCACGGGCCGCGACGCGTTTCTGGCTGGCCGCGCCATCGCGACAGAATGTCGACATCACACGGGCTTTCACGGGCAGCTTTCGCGGCGACCAAAGTCGCGGTAGCATCGCGGCTGAACGCAAGCGGCGAGCCAGCCAACGCTTAGCCGCGCGCGCAATCTCGCGAATCTTCCAATGAACAACAAGAACGCGCCGGGCGAAGGGCCGCCCAAGGACCCCGCTTTCGAAGCGGAGACGGACGCGCTCGCGCAGCTCGTCGACGCCATCTTCCGCCGGACGCCGCAGGCGCTCGCGGCCGTCGTCGCTTCGCCCGCGCGCGGGGCGTGGCGCGCCACCGCCGCGCGCAGCCATCCACAGACTTCCTTCGCCGCCGGGCAGAGCTTGGAGCAGCCAGAGAACGCTTGGATGCGCGAGCCCGGCGAGCCTGCGGTCGGCTCGCTGCCGCCGGGAAACGGCGCGCTTCGGCTGCGCCAGCCCATCATGCTGGGCGACGGAAGCTTCTTCGGCAACCTGTGCCTTGTGGCCTCTCGCGCGGACTCGATGGCCGACGCCGGGCTTCGCGACGCGGCGGGGGCCTTCGCGGAGCTCGCGGCTCTTTTGATCGGGCAATCGCGGCGCAGCGCGGATGCGGAGGCGAGGTTGGGCAACGAGGCGGCCGCCGCCGAGCAGCGGGAGCGCTTTGTCGCCGTTCTTGCGCATGACCTGCGCACGCCTTTGTCGACCGTGCGCGCTTTGGGGGAAACGCTCTCCATCGCGCCTGATCGCGCGAACCTGCCGCGGATCGCGAAACTTCTCTTGGCCGCCGTCGCGCGGATGGCTTCGCTGATCGACGGCGTTTTGGATTTGGCGCGCGCTCGGCTTGGCGGCGGAATAACGATGCGCTGGCAGAGCTGCCCGGACCTTGCCGACCGCTTGGCGCAGGTCGTCGAAGAAGCTCGGACGACGCACGCAGGCCGACAAATCAATAGCCAAATTCAGATTGCTCGCGCTGTCGATTGCGATCCGACTCGATTGCAGCAGCTTCTTGGAAACTTGCTCGACAACGCGCTGACGCACGGTGCGAGGGATCGCCCGGTTTCGATCGTTGCCGAAGCAAACGAATCGGAGCTTGAGATTCGCGTCGCGAACGAGGGCGCAGCGTTGGACGCGGAGACGCGCGAGCGAATTTTTGAGCCGTTCTGGCGGCCCAAGGGCGCGAAGCGCCCGGAGGGCTTGGGGCTTGGGCTGTTCATCGTCGAGCACATCGCGGCTCGTCATGGCGGCGCCATCCGCGTCGACTCAAAAGAAGGAGCCACCATTTTCGTGTTCTCGATGCCCGTCTCGCGAACCTGAGCGTTTCGCGTTTCGCTCAGCTGTGGCCGACTCCGAGTAGGCGCGACGGCTACTTTCCGGCCACGGCGGCTTGCCTCGACCCGCGGCGCGCCTTGGCCCATTCTCGGGCGTCGGGGCACACGAGATCGATGATGGCCGCCAGATCGGGCGGCGAGATCGGCTTGCCGGCGAAGGCGTCGAAGCCGACGGAAATCGCCTCCGCGCGGATTTCCGACGCGTCCAAGGCTGTGTGGGCGATCAGCGCCGCG
>NZ_JAQFVG010000103.1 GCF_029439455.1 Caballeronia sp. BR00000012568055 | reverse complement strand
TTATCATATAAAAAGAAGCTACGGAAAAGCAACTGAAACACAAGTACCGATCGAGCAGAGGCCGAAGGGGCCATAGACTACATATCATACTAAATGACTTCCTCACGTACTAACTAGGAGTAGGAGCACCCTTCTTTTCATTCCTTAAGGAAACTGAAGAAAGACCGCCCTTCTTTGGTGATACTACTGAGTTTTCCAACCAACGAGCTTAATACCTTACGCGAGTCTAAGTAGCTGCGGTATCGGTTCGCCCTTGCTAGCACCTTCGTCCCTTATCGCACTGTAGTCTCAGTTTATTCAACTAAGTTCCCCGTACCGGACTTCCAAGGCCGTACCTTTCAGTCGAGTCGTAAACTTCCCATAAGCTTAACCAGAATATTCCCGAACGAGGGTTGAAGCGTAGGTACCAAGTTAAGGGTAAGAAGCTAGGGTATAGTATATCTCCGGTGTGCTTTTATGAAAAGAAATATATATATGAGTTCTGCCACCCTTCGATCTATCGGTATTCTAACTTTCGGTTCTAAAATAGACTCTTTTTACGGGGAAGAAGCGATAAAAGACTTCAAGGGCAAGGAAGTGGATCGATACAGTACACCCTTTCCTTTATGAGAAGTCAACCGGTGATTTCCTGTAAGTGTGGTCACTAGCTTTCTTCCTTGCTGCTCCTGCTTTACTTGGAATTGATGTAATAGAGAAACTAACTGACAAAGAAGCCGCGCTTTCTTCTCCGCTCGGAGTTGCTGGTCTGGCTCTGGAATCTTTGCCTTAGGGTTTCGTGTCCCTTAGTCTAACTCTTACCCCTTCCCTTACTAGATAGAAATCTTAATGTTAATAAAACACCGCCCTTAGCGGCCTCGTTAGGTCACCACCTTTCTAAGACCATTTCCGGCCTTACTTGGAATTGACGTAATAGAAGTCAAGAGATATAGTTATGTACACTGTACTGACTCGACTCGAGATTCACTTCTAAGCCCGAAAACCATACCTAATCAAAGGGTGACTGATGCGGATGGCGCAGGGACCGTGTCCTATCCTACAGAGTCTTGGATGCGAAATTCCACTACTTCCAAGTTCTCTGGCATGGATTGAAATCGACGTCTTGCACTTTCATTATTACATCTCCTCTTGTTCTTAGTGATCTCTATCACAAGGAACATAGTTGCGCAATGGATCGCTTTCACTGTGGAAGATGCATCCGCAGCTCACCTAAGGATGCTGGCGGGTCAATAGGACACATCGCTTACCGGTCAGCTATGGTAAGCGGTTCAGGTCATTACCAATAGGATTTTTTCCTTCAGCCGTGGTTGATTCAGCCTTGAGGGCGGCATATAAGAGTGCCGAGATTAGAGACCAGATTGGATTGATTCATTATTGGAATTTGGCTTGGTCCGATGGCTGTTTTCCACTAACTTTACGACTAGACGTTCCCGTTATGGCGGTCTGAGTCCGAGCCCTCTTTTACGTTTACCAATTATGGTAAGAAGCTTTTCCTACTTTTGTCAACTGCGTTCAGCCTTGCGATCCTGCCGCGGTGTCAGCAGTCACTGGTAATTACCCTTTCTCTGAGACACGGGAGAGGCCCAGCTTTCTCATTCTTTGGATATTCAATCTCTAATCCTCCCAGACCTTTGTACACCGAGGCCCTCGTCTTACAAGGTCATTCTGTCAGTTCCGGTAAGAGAAATAGCTAGATTCGAGAGCAGTTGTCCTTTCTACTACAATTCTCCCTGCTCCCCCCCTCTCCCTACTCAGTCACATGCAAGCAGGCTTTCATTTCATGCGACCCATGGATCAGAAAAGACCTAAGAAGAGCGATTCCGTGGGCCTACTTTCCTTTCCGAGTAACTGACAGTTACAAGACTTGGAAACGACCAAAAGAAGAAAGGGGAAATTCCTATTCGTCCATCAATAAGAGGAAGGTGAGGCTATCGGTCCACTAATCATATGGAATTTCATCCCAAGCCAGCAACTGCGGATCTTGGTACTACTGTCGCAAACCCATAACATTGAAAGCTGGGTGGCGGCGATAAAGAGGGGTCATGCATTTAATGTAACACATTAAATCCTCATGGGTCTCGCAGCTCTACCACCGATGGAATATGACCAAAAACCACTGGGAATTTGACTTCAAAGGCCGGAAGGGATATTGAATGCCATACATTTTTTGTTCTCTCTGCAAGCCCGCTGCAACAGAATTGAGTTGAAAGCTAACCGTCCCACCCCCACCTTAGAAAGGCCTCGCTCCACGCTTTCTTTTGAGTAAACTCGATAACACATTTCTCGGCCTGATCTTTTTTCTGAGGGTCAGAGCCGCAGGGGATGAGAATGATCCCCTGCGGGGATTCCACATGCACCTGAATCTATCTATTGATAGGATAGGTTCAGTGAAAGCCGGGAGTGGGCAAGGTCATCCTATCTTTTGAAACAACCATTTGTTCTTATTTCCTTCCTAAGTGGGGTCAATTCAAAAGGCAGGCGGAATGCCTCGGTTGTCTAAATTTCTATCTTTGGCAGGCGGAATGCCCAACAATTACTAGAAAGATGGAAAAAATGCACTAGAGCAGATCCCTTTTTGTTTTTCTGATCGACCTGAAGCGTGGGCATCGTCCTTTGCCATAAGTGATTCTCGAAGATTCTCGCATTCGATTCAAGGAGATTCAGACTGTGCCTTCGACCACTGAGAAGTGGATTCAAACTACGGATACGCAGCCCTACTAATAGATAGAAGGGGCGGAGACCAGCTACTTTTTTAACAGCACACAAGCTAGATCTTCACGTCCCCAACGACAAAAGTGAAAAATAATGCATCCCGGGATCCCGTTATGTTTGAAGCTCTGAAATGACCTTTTGCCTCTCCCGTTCTATGTACCAGCCCCTAGTTTCAGAGAAGGAACCGAGAGCAATGAAATTGTCAAATTCACACTCATAGAATTGTTGGGCCCAACAAGCCAGATGCTCAGTCTCCACTGGTTCGATAGGACCAGGAAGAATCATCCCCGGTTGATACCAATTCCCACTTGGCAATGGGCAATGTCCCTTCTCGACCAACCTAACTAAGCAAGATGACATACCAGGTCTCCTCGAATCAACACATCGGCATGCATCTCCGAGAATCGACACATTGGAAGTCTTGCGGGGAAGTGACACAACATCAACATCTGTCAGAGAGGGGTCTAGCGTTGAAGCTACCTATCGATGAAAGGCAGGTCTGAAAGAATCGCAGTGACTTTCACTCGGGAACAACTCGTCTTCCTATTCTTCTTTCCAGCATACCATTTCTAGTCTAGATATTGGAAAACTCATTCTCTTGACAGCAACGCCCGGGCAGACCTATTAAGCTGTTACCCCGGACGACAGAACTATGTATGCTCTGTATTATCGGAAAACCAAAACCCCCGCGTGAAATCCAGACTCGTTGAACCCTATC
>NZ_JAQFVG010000102.1:2477-10459 GCF_029439455.1 Caballeronia sp. BR00000012568055 | reverse complement strand
CGAAAGCGATGATCGCATCGAACGTCTCACGCGACGGCAAATAGCCAGTGGGATTGTGCGGCGCGCACAGGACAATCGCTCGTGTCTGCGGTGTAAGCAGCGCGTCGAGTTCGTCCGGATCGACCGCCCAGCCATTCGCCTCCCGAGCAATCCACGGCGACACCTTCACGCCCATTGCCTGCGCCACAGAATAATGCGATTGATAGCCCGGCTGATGCACGATCATATGATCGCCACGCACGAGCATTGAATTCATAAAGGAAAAGATCGCTTCCTGCGCGCCCGTATGAACGATGATTTGATCTGCATCGATATGCTCGTAAAGCCGCATGATTTCGCGGCGCAACGCGGGATCGCCGGGGTATTCGGTGTAGCCGAGCCATGTATCCTGCAAGCCTTGCGGCGCGTCGGATTCCAACGCAAGCAATTCACCGATCGACATCGACTCAGGATCGGAACTGCACAGCAAATGACGCGCAGTAAATTCGTGCTGCGCAAAGTAGCGTTCCAGCTTGAAGGGAATGGGTTGCATGATGTCAGGCTGCTCGTAGTCAAGGAAGGCCTTAGTCTGCGCGTATCCTATACATTCAAAAAGCTAAACTTTCTAATTTTTAATAAGGAACGCTAATGCTCGACTACGCCCTGCTCGATGCACTGCTCGCGGTCGTGCGTACCGGCTCATTCGACCGCGCGGCGGGCGAATTGAGCGTCACGCCTTCAGCGGTGTCGCAACGCGTAAAGCTGCTTGAAGAGCGCGTCGGAAGTCTGCTCGTGAGACGTGGCCAGCCATGCGAAGCAACCGCCTCCGGTGCGCTGCTATGCCGCCACACCGAACGCGTGCAATTGCTCGAAGCCGAACTGGGCGGACGCATGCCTGCGTTGCCCGGCGTGCCTGCGGAAAACCGCGCGAAGCTGCGAATTGCGGTAAATGACGACAGCATGAGTACGTGGTTCGTCGATGCTGCCGCGCAGTTCTGTATCGAACGTGGTGTATTGCTGGATCTCGTTATCGACGATCAGGACCACACCGCGCAAAGAATTCGGAATGGCGACGTGCAAGGCGCGGTGACCACGCAGGCCGAACCAGTGCCGGGTTGGCGCGCCGTGAAGCTGGGACGCATGCGCTATCGGGCAGTTTGCTCACCTGACTATTTTTCGCGATATTTTGCCGATGGACTGACTCGCGACGCGCTAAGACGAGCGCCATGCGTGAATTTCAACGATAAGGACGAAATGCAAAGGCGCTTCATACGGCGCCTTAGCCGAATCGACATCAATCCTCCCGCGCATATCATCGCGCACGGTGCGGGTTTCGTGCGCGCATGCACGACGGGGCTAGCGTGGGGAATGTGCCCGCAAGCGTTGGTCGAGGCAGACTTAAAGCGCGGCGCGCTGGTGGACATTTCGCCAGGCGCACGCATGGACGTCGATCTTTATTGGCAAAACTGGCGCCTCGCCATCGGCTGGCTGGACGATTTCAGCGCGGTGTTGCGCGCCCGCGCCAAAGCCTTGCTCGATTGAATCAACGCGATTCGATTTCGATTGAATCGACGCGATCGGGATAAAACGCCACGTGCTCCTTAATTTCGGTTACGGCATCGTATGGCGCTTCATAGGTCCACACTGCATTGATTGCTTTGTCGCCACCCGCAGGAATGCTGTAATAGCTGCATTCGCCTTTGTAAGGACAGTACGTGCTATGCGAAGTACGTTCTAGCAAAGACATATCGACGTCTTTGCGCGGTATGTATAGCACTTCGGGGTACGAGGCTTCGCGCAAGGCAAGTGCGTCGGTGCTATCGGCAATCACGCGTCCGCCTGCCATGACGATGATATGCGACGCGCTACGGCTTACGGTAATCGGGTGATCGGGGCCGGGAATTTTGACGGTGCGTTCCATGTTTTCGTGTCCTGCTAAAGAACGAAGAAAGCCTAGCTTAGCGCCCTTCTCTCCGAAACGCACAAATGACAAAGCGTGGCATCGGTAAGGACCGCCACGCTTTAAGATGCTTGAGCGAATTAATGGCCGAAATACGTCGGCTTGGTGCCGTCGTTGTTCATTGGCGCCATGCCGCGCATGCCGGATGCCGAGGTTCCGTTCGCCATGCCGCCATAAGCGTCATTGCTTTGCATTGCACCATTCTGGCGCGAAGCACGTGCCTCGGCAGCCTGGACATCGGCCGGATACGTTGTCTGGTCATTAACCGCCGGGTTATAGGCCGCCGCCTCGACATTACGCAGATCTTGTTTGACCTCGCCGCGCGTCATGCCTTGATCCGATTGCATGGTTTGCGCGAAAGTAAGCGCTGGTGGCACCAGTACGGCAGCAGCGGCCACGGCTTTAATCAATGACTTCATGGTTGACCTCCGGATTAAGTGGTAGCGCATTACTTCTGCGCCTGCTTACTCCAGAGCATCGGCTGTGCCCGACGTTGATCAAATTGCTAAAGCCGCTTTAATCGGCTTTGCTTTCGATCAGCCTGACGAGAACGTGCAACATGCGATTCGCAGGCGTCGGCACGCCTAGCGCTTCGCCTCGTCGCACAATCAAACCGTTTAAATGATCGATTTCGCTGCGCTTCCCACGCATCAAATCCTGAGCTGTCGATGAAAACTGATTCGGCATGCTTTCCGCGATACGTCTCACCGCGGCATCGACATCGCCGGGAATGGTGACGCCGTCGGCCTTGGCCACTGCGAGACATTCATCGACGACATCGCGCATGGCACGCGTCACGCCTTCGCCTTGCACGAGCTTTCCATATGGCAAGCGCGACAGCGCCGACAGCGCGTTGTAAGCGCAATTTAAAACCAGCTTGGCCCACAATGCGCCGCGCACATTGTCGGAGATTTCCGTTGGCACGCCGGCTTGCGCGAATACGCGTGCAAGTTCTTCGCTTACGCTCGAAGGCTCGATTACCAATTCGCCTCGACCGTGATGCCGGATATGCCCCGGCCCTGCCATTTCGGACGCTACATAAACAACCGCAGCGGCCGTTTCCTGCGGAAGAAGCTCGCGCACGCGCTCCGCGTTTTCTACGCCATTCTGCAGGCAAAGAATTAGCGCATCAGCTTCAAGATGAGGTGCAAGCGCTTGCGCGGCGTGATCGGTATCGGGCGATTTCACGCAAAACAGCACGAGCTTTGCGCCTTTGACCGCGTCCGGTTCGGTGCTCGCGTCAAGGCGGACTTGTTCATCGAACGTTTGCGTGTCGAGGCGCAGGCCGTTGTGCCGAATGGCATCGACATGGTGCGGCCGCGCAATCAGCACAACGTCGTGACCCGCCCGCGCGAGCATGCCGCCGTAATAGCAGCCCACCGCGCCCGCACCCATGACGGCAACTTTCATCTCCAGCTCTCCTTGTCGTTTGGCTCGATAAATCAGGATCGAAACGGTAACACATGCCGATATAGCACTTCACCGCACGATGCTTCGCATAACGCATCGAGGGGACGTCAAGCACTGAATTCGCGCAAACGCTTGCGCGTCTTAATCGTGTTGTGTGACCACAAAACTTTGTGTGCGGACGCACCATAGTCGGACGATTTAGCGGTGAACCATATTGTTAAATCGTGCCAGTGAGATACGCTTGCCCTGGCGGATCGACGATGCTTTTCGAACAAGACAAGACCGCTATGGGGTAAGTGCAAGGCGATGCTAAAAGCCGCTTTTTTCCGTATTGGAATAGACAGCGGGAGACCATGACGACTGGCGCGCCCAGACGCCGGAAATGTAGTCAAGAAGCAGGCAAAAAACGGCGACCGTTCTTAGCGGAATGGCTTAGAGCCGATGCGTGGGCGTTTTCACGAGAACAAAAAAATGAACCATGGATATGAAACATCGCTCGTCAAGCGCGTAGTGAATCAGCTTGTCGCGAGCATCGTCAGCGGAGAGTATCAAGACAACATCCTGCCGCCGCAAGTGATTCTCTCGAAGAAGCATGGCGTGTCACGCACCATCATGCGCGAGGCGCTAAGCGTGTTGATCTCGCGCCGCATGCTGGACGTGCGGCCCAAGACCGGGACGCGTATCAGGCCGGCTCGCGAATGGCTGGTAATCGACTCGGAAGTCGCCGAATGGCGGCTGCGCGCAGGACTCGATTCGGAATATATCGCGCGATTGCTCGAGTTTCGCGCACTGGTCGATCCGCCCGCTGCCGCGCTCGCCGCCACGCGTGCGAATCGTCATCAGCGCATCGCCATCAATGCGGCGTTTCAGCGGCTCGTCCATACGAGTCCTTCCGAAGCCACGCAGGCAAGCGCAGAAGAAGCGCTTCAGGAAGCCATTATCGATGCCAGTGGCGATGAATTGCTGCGTCAGATGGGCAGCGTCGTGCGCATAGGCATTCGCTCGATGAAGGCGACTTTGCGCGCGCAGCCGCAAACCCTGCCGCGCGCGACCGAAGCGGAACTGGCTGAATATGGCCGCGTCGTACGCGCCATCGACACGGCCGACGGTGACGGCGCACGAGCCGCCATGCAGCAGGTGATCGCACGCACGACATCGATCTGGGTCGAAGAAGCCGTTTAAGCACCGCCGCAAGGCCCGTATTTTGCGCACAAGATTGCCCTCGCATGCCGCGCTCTCGTGACTACAATGATTGAACACCCACGGAGCGCGGGTTAGTGCACATACGGAGGCAACAATGGCGGAACTCGATAAAGAGAAGGTCGTCGGCGTGCTCAACCAGATACTCGAATCCGAGTTGGCGGGCGTCGTGCGTTACACGCATTATTCGTTTCTTGTGTTCGGCTTTGGCCGAATTCCAATCGTTTCGTGGCTACGCGCACAGGCCGACGAGTCGTTACAGCACGCGCATCTTGCGGGCGAGTGGATTACGACCTTAGGGGCTTATCCGTCGCTGGAAATCGGCCCTTTGCTCGATAATCACAGCTTCGATATCGCAACCATTTTGCGTGAATCGCTGCAAGCCGAAAATGTCGCTTTAGGGCTTTATCGCGAGTTGCTCAAGCATGTCGAGGATCGCTCGGTTGCTTTAGAGGAATACGCGCGGCAAATGATCCATACCGAGGAAATGCACGCGGGCGAAGTGGACAAGATGCTGCGTCGCCCCGGTGAGGTGGATACATCGCCGGAGCGGCGGACGGGACATAGCTAAGAAAGCTAAGAACAAAAGCGCTGGCTGCATAACGCAACCAGCGCTTTACACGCTAAAGGCCTAAAGCTTACTTAGGCTGCGCCACCGTGCGCAGATAAGGCTTGAGTGTCTTGAAGCCTTCTGGATATTTCTTCTTTGCATCTTCATCCGACACAGACGTCGGAATAATTACGTCCTCACCCGGTTTCCAATTCACGGGCGTAGCGACCGTATGCTTTGCGTTCAATTGCAGGGCATCGAGCAGACGCAGCACTTCGTCGAAATTACGGCCCGCGCTCATCGGATACGTGAACGTAGCCTTTACCTTCTTGTCCGGTCCGATCAGGAACACTGCGCGAATGGTTGCGTTGTCGTTTGCGGTGCGCGGGCTGCCGCCGCTCGCATTCGGATGGATCATGTCGTAAAGCTTGGCGACATTGAGGTCCGCGTCGCCGATCATCGGATAGTTGACGGCCGTGCCTTGCGTTTCCTCGATGTCCTTGGCCCATTGCGAGTGATTCGTGACCGGATCGATGGACAGTCCGATGACCTTGGTATTGCGCTTGTCGAATTCGGGCTTGAGCTTGGCCATGTAGCCGAGTTCGGTGGTGCAGACCGGTGTGAAGTCCTTCGGATGCGAGAACAGAATCGCCCAGTGGTCACCAATCCATTCATGAAAACGAATGGTGCCCTGAGTGGTTTCCGCGGTGAAATCGGGGGCTTCATCACCAATACGAATAGACATATTTATCTCCACGTTAAGAAATGGCCGGTGAACGTTTCCTGCTGAAACGGATGCCGGATAAGTAATTTGCAGCCTGGCGCTTAGCGATTATAGTGCCGCGCCCTTGAGGCATGGCACGGTTCGTGACGGCCTAAGAGCAGCATATCCAATCATCATGCAGTTCCTACGCCCAAGGAGCGGCATGTTTCCTGCTCACCGCGACTGTTGCTGGCTCACAGTCTGTTGATCCAAACAACATTGTCGAATTCCCCAGAAAAACTTGCTATTCAGAAAAGGCATAAGCTTAGAACCCATTTAGATAGCAATCAGAACCCCATCAGACGACGCATTCGTCACGCGTGCTCAGGCATAAGCATAAGCGCGACTTCGTTGCCGTCGAACAGGAGGCGATCGTGACCGTCTTGCAGAGAAAAACCATCGATGCGCTGCAGAGCGAAGCTGCGCAGACCGAAGAAGATCTACAGGAACACGAGGGCGGCCATACGCTCACCCGTTCTCTCACCGCACTCGATGTCACTATGCTTGGCATCGGTTGCATTATCGGTGCAGGGATCTTTGTTTTGACGGGCCACGCCGCAGCAACCAATGCTGGCCCCGCCATCACCATTTCCTTCGTTCTCGGCGCAATCGTGTGCGCGCTCGCGGGGCTCTGTTATGCCGAAATGGCATCCACGGTTCCGGTTTCCGGCAGCGCCTACACGTATGCGTACGCGACCATGGGTGAACTCATTGCGTGGCTGATCGGCTGGGATTTGATCCTTGAGTATGCGGTAGGTGCAACGACTGTGGCGATCGGCTGGTCGGGCTACGTGGTCAGCTTCCTTCATTCGATACATATCGACATACCCGCCGCTTTAGCGCAGTCGCCGCTTGCCTACGATCCCGCTAAAGGCTGGAGTCATGCGGGCGGCATTCTCAACGTGCCTGCAATGGTGATTGTGGGTCTCATCACCATCCTGCTGGTCCTTGGCATTCGTGAATCCGCACGCGTGAACAGCTTTATCGTCATCATCAAAGTCTTTATCGTGTTGGCATTTATCGTGGCGGGTATTGCTTATGTGGACACGAGCCATTGGGTCACCGCGAAAAATCCAACCGGCGCGTTTTTGCCGCCAAACACCGGAGAATCCGGAGTGTTTGGCATGAGCGGCGTCCTACGCGGCGCGGCCGTGGTGTTCTTCGCGTATATCGGTTTTGATTCGGTGTCCTGCGTGGCGCAGGAAACACGCAACCCTACGCGCGATATGCCGATCGGTTTGCTCGGCTCGCTGACCATCTGCACCATTCTTTATGTGCTCGTGTCCTATGTGCTGACGGGTATCGTGCCTTATGACAAACTCAATGTAGCGGACCCGATCGCCGTGGGTGTCGATGCTATTGGCATGCGCTGGCTTTCGCCTATCGTCAAGCTAGGCGCAATTTTCGGTTTGACATCGGTGATTCTCGTATTGCTGCTTAGCCAGCCGCGCATTTTTTATTCGATGGCCAAAGACGGATTGCTGCCGCCGTTCGCCTCTAAAATTCATCCACGCTTTAAGACGCCGCATATCACAACGCTGTTCACCGGCCTGGTCGTGATGATTCTCGCAGGTCTCCTGCCGATCGGCCTTGTCGGTGAATTGGTAAGTATCGGGACATTGTTTGCGTTCGCGGTAGTGTCGATCGGCGTGGTGGTGTTGCGGATCACGCAGCCGGAACTCAAGCGTGCGTTCAAGACACCGGCGGTTTATATCGTCGGACCGCTCGGTGCCCTCTCCTCCATTTTTCTCATGACGGGCTTGCCCGCCGATACCTGGATTCGACTGGTCGTGTGGATGGCGATCGGTATCGCCATTTATTTTGGCTACGGCATCCGGCACAGCAGACTGCGCGCTAAAGCCGACGCGCCCTCGGGTCAAGCGGCGCGCGGCTAGCAAATCTTAAGAGCGGCTTGATTGACCTTAGCTTGATTGACCTTAATCAGCCGCTCGCTTCGATTCATGTTCGCGCGCTTCCTCCGGGCTTTCGTAAATATAGGGAGCAACGCCACGCTCCTTGAGCGCATCGCCTAATTTCATGCGCAGAAAACTGCTTGTGGTATAGCGCGTGACCCCGTCGTAATGATCATGAACGAGACGGGTGACCATCTCTGAGTAGGC
>NZ_JAQFVG010000102.1:2238-2451 GCF_029439455.1 Caballeronia sp. BR00000012568055 | reverse complement strand
CGTAATTAACGATGGCGTGCGGCTTGACTCGTGCCACCTTCAATTGCTTCTCGACTTCATTGCGGATGGCTTCGACATCGCCAATATTCGAGACCTCGTGGCCCTCGAAATTGATAAAGAAAAGGTTCTTTTCCGCGTCGTAACTGAAGCGCTCCGAGAGATCCAGCCTTAGCAAAATCTTGCGCAAGCCCATAGGCGTATCGCGAAAAATGC
>NZ_JAQFVG010000102.1:0-2171 GCF_029439455.1 Caballeronia sp. BR00000012568055 | reverse complement strand
GCAACGTTCGGTGATGTATAGCACCGTCTGACCACGCTCGACGGCATAGCGCCCGCTAAAGGTTCGATGCTCGACTTCATCGACGAATTTGCGGCAATTGCCTTCACGATGAATGGCGAGCCTGCCTTGATCGATAGCGATATCCAGCTTGCCTGCGTTGAACGTGCCGACAAAGACGACTTTCTTTGCAGCCTGACTGATATTGATAAAGCCGCCCGCGCCCGCAAGTTTAGGCCCGAATTTACTGACGTTTAGATTGCCTTGGCGGTCCGCTTGCGCCAGCCCTAAGAATGCAATGTCCAGACCGCCACCATCGTAAAAGTCGAATTGATATGGTTGATCGATAATGGCCTGCGTATTCGTTGCCGCGCCGAAATTCAATCCGCCCGCCGGAATGCCGCCGATTACGCCCGGCTCCGTGGTCATGGTGAAGAGATCGATCACCTGCTCTTCGTTCGCAACGCTTGCAATACCCTCCGGCATGCCGATACCCAGATTGACCACGCTGTTCGCCATCAATTCGAAGGCCGCACGCCGTGCAATGATCTTGCGTTCGTTTAGCGCCATCGGTGCGATCGAACTTGCGGCGACTCGCAATTCGCTTGAATAAGCCGCGTTATAAGGCTCGCCAAACGTCTGCCAGTGATGCTCCGCTTGCGCGACGACCACGCAATCCACCATGACGCCGGGAATCTTGACCTGACGCGAATTGAGCGTGTTCGACTCCGCCAGCCGTTCCACTTGCGCAATCACGATCCCGCCTGAATTGCGTGCGGCCATGGCGATCGCCAGCCCTTCGAGCGTCAGCGCTTCCTTCTCCATCGTGATGTTGCCGTTCATATCCGCAGTCGTGCCGCGCACGATGGCCACATCGATCGGAAACGCTTTGTAGTACAGATATTCCGTGCCGTCGATCGACATGACCCGCACGATATCTTCCGTCGTGCGCGCATTGAGCTTGCCGCCTCCATTGCGCGGATCGACGAACGTGCCGAGTCCGACGGTCGACAATTGCCCAGGCCGATGCGCGGCGATATCGCGGAACAATTGCGAAATCACGCCTTGCGGCAAGTTATAGGCTTCGATGCGGTTATCGATCGCGAGCTTCTGCAATCCCGGCACAAGTCCCCAATGCCCGCCGATCACACGCTTGATCAACCCCTCGTGCGCAAGATGATTCAGCCCTTTGACGCGGCCATCGCCCTGACCGGCTGCATATACAAGCGTGAGATCTGCAATCGGCTCATCGCCTTCCTTCGCTTGCTCTCGCGCCTCAAGAAAGCGCTTTTCGAGCGCGATGGCAATCTCTTCCGCAAAGCCGATACCGACAAATCCGCTGGTCGCAATCGTATTGCCCGATCGAATCAGCCGCACAGCTTCAGCCGCAGTGACGATCTTGCCTCGCTCGACATGGCGCGTGGCTGATTGAAATGTCTGGCGAGCCTGGTTGTGGTTGAAGCTCATAGCGTCTCCTGCGCCACGCGTTCAGGCGGCGCTTATAACGGTCTATACGGCCTTCAAATTAAATTTCGATACGCGCGCCCAACTCGATAACGCGATCGGCAGGCAGACGCAAATAAGCCGCTACATTGCCCACGTTGTGCAACATGATCGCGAAGAGTCGCTCGCGCCATAGCGCCATGCCCGTTCCCGGCGTCGGAACAACCGTAGCGCGCGAAAGAAAGTACGAGATGGTCGATCGATCGAATTTAAGCCCGGAGCCACGGCATTTTTCAAGCGCGGCGGGAAGATCGACTTCGTCTTTGAAGCCGTAGGTCACCGTAAGCTGAAAACAGCCGTCGCCGAGGACTTCGAGCTTCATGCGCCGCGACTCTTCGACGAAAGGCACGGGCGCGCTCGCCACGGTCAAAAACACCACGTGCTCGTGCAACACACGGTTATGCATCAAATTGTTGAGCAGCGAATGCGGTACGCCATTCGGGTCCGGCGACATGAAAATAGCGGTCCCCTCGACGCGTACAGGCTTTTTAGCAACGAGCGAAGCGAGAAACGGCTTAAGCGGCGTGGTGCCGGCACGCGTGTGGGCCTCTTGCGTCATCATTTCCGATCCGCGCCCCCACGTCGCCATGATCGTGAACATAGCGAGACCCATTGCTAACGGGAACCATCCGCCTTCGCGAATCTTGAGCAGATTGGCGGAGAAGAACAGC
>NZ_JAQFVG010000101.1:2216-4139 GCF_029439455.1 Caballeronia sp. BR00000012568055 | reverse complement strand
CGAGCAAATTGTCCACGAGTACGCGCATAAGCACTCGGTCAGCATAGACTTCCGCTCGCCCATCACCCGAGATTTGAAGGGTCATCAGCTTGTCATTGGCCAAATGTCGCCTGAATGCAATTGACTCTGCAATGACGTCCCGGAGCGCAAAGGTCGACAATTTGAGTCCCGACTCTTCATCGAGTCTGGCGAGCAGCAATAACTGCTCGACCAGATGTGCGCTGCGGTCGACACCGAGAACCACGCGCTCCAGTGCGAGTCGCTGTTGCGTAGCGTCTTGGGAGCCCATCGCGACTTGTGCCTGCACTTTGATTGCGGCCAACGGCGTCTTCAACTCGTGGGCTGCGTCTGCGGTGAATGTCCGTTCACGAGCAAGCGACATGCGCAAGCGCTCAAGCAGGCCATTCGTCGCCGATACCATCGCGCTTAATTCGCGCGGAGCATGGGCCACTTCGATGGGCCTCAAATTGTGTCCGTCTCGTGCTTTCACCGCATTCGATAACGACGAAAGCGGTCGAAGTCCGAAGCCGATGCTGAACCAGACCAGCGCCATCAGAACAGGGAGAATCAGCAGAACGGGTCTCGCGATGCGCGCGGCCACCCCGCTGACCAGGTCACTGTGCGCGTTGATGGGTTCCATAAGACTGATCGTTCGCCCACTACGCGAATCGCGAACCGTGTACAGCAACCACTTCCCATCACTCGTATCGACCTCTTCAATGACGTTTCGAGCGTAGCCCGTGAAATCCGCAAGCGGAAAATCGCTGCTTCGAGCAATCGTGCCACCGTCACGGTCGATGATGTGGAAATGGACGAACCGGTCGCCATAATCCGAATCATGTGAAATCGGACGCGAATGATGCGGAATCTCGTTGCGAGCATCAATTCCATGCTCGGCCAGTTTTTTCAGGTCGTCAGCGTTGAGTTGAGAGAGAAGCGGCACGAGCTGAACCAGTCGAGTTTCGTCCCACTGAGTCATCTCGTGCCTCGCTGCATGAAAACTCCATGCAAACATCGCGACCCAGGACAGTCCAACGCTTAACAGCACAAGCCACATCAAACGGCTGCGAATGGAAGGTTGACGTGCGCTCATGGTTTCTCCATCACATAACCAATCCCGCGAATCGTGCGAATCGCATCCGCACCAATCTTCTTTCGAAGGGTCGACACATGAACTTCGATGGCGTTACTTTCGACTTCCTCGTTCCAGCCGTAGATGCTCTCTTCCATCTTCGACTTCCGCTGCGGTTCGCCGATATGCGAGAGCAGGTGAACGAGTACGCCGAACTCACGCGAGGTCAGTTGAACCGGCTCCTCGCCCTTCGTGACTTTCATGGCCGCAGGGTTGACGGTGATGTCGCGCCACACCAGTGTTTCGCTTGCCCGGCTCTGTGAGCGTCGTACCAGCGCCCGACAGCGCGACACGATCTCGCCGAGATCGAACGGCTTACCGACATAGTCGTCGGCACCCGCGTCGAGCCCGGCGATGCGGTCGGCCGGCGTATCTCGGGCAGTCAAAACGAGAACGGGTACGAGATTGCCTTGCGAGCGCAGGTATGCGAGCAGGCTGGTGCCTGAGAGTCCTGGCAGACCG
This sequence comes from Caballeronia sp. BR00000012568055, assembly GCF_029439455.1. Lineage (GTDB taxonomy): Bacteria > Pseudomonadota > Gammaproteobacteria > Burkholderiales > Burkholderiaceae > Caballeronia. The sequence goes on along the minus strand of NZ_JAQFVG010000101.1, from coordinate 2,545 downwards.
AGGTCGAGCACGACCATATCGTAGGTGGTCGTGGCGAGCGCGAGCTTTGCGTGCTGTCCGTCTTTTGCCCAATCGACAGCGAATGACGCATTGCGCAGGCCGGCCTCGAGACCGCTGCCTATCAGGTCGTCGTCTTCAACCAACAAGATGCGCATGGTACTCCCCGCCCGTCAGCAGTCTCATGATTTTGCCGGTAGTCTATGCGTTTCTTGCATTTCCGTGGCATTGATTTTCTTAAGGTTTCCCTCAGCTTCGACCAGATAGTATCTCCGCCGTCGCTTATGATGGAGTGTGTTAAAAGTGGTTGAGAATCATTCGCACGGTTACGT
>NZ_JAQFVG010000101.1:0-2184 GCF_029439455.1 Caballeronia sp. BR00000012568055 | reverse complement strand
ACAGTTCATCATCGGCTGGACGATGCCAGATGTGCATCGAGACACGCTACCCTCAGGTGAGATTGCGTGGCACCTGAGCGTGGGCGCTGCGATTGTTGCGGCTATGTTGATTCGGGTGGTTTGGCGCTTAACGCACGTGCCAGAACCGGCAAAGCTTTCGCCACCGTTGATGCTGGTATCGAAAGCGACACACGCTCTTTTGTACGTGTTGCTGATTGCGGTGCCGTTAGCTGGATGGGCAAATGCATCGGCGCGCGGCTGGATGGTGTATCTCCTGGGCATCCTGCCGTTTCCGCCGCTTTCGGCAAAAGGCTCGTCTGTTGGCATGGCGCTGGGCGACATTCATAGCGTCCTGGCATGGGTGCTGCTCGTTGCTATTGGACTCCATGTCGCGGCAGCGCTGTTTCATCGCTTCGTACTTCGCGATTCAGTCTTGCAACGGATGCTTTGATTCAATCGAGCCGAAACAAAAGATCAAGCCTTATATTGTTAGTGTGAAGCGTTAAAGACGGGCGGCCAGTCGACAGACTGGCCGCCCGTTCGCACGTTTATGCTCCGTTTATTCGTTGCAACAAGCAGATGTAGAAGCGTTTCCATTCTCATTTGAATGACCAAGAAATCATTTATTAGCGTTGCTCGGTCGCGCGATTATCCGAGCAAGCGCGCCAGGTGAACATCATGGCTTCGGCACAAGAGCTTAGAAAATTCAGAGCAAACCTCTCCGACGAACTTCATAGCGCGGCAATCTACGAGACGCTGTCACGCGTGGAACGTGACGACTCGCGCAAGCAAGTCTTCAGCGAACTCGCCGCTTCCGAGCGGATGCACGCGCGTGTATGGGCGGACAAGTTGAAGGCCAATGGACACAAAGCGCCTTCAGGCTTCAACGCGAAGACATATCTCATGAAGGGCCTGGTCCATTTGCTCGGACCTCATTTCGTATTGCCATCGCTCGCTGCCGCCGAGTTCGCGGATAGAAATAAGTACGCGGGCAATCCCGACACTGCGCGCATGTCGGAGGATGAACAACAGCATGCGAAAGTTGTGCAAGCCATGGCCAATGCTGGAAAGCCAGCGGCCGCTCAAGGTGCCGACATCGCACAAGCGGAATCGTGGCATCGCGGCGTGGCATCCGGTAACGATCTGCGAGCAGCGGTGCTCGGCGCCAACGATGGATTGGTATCGAACTTCTGCCTGATTATGGGTGTCGCGGGCGCTGGAACGGGTAACAAGGCTATCCTGCTGACCGCGCTCGCCGGCCTGATTGCCGGCGCATGCTCGATGGCGCTCGGCGAGTGGTTATCTGTCACCAACGCGCGTGAACTTGCTCAGGCTCAAGTTTCCAAGGAGGAAGACGAACTGGAACATAGCCCCGAGTCAGAGGAGCACGAACTGGCGCTCATCTACAAAGCGAAGGGTTTGAGCGCGGACGAAGCCAGACGCGTCGCCGCACAGCTTATGAAAGACAAGGATAAGGCGCTCGATGCGCTGGTCCGCGAAGAGCTCGGCCTCGACCCTGCCGAGCTTGGCGGAAATCCGTGGTCTGCAGCCGGCGTGTCGTTCTGTTTGTTCGCGGTTGGCGCCATCTTTCCTGCGATGCCTTTCCTGTGGTCGGCTGGAACGGGGGCAATTGCCCAGTGCGTTGCCTTCAGCGTGTTCGCACTGGCGGCAATCGGGATATTCACATCGCTATTCAATGGCCGCAGCGCGGGCTTCTCCGCGGTTCGACAGATACTCGTTGGACTGGCAGCCGCTGCATTTACGTTTGGTGTCGGCCGGCTCCTCGGGGTCGCGGTGTCGTAGCGGCGCAAGTGCGCGCGCATCAGAGACCGAAGACTGGAAGGCACGAACTTTATGGATTCTCGTCCGATATCGGACCCGCCCGCTGAAATTCGACTGCACGGTTCAGCAGCCGAGGTCTTAGGCGCGTTTTTGAAATTGGGCTTGACTGCCTTTGGCGGACCCATCGCTCATCTCGGATATTTCCGCTCCGAGTTTGTGGTGCGGCGCAGGTGGCTTAGCGAAGAGAGCTATGGTGACCTGGTCGCACTGTGCCAATTCCTTCCGGGTCCGGCAAGCAGTCAGGTGGGTATCGCTTTAGGACTTGGACGGGCTGGCTGGCTCGGTGCAATTGCTGCCTGGATCGGCTTCACCCTGCCTTCGGCTTGCATGCTGATCGCATTG
>NZ_JAQFVG010000100.1 GCF_029439455.1 Caballeronia sp. BR00000012568055 | reverse complement strand
GAATCTGCTCGCTGAACAGCACGGCTTCGTGGTCGCGTATCCCATCCAGCCGCAAACTGCGAATACATCGAAGTGCTGGAACTGGTTCAAGCCGGGGGATCAGAAACGTGATCGAGGCGAACCGTCGCTGATTGCGGGTATTACGCGCGAGATAATCGCGCTCGACAACGTGGATCCGAATCGTGTGTACGTGGCGGGCCTGTCGGCGGGTGGCGCGATGGCGGCCATCATGGGCCAAGCCTATCCGGATCTGTATGCGGCGATCGGCGTCCATTCCGGTTTGCCCGTCGGACACGCTCACGATTTGCCGTCCGCGCTCGCGGCGATGCGCGGCGGCAAACTGACTCCCAATGCAATGCATATGGCTCGTCCAGCAGGCCGCGAAATGCCTGAGCCCAAATGCCCTCAGATCGTCTTTCATGGCGATGCCGACGCGACCGTGCATCCGAGCAACGCGAGCGAGTTGATGAGCGGCTTTCATGCGAGCGATTCAACGTCGAATCGTGCGTCTGTCGGTAACGCTTCGATTCGCCAATATTCGGTACAGCGAATGAAATCTCGAGAAGGCATCGATGGCGAGCTGTGGACCATTCACGGCGCACCGCACGCGTGGTCCGGTGGATCGTCGAAAGGCAGTTACACCGATCCCTCGGGTCCGGATGCCAGCGCTGAGATGGTGCGATTCTTTCTTGAGCACGCGCACCGAGACTAAGTTATCCGAAATAAGACCCGCTGACGAAGCGGGTCTGGCTGTGACTTATAGCTGTTTCAGCCTGCGAAAATTCACATTTTGCGCAGTGCCATATTGCCGAAATACGATAAATAGTAAGCATGCCAGATCATTTATTCCTTGCCAACGGAGAATCCTCAAGACACGCGAAGAGCGAGGCAGGCCCCGGATAAATCGCGATGCAACCGGCGTCTCGCAATGCTCGTTCGGTGAACCCGCCCGACAGAAATCCAATCGTTCGGATACCAGATTTCTCCGCAGCCTGCGCATCGTAAGGGGAATCGCCAATAACAATGGCATCGTTTGCATCGGCCTGAAGCTTTTTCAGCGTAACTTCAAACACATCAGGCGCAGGCTTCGAATGATCAACATCTTCCGATGAGACTTTCACATCGACCATATTCTTAACGCCCGCTAGATCGAGATACACATCGAGTTCGCCCTTCTTCGCCGACGATCCGACGGCCAGCTTGACGCCTGTATTCCTGAGCTTTTCGAACAACGCGGGTACCGCAGCAAACGGGCGCACCATCGACAGATAATTGGCTTTGAAGTGCTCACCGCGCCATGCCTCGAGCGCATCACCATGGTCTTGCCGGTCGGTCTCGGAGAGAAAAACCGGAAGCAGATTATCGCCACCTTTACCGATTTGACTGCGCGCTTCTTCAAAGGAAACATCATGACCGAAATGCTCGAATGCTTCGTGCCATGCGAGGGCGTGCAGATCGACGGAATCGATCAGCGTTCCGTCGATGTCAAAGATTACGGCGCGGATCATATTTGCTCCTGATTGCAAGGTGCTAACTACGACTATCGAGCGCTGTTTGAATGTGACTGAGCAAGACGTCTATATGGATTGGCTTTGCCACGACAATATCCGCGATGCCGTCGTTTTCAATGTCGCGTGCGGCGGACCATAGAATGAATGGGACGTCATGCAGGCGCGGTTGCGCCTTGATCGCGCGGCAAACTTCGAGGCCGTTCATCACGGGCATCATAAAGTCGCACAGCACGACCGTTGGCAAGAATGACTGAGCCTTTAACAACCCCTGCTCGCCATTTTGCGCAGTGACGACCTCCATACCTTCCATCTGAAGCAGCATGGACCAAGCCTGGCAAATGTCTGGTTCGTCATCGATCAGGAGGATTTTGATGAGGTTGGGCGAGATCATAAAAGCTCCGTTCGACAACTTGAAAGGCTTCTTTTGATCAGCGCATGTCCCGTGCCATCCGTCTCGTCTGGCGTTCCTCAGGTATTTGTGACCAGCATTATTTCGTCGCAGCGGCAATTTCGTCGTGCGTTGGAAGCCGGAGTATCGTGATTGTTGAACTATCTATCTCGATGTAACCCGCATCGGCAAACTCGCGAAGCCACCCGTCCATTGGCCATTTGCCCCATCGCGCACGGAATAAACGAGCGTTTTTGACGATACTTGCAAGGTGATTCAATGGCGGCTCGCACACCGGATGATATTGATGGTAGGCGCGTGCCCCGGCAAATACGATAGGAATGTCGGCCCTTGCCGCACGCACGGCGAAGTCGGTATCTTCTCCACCGTAACCTACGTATAGCGTGTCGAATCCGCCGATACGAACGAATACGTCG
>NZ_JAQFVG010000099.1:4437-6731 GCF_029439455.1 Caballeronia sp. BR00000012568055 | reverse complement strand
ACGTCCAGCACATGAGTCAAATCCCTCTTCATCCGCCCTCCGGTTTCAAAGCGCGTCGGCCTTCCCGCGACAGAGTTTTCAACCATTGGCTTGATGTAAAGCGGAATGCGCATGCCAAAGCCATACACCGCGGCAACCCGAAGCGCAACGAACTCCAGATTGTGGAAGTCGGCGTACGACAACCCGATGGCTTCGCCAATCATCTTGGACGTTCCGTAGTGCGCCGAAGGGTTAGCTCGCGTGATAGAGAACGCCGGGTCCGTCTCTTTCTGAACGGTGCCAACCCCCGCATGCATGCAGTGTTGCTTGAAACAAAGACCACCTTGCCTAGGCCTAGTTGTCTAGCCACCTCGCAGACGTTGACCAGACCCATCACGTTGGTTTGATAGAACCCACCCGGATCGTCCAGCGATGGTTCGAGCCCCACCCTGGCAGCCGCGTGCATGATGGCATCAATTTTGTCCGACCGGCACACAGCAAGCAAACGGTCAATGTCACCGATCGCCCCGCGACGCAGGTTGCTCTCCAAAAAGGGAGAAATATGCAAGAGCTCCTTAGGCGGCGATGCAATGTCGTAGCTGTAGACCACGTGCCCAGCAGCCTGGAGTGCATTCGAGAGATAGGCGCCAAGAAAGCCAGCACCGCCGGTGACAAGAACGTTCATCTAGTTTCCTCTCCATCAATCCAAAAGGAATGCGGCAGCACCTATCCTGCCAAAGAACGGCTCACGCATCCCCGCGAATACCCTGAGTTCGGGCGTTAAAAAGTACTGTATAGTGAGACAAGTTGACGCGCAATAGGTGCCTTGCCGAAGCTTCTAGATTTCGAGCCATATGCATTATGCGTGCGTGAGACGACAGTCATCAAGTTTCACTGCTCGGCACTGATTCTGAATTTATTGACCACAACCGTAAACCGAGCTAGATTGATCTTGCTTTCGAAACTTTGCGATTGCCTCAATAAGACAGACTCAAACCGGGTCGAACGGAGACACTACATGGATACATCTGCCCCTAGCTCTAGCGTCCGCCAGCGGCGCTTGATCCTCGCGTCGACCTTCATTGGTTCCACCATCGAGTGGTACGACTTCTTTATCTTCGGGATCATTTCCGCACTCTTTCTAAACAAGCTATTTTTCCCGACCTTCGATCCCACCATTGGAACCATCTTGGGTTTCATGGCATTTGCCACGGCCTGGTTGGTTCGTCCGATCGGAGGCGTTATTGCCGGTCACCTTGGTGACAAGATTGGGCGGAAAACGACGCTGCTCTGGAGCTTCATCATCATGGGCGCGGCGACCACTCTGATTGGTTTTCTCCCCACCTATGAGACTGCGGGATCGGTCGGCGCGATTCTCCTAGTCTTGCTTCGCGTCCTGCAGGGCCTTTCCGCTGGTGCCGAGTATGGCGGCGCTATCGTCGCAGTGGTCGAGCACGCTGATGAGTCGAAACGCGGGCTTTTCGGCAGCGTTCCGCAGAGCGCCTCGTTTTTTGGCTTGCTACTCGGAAACGCAACGTTCCTGTTGATGATCAACCTGGACAAGCAGGCTCTTATGGACTGGGGATGGCGAGTCCCGTTCCTTCTCAGCGCAGGGATGCTCGGCGTAGGCATGTACATCCGAAATAAGGTTTCTGAGTCTCCTGCCTTCATCAAGGCCAAGGCTTCGGGAAACATCGAGAAGGTTCCGTTCATGACCGTCCTTCGCGAATATCCGAGGCAGCTCTTCGGCGTAATGTTTGCCCAAGCAGCGCCGAACACCTTTTTCTATACATGCGCTGTAGCAATGGTTTCCTACACCGTATCAAAGCTCGGCATGAACCAGTCGGATATGCTGATCGCCGTATGTATCGGAGCGGCAGTCGAGATGTTCACCATCCCGATGTACGGTGCGCTGGCAGACAAGATCGGTCGAAGAAAGGTCTTCGTGTGGGGCATCTTTGTACTCCTCGCTTCTGCGCTCCCCTTCTGTTTCGCAGTTGAAGCAAAGTCTTACGTTGGAATCGTAGTGGGCTATGTCTTCGTGCTGGGTATTGGACACGCGGCCTGTCACGGCTCTCAAGCTTCCCTTTTTGCAGACATGTTTCCGACTTCTGTTCGCTACACTGGAATCTCCGCTGGATACCAAACCTCTGGCGCAATCTTCGGAGGCCCGCTGCCCATCGTCGCAACCGCACTCATCGCAGCGCAAGGTGGAGGCATTCGCCTGTTCTTTGGATACACCATGTTCATTGGGTTCGTTAGCCTGGTCGCAATCATGGCTAGCAAACCTCATTACTCTCTCGTTAACCGTTCAG
>NZ_JAQFVG010000099.1:0-4395 GCF_029439455.1 Caballeronia sp. BR00000012568055 | reverse complement strand
GGGGTGCGACTGAGTGGACTATCCCATTGCACCCACGCCCTATCGAGACCAGTAATGGCCGATTACGAGCGTCTTGCCCTATCGAGATCAGTAATGACCGATTGCGAGCGTCTTGCTCTCGAAACTGCGAACCCTCACGAGTACCCAATCACCCATGCCTGACGAATCAATCCAAGCGGCGCTGAAAGCTCACCCAGTTGCAGACTTAGCATGGCTTGCACGGCGCAAAGAAGAAATCGTAGAGCCTGCGCTACCGATTATCGATCCGCACCATCATCTTTGGGACCATCCTGGCGACCGGTACCTCCTCGACGAGGCCCTGCAGGACTTCACATCCGGGCATAACGTCGTCGCAACTGTACATCTACAGTGCAGATCCATGTACCGTGCCTCTGGTCCTGAAGAGTTTAAGCCGGTTGGAGAAACGGAGTTCATCAACGGAATTGCGGCTCAGAGCGCCAGCGGCCTCTATGGTCCGACAAAGGTTTGTGCCGGCATCGTTGGAACCGTCGACCTGCTACTTGGGAATCGGGTCGAGCCTGTGCTGGAATCTCACTTGGCGGCTGGAGGTGACCGATTTCGCGGAGTGCGTCCGACTATCGTTTGGCACGAGAGCAAGGAGGTCTTGCCAGCCGATAATGTACCGAACGTCCTCTCGCGTCCTGAGGCGATGGCCGCTGTGAAATCAATCTCCAAGTTTGGGCTCTCGCTGGACCTTTGGGCGTTCTTCACCCAACTCGACGAAGTCGCTCAAGTCTGTCGCGACAACCCCGACCTTACCGTCGTGGTTAATCATGCAGGCGGTCCGCTCGGTATTGGCCCTTATGCCGATCGGCGCGAAGACGTGTTCGTCGAATGGCGAGAGAAGCTGGAAATCGTTTCGCGGTGTGAAAACGCAGTGATCAAGCTCGGCGGACTCGCGATGCGGTATGGTGGATTCGCGTTTAACGAACTTCCTGAACCACCTTCCTCCGACGTACTAGTCGAAAACTGGAAGCGATATTTTGATGTCTGTATCGAACTATTCGGCCCGCAACGTTGCATGTTCGAAAGCAACTTTCCCGTAGATCGCGGAATGTGTAGTTACCAGGTGCTTTGGAACGCGTTCAAAAAACTGACGCGTCAATTCTCGGAAACCGAGCGTCAATGTCTTTTCAGCGGTACTGCTGCTCGTGTTTATCGATTGGCGGACTGAAGCGGACACGTACTTCACGCATCACGGGGCGTGACCACCGTCGGTCCGAGGATTAGAGTCTGCCTGTTTGCGCCCCAACAATAAATCGCATCCCTTGCTCGAATGGCGAGAGAGGGATCATCAGGGCGCGCAAGTTTTCCGATCGTATCGGCGCCTCAATACGCTTACTAAGCTTTCCAAGCACGGGATCTGCTTGCCTAAGCTGCAGTCCCGCAATACAGCGCGTTAGCTTATCGCGCCGCGTGTTTCTATAGTAGTACTACTCATACAGTAAAAGATTAGGCTTCCCTCGAAAGCTAACCACAAAGGAGAAATGGAGATGAAGAGGCAGCAGTTTCAAGCGGCGCTTATTGTTGCGGGTACAGCGGCGCTTTGGCAATCCGCGGCACACGCGCAGAGTAGCGTAACGCTCTACGGGATCGTAGACCAGGGGTTTAGCTATCAGACAAGCCAGACCACTTTGGGATCAACCTCCGGTGGTCGATCCGCTATCAAAATGACAACCGGTGTCTGGGCAGGCAGCCGTTTCGGCTTTAAGACAGCCGAGGATCTTGGTGGCGGTACTAAAGCAATCTCGCAGTTGGAGGCAGGATTCAGCTCTTCGACTGGCGCACAGTCCGTAAGCGGATTACTGTTCAACCGACAGGCCTTTGTCGGGTTGACAAACGATCGATATGGCGCACTCACGGCGGGCCGCCAATATGCTTCGTATTATCAGATCCTGCAGCAATTTGGACCGACCAGTTGGACATCAGGGTATTTCGCCGCGCATCCTGGCGACGTTGACGGCCTTGACACGACGTACCGCGCGAACAACACTCTGGAATACATGTCTCCAACCATCGCCGGCTTCAGATTTAGCGGTTCGTATTCCTTCGGGAACGTAGCGGGGAGTGTGTATAGAGGCTCGACGTGGGCGACGGGGCTTCAATACACTCAGGGCCCTATTGGATTCGGGGTTGCTTTTTCTCGAATCAACAATTCGACTCTTGGCGGAGGCGCATTCGGCGCAGACTCCGCCACGTCCAATAACGGTGCCCAAGCCGGCGTGTCGGCTGTCACGAACGGCTATCAAACCGCTCAAGCGCAACAAAGATTCGGTGTCGGCGCCAGCTACGCTTTTAGCGGTTCTTTCGACATCAGAGCGACGTACACCAACGTGCAATACATTCCGGGTCTGGGATCAAGATTCCGTGATCTTGAGATTTTCAATACCGGGGGCGTTGAGTTGCACTGGAAGCCGAACACGCCGCTGGACCTCGCTGCCGCGTACAGTTACACTCGCGCCACGAAAGCGAACGGAATCAGCAGCAGTGCCCAATATCAGCAGTTTAATCTTTCTGAATATTATGCGTTGTCAAAGCGGACGGGTCTGTATGCCCTTCAAGCCTATCAACGCGCGAATGGGCAGACTCTAGGCACTACCGGTGCTGGCAACATTATCAACGCAACCGCCACCATCGGTGATGGTTTCAGTTCAACCCCGTCGTCGTCCAGAAGCATGTTTGCTGCGGGCGTGGGGATTATTCACCGGTTCTGAGCCATCTGCGTCATCTCTTGACCAGCCGCGCCGTACGGCGCGGTTGTCATTCGTTGTTACGCTCGACCAACCTATCCCGACCAACACGTGATGAACATTGTTCGGCCTCGACAAGAGCGTCTGTGTTACCGCGAAGAGCTCGCGGTCGAAGCCCCTCGAGAGAGGGAGCGAAGCCGAGATCGTGTTATCTAGCGCGCGAGCAGCATGTTGTCACGCCGAAGTGCGAGCGGCGCCTTTTCCATCGGCGTTCGCCCTCAATCGAGTCAGACCGAGTCAGTTGGTTTATCGACGCAACCGCTGTCTTACCGTCGAATCGATTCCACCCTTTCTTGAAGGGTGCCGCCGTGTACGCATCGGTTTGCTGCGAAAGTAACGTGAGCCAGCGGCGGCCTGATGGTATGTTGGGCAGCCAAAACTCAATTGCGCCACTGATGCGTGTAATCGTACGCGACTCCACCGTCCAGAGCATGCGTGAATCGATACCAAAAGCTCGCCTGCGCCATTGCTTAGTCGAACCTGCAAAATTCGGTTTTCTTAGCGCACGCCTCCGGGCGCTCGGTCGGGTGCTCCTGTACTTTCTGAACTAGGCAGTTGTACGACGTGCGAGCAAGGTTTCTCGCGAGATGGCTTTGTCGAGGCTGCGCAGCCACTCGAGAACGGAAAATACGGGCCCAATCCCCAGGCGAACAATAGCGCGCAACAACCAGCGAAGGTTATAGCCAACCGCGCATAGCACCGCATGTAAGGCGCCCCCGTTTTGCCCTTTGAGCCAGCAACGCTGCATGCCGTGGTCCTGTTTCACATGCCCAATGATCGGTTCTATCGCTTGGCGGCGTTTTAACCATCGTCGCTGTGTACTGCTTAGCGTCTTGTGTTTACCTCGATAAATCAATTGTACCGGCGCGAGATCGGCATCCACACCGCGATACCCGAGGTCCGCCAGCACCCCTCTCGCTCGTATGTCTGCTTCAGTGTCAGTCCGGCACGTTGCGCGAGCCTTGCGAGTTTGCCTCGTGCAACCTCCAGCAAACGGCTGTCAGTCGGATAGGCAATCGCTTTCTGCTGGACCGTCGTATCGACAATCACGCGCTCGAACTCGGCCGGCCTCACTGCTTTCATTTGCACGGCCGCTGCAATTGTCGTCGCGAGCAATTCCTCGACGCCGGCTTCGCCCAGCGCCTGCCGAAAGCGCACGAGGTTGGTCGGATCACACGGCATGTGCGGCTGAAAATACTGTTCGCCGCAGAAAAACTGGAAGTACACCTCTTGTGCCCAGCGCTCACAAACGGAATCATCACTTTCGTTGTACGCGTGCTTCAGGTAGAGCAGCCCGACCATTAGCCGGATCGACAGGCGCGGACGTCCGGCAGCGCTGGGGCCCGCACCTGCCAGTTTCGGTGCTATGCCGAATAGATCAATCTCCGATCTGGTCCGGCCTTCGCGAGCACGTCGCTCGAAGATCGGTGTCAACGTCGCTTCTATCGACGTCCATGGCATCCGATTGGCCAATACCGCCAGCGGGTGCCGCAAATCGATCATCGCGTCCAGGCGGCTGCGGAAGAAATCCGGTGTGCTCATCGGCGCTTCTCACTCCCAGAAGATAGGCCAATTCCGTCTCGAAACTGGGAGTTTCGCAACCCTTTATTCGCATCGATCCGCA
>NZ_JAQFVG010000098.1:2500-4490 GCF_029439455.1 Caballeronia sp. BR00000012568055 | reverse complement strand
TCGCAGACGTTCACAAAGCCCATGACGTTGGTTGCATAGAATTCCTTCTGCCTGTGCAGCGAAGGCTCCAGACCCAGCAACGCGGCGCCGTGGACGATAGACTCTATTCCCTCGTTGCGGCAGATCTCCAACAGACGATCATAGTCGCCAATTCGACCAAGTCTGAAAGTCTCAAATCCAGCAGGGGACAAACTAAGGAGGTCCGGCTGAGGCGGCGCCAAGTCGAAGTTGAACGCCCTATGCCCGCGCGATTCAAGGGCGGCGATAACGTACGATCCGAGGAAGCCCGAGCCTCCGGTCACGAGGATGTTCATGTTTCGCCGCTTCCTTGAGAGACATAGCCAATGTATCGGCCCGTAAAATCCGAATAACAATGTACGATACTTTGAGAAAAGTTTCAACGCTGCCAGCTTCTCGATAGGAAGGTCCGCCGCATGAACCGCAATGGTCGCAAGCGTCCGTTAGGATGCGCCACCAGAGTGTAGATACCAGATAACAGACTGAAGGAATGTTCAGGAAATGCAGATCAACCGCGCCGATGTAGCAGATCTCATTTACTTCCTCGCGATTGCACGCCATAAAAGCTTCAGTCGCGCTGCAATTGAGCTTGGGGTAACTACTTCAACCCTCAGTCATGCTCTGAAGGGCCTTGAGAATCGCCTTGGAGTTCGACTCCTGAACCGAACAACGAAGAGCGTCACCCTGACGGGCGCAGGCGAGGCCTTGGCGGCTTCGGTCGAGACACCCTTCGAGGCTATCGACGTCGCGCTGGAGACGCTGAATCGGTTTCGTGATGCGCCCGCTGGTCGTATCCGGCTCAATGTCGCCGTCGAAGCCTCGACCTTACTGCTCGCACCGATAGTTCCCGAGTTCGTTGAGCGGTACCCGGATGTGGAACTCGACATCGTTGCAAGCAACCGCATGGTGAATGTGACCGAGGGTGGCTTTGACGCAGGAATTCGATATGGGGGCACCGTCCCCGAGGATATGATTGCCCAGCGACTTTCCACGAACATTCGATGGGTCGTTGCAGGATCGCCGACATACCTCGATCGATTTGGCACTCCCGTTCATCCAAATGAGCTTCTTCATCATCGCTGTGTTAGCAACCGTTTGGGAGATGACCGCGTTTATCGTTGGGAGTTTGAGCAAGGTGACGAGAAGATCGCCTTATTGGTTCCATCCTCGGTTACGGTTGACCAAGCTGAAACAGGACTAGTTGCCGTACTAGGTGGCGTAGGTCTCATGTACTTTCCTGAACCCTTAGTCACGCCGTACGTCAGCGACGGGCGGCTGCGGCTCGTGCTAACTGATTGGGCACCCCCCGGGCCCGGCTTTCATATCTACTATTCCAGCCGGCGTCAAATGCCGACGGGGTTGCGCCTTCTGATCGATCTAGTGCGAGAGATTCAGCCCTTGGGACTATGACAGCAACGCAACCTCAACAGTCAAGACGGTCGCGCAATCTGAGAGTCCGTAGGACCGTAGCGGTAAGCGGGCGGGAAGGCGTGCGTGCGCCGACAGTTAGATGCTGGAAATCTCCGGCGCATTTCGCAGGTGTCTACCAGCGCAAGATTGGCAGTCGCTAGGACGTCGCTATGCGCAACTAGACGGTGATTGCGGTCCGTTGCTCGCCACGAGAGTCGAGTTCACTGTCGGAGGGTCCTATCGCGGGTGAGGTGTCGAAACACCGGCGTCCTCAGGCTCGGCGGCTCGGCCAGTTTGTCAACATTCAACAGGCTCCGCGACCGGCTTTCCGGAAAGCTCATCTCCAACCCATACCTGCGAGATCACTGCGATTTATGGGACGCGTGAAGTCGGACCGCGATTGGAATAGCGCAAAGAGCGAGAGTCGCCGCGATAAGAAAGATTGGACCGAGTCCTGTCAGGTTGGCGACCAAACCAAGAACAGGTGCGAATATGCCGAGCGCCACATCGATAAAGGCGGTGTAGATACCCATAGCGAGGCCTCGTGCATCCGTGGGGGCGC
>NZ_JAQFVG010000098.1:0-2480 GCF_029439455.1 Caballeronia sp. BR00000012568055 | reverse complement strand
CCGAACCCCGGATAGACCAGCGCGTAGCCGAATCCGGCCAAAGCAGCGCCTGAGAATGCAAGCCACGCGACGGGAGAGAGATAAATGAGGGCCATACCGGCACTGTGGATGACGATAAAGACCATCGCAGTTCTTGCGCCACCGAGGCGGTCGGGCAACGGGCTGAGGAAAGCACGGGCGAGGATCAGACCTGCGGCGAATGCAGTAAATGATAGCCAAGCTGGCTGCCAACCTCGTTGGACGAAAAAAAGAACGGCGAACGCAGTCACTATGCCGTAACCGAGGCTCGAAAAGGCCATCCCCATGCCAGGCAGCCAAACGGCTTTCAACACCGTAGCTACGACCCTATTGCTCTGTGGATTGACTTTGACGGCGGGAATAGGAGTAATCAAAAAGAGCGTAACGCCTGCACCGACGGAGGTTGCTAAACCAATCGAGGCAAACCCATAGCTCTTGAAAAGAAAACTTCCAAGTGGCGAACCGAAAGCCAACGCCACAAACATTGACGTGCCGATCCATGCAATCATTTTCCCGACGGTGCCGGGGCCGGCAAGGGCTAGACACCAGCTTTGAGCGCCGGTCATGATGAAACTCTCGGCGCTGCCGAGCAAAGCGCGACCCACTATCAATATCGCGATCGAAACTAGCGCGTTACTGGTGGCCATCAATGAGACAAGATAGAGCAAACCGGCGAGCGCTGCCATGACAAGTCCTGCGGTCACGGCGTACTTCGGACCTCTCTGATCGGAGATTCTGCCGGACCACAGGCGCGAAAGTAACGACGCCGCGAATTGCGCACCGGAAACAAGGCCAACAGTGAACGTTCCAAAACCAAGGCCGTCATGGATATGTAGTGGAAGAGCCGGTAGAGCGGCTCCTGTGACCAAGAACACGGTGAATACGCATGCCATCAGCGACAGCAGTGATCGATTGGTGGATGATGTGGATCGGTGGGGTATCACGAACATGTATTCTCCTCAGACTACGGACAAATTAGAGGCCCGAGCGCCTCAACATCGCTTCCGGGTATCGCGCTCCCTCGACTGCTATCGCCGCAGCGCCCACTTGGATTTCGCTGAACTGGTCGTTTGAGAGCACAACCGATAGTGCGCCCACGTTCTCCTTAAAGCGTTCCACGTTGCGTGTGCCGAAAAATGGAACATCCAAGGCTTACGGGACAGCATCCATGCGATTGCTACCTTGGCGGCCGATGCGCCATGGCGGGCTACGATGCTCCGAAGCAGATCAACGAAGGTTTGGTTAGTCTCACGCGATAGGGAAGGTGCCGAAATCTCAAATCCTTGGCAAAGCTGGCACCTTCGCATGTTTTCACCTCAGTGGGCAGGCAAGATGTTGATGGTTGCCACGCAAACTCGCTTACTAATCGTGACAGAGAGATAAGGACTCCTGAGCGATTTAAAGCGATAGGCTTCATCGACCTTGGTCGTTGATTGCGCACCGGGCGCCCGCGAAGAACACGTCCCTTGTTGTTCCCGCAACTGTGATTCGGCCAGCACCCTGGCGGATGGCGGCTTGATACCAGCGAGATGCTTCGCCGTTATAGGCGCGAACGTAAAGATGACCGTCCACGATCACCGACCAAATCCACGTCGGTGTGCCATAGGTTTTGTGATCTTCACGGAATGGAGCAATGTACAGATCGTCGGAAGCTGCAATTCGCTCAAGTTCGCTTCGCGTCCACATACCCATGTTGCATCCCTCCGAGGATGGAAAGAAATCTGAAGACCGTGTAATTGATAATCTGCTCGGTGGACTCGGCTCGCGAAATTGCCCGAGGCAGACGGCGGACCGACAAGAATTTGAGGTTCCCGAAGAGAGCTGATGCATGCGCGGAGAGTGGCCATGATGCTTTGATGAACCGATGACGCTGTCCAACGCGCATAACGCCGAGGCAATTAGTCGTCTGCCCGTTCGATGAGTATGTCCGATGCCCCGGTCGTACGCAGTTCTTCCAAGCCACAATCGAGACGCCCAAGCTTCACAAGGCCCGGCGAATGCCGAAAGTCCTTGTGAAAAACTGCAATGTTCCCCACGGTTCGTAATATGTAACGTCGCCCGCGTAAGGGACAATTCCTGATGGTGTTCCGTCCGTGTTCAGCCTTCTTGGGAGGTACGCAATCTTCTCCGTCGCCGCGAAGTCGACCAGCCGTAGTGGCAGCGGCAACATGGCTACAAAGTCGCGCGATGTAGCGTTGTCGTCCAAGCGCCCGCTCACAAGCGTGCCATTCAATACAAATCTGATCTTCACGACTATCCCTTCCTCGCGAATTTACTGGCCGACCATGATGCCGTGTTGCAGGACCGTCCGGCAGCGGGCACGTGGAAACTCTAGCCGAATTGCTGCAACCGGGTTAGCCGTCTTCGTGCCAATGTTGTTGTGAGCGAGATTCACGAAAGCCTGAGACGTTCAACAGATGGCCCTGGCGAGTCAAATCAATATGGGGCAGTCTCCGTGCCGT
>NZ_JAQFVG010000097.1 GCF_029439455.1 Caballeronia sp. BR00000012568055 | reverse complement strand
GATGGCGCGATCTTCGCGACCGGTTATACGCAGAACGTGCCGCGTTTTATCGATGGAATACGTGCGCGTATTCGCTGGGACGATAAAGGCCGTTATCGCCTGTCGCGCAACTATGCGATCGATGTGAACCAGCGCGATATTTTCGTGCAGAACGCCGGCCTCTATAGCCACGGACTGACCAATCCCGATCTCGGCATGAGTTGCTACCGCAATTCGTGCATTCTGCGTGAATTGACGGGCGTGGAGCACTACAAGATCGAACGGCGTATCGCGCTGCAAGATTTCTCCGTACCCGATACCGATGCGTTCGTGAAAGCGCCGCTGGAGGCGCAATGAACTTACGCAACACCATCATCACCATGACGACCTTCGCCGTCGTCAGCGATGCGATTCTGATTCCGTTCTATCCGCAGTTTTTCGCAGCACGTTATGGCGTGACGAGTCCGGTGCATGCGGGCGCGTACGTGGCGTTCATTTCCATCGTCGTGATGCTGACGCTGCCGCTATGGGCGCGCGTGGCGAAGCGGCTCGATGCCATGCATCTGCTGGTCTATACGCAATGCGCGGCGGGCGTGCTCTCGGTAGCGAGTTATTTTGCGCCCACGGTCGCGCTGTTCTGGGTGCTGTCCCTCGCGATGTTCATGTGCAAGAGCAGTTACCTGCTGATGTATCCGTACATGATGCGGCTCGAACCGAAGGAATCGCATGCGCATACCATCGGCGTGCTGTCTGTCGTGGTGCATTTCGGTGCGATTGCGGGCGCGGTGGCGGGCGGTTTCGTTATGCAGGTATGGAACGCGCACGACTGCATCTTCGCGATGGCCGCAGGCGATTTCGTGCAGATGTTCATCTGCATGGGACTGATCCGTTCGCATAGCATTCCGAAGCGTTGCCGTTTTGCCGATGAAACGCAGCAAAGCACTAAACGCCCTAGTCTGCGCGATCGTCTTCCGATCTTGCGGCTCGCCATGCTCATGCTCTCGTTCGATTTCTGCGTGTATCTGATTCGCCCGTTCATGTCATCGTATTGGCAATCGGTGACGGGCGCGCCCGGTGAACTGGTGCCGGGACTCGTGTTCGCGATCCCCGGCATGGTGGCGATCATCGCGTTGCGTATCAACAAGCGGATCGCGGAGCGTAGCGGGAAGCGGCCGGATCATATGATCGCGAATCTGTTGCTGTGTACTGCAGGCATGCTGCTGCAAGGGGTGGAAGCGCCGCTGTGGATTATCTTCGGACGCCTGATTTTCGGCTGGGCGCTGTTCCAGATCGTCGTCAAACTCGACGTGACCATGTTCTCGCTCAGCACGCCCGCTTCGTACGCAGCCGACTACAGCGTGGTCAACTTTTTTCAGAACGTGGGCGTGCTGCTCGCATCGTTTGCAGCAGGCGCAATTGTCGATGACACCGGTTTGCGTGCACCGTTCTTCGTGGCATCGGCTGGTTTGCTGTTGACGTCGATGGTCAGCGTATGGCTGCTCGACCGGCCGCGCGCCACATCACTTGCCGATACAGGAGTCACTGCCCGTGCGAACTGATATTGCCGCACCCGAAATCGCCTTGCTCGATGCACCTGCGCACGACGTACGCAGCGCGTTTATCGACGGCTTTCATATTCGCCCGTTGCACGCACAACGCGATGCGCGAACGCTGCATCGCTGGTTTATCGAAGAACGTGCTGCGTTCTGGAATATGCGCGACTGGAACGTGTATCAGGTCGCGGCGTTCTATCAAAACATCGTCGATTCGCCTCATGCCGATGCATGGCTTGCCTCGCAACACGGCGAGCCTGCGTTTCTGATCGAGACTTACGATCCGGCGCATGAGGAAGTTGGCGAGCATTACGAACCGCTTCCCGGCGATCTCGGCATGCACCTCTTCGTTGGACCTTCAACACAGCCGATTTCGGGCTACACGCAGCGTGTATTCAGAACCCTGATGCGCTTTCTTTTCGATCGCTTGTATGCGCAGCGCATCGTAGTTGAACCGGATGCACGCAATGCGCGTATCCATGCGCTCAATCGCGCGATGGGCTTCGTCTATTGGAAAGATGTCCCGTTCCGCGAGAAGACCGCATCGCTGGCATTCTGCACACGCGCCGATTTTTTTCGATCCATTCAGCAGGATAACTAACAGGTATTCACGAAATATGAAGACGAACATCGCTCAAACTTCGATGCAACATACGCTGCTCGCGCCCGCTCAGGCTGCGTTTCATCTCACTCCCGATGTGTGGGCGCAGGCGAATCGCATGCTGGTGCGCAAGGCGATTGCCGAATACGCGCATGAATTGATCGTGGAGCCGCGCCGTATCGAAGACGCGGGTCATGATGGCTATGCACGCTACGAACTGAAATCCGACGACGGCACACGCGTATATACCTTCGATGCGCGTTTGCTCGCGCTGCGTCACTGGAGCATTCGTGCGGACAGCATCGTCTGCACGCAGGACGACGCCACGCAGCCGCTCGACGCCCTCGCCTTTATTCTCGATGTAAAAGCGCGCCTCGGCATCCGCGAAGACAATCTGCCGATCTACCTCGACGAGATCAGCAGCACGCTCTACGGTGCCGCGTACAAGCTCGTCAAAGAAGGCCCGGACACGCCCGAATTGCTGAACGCGGACTTCCAGTCGATCGAAACCACCATGAGCGAAGGCCATCCGGGTTTCGTCGCCAATAACGGGCGGCTCGGCTTCGATGCAGGCGACTATCGCGCGTTCGCGCCGGAAGCGGCATCGGTCAT
>NZ_JAQFVG010000096.1:2940-11491 GCF_029439455.1 Caballeronia sp. BR00000012568055 | reverse complement strand
AGATCATCGAAAAAAGAGAGGAGGATATCCGGCCTTGCGTGGGCGCGAACTATTGTCTCGATCGCATTTATCAGGGCGGTATGGCGCTGTGCATTCATAACGCTGCGACCGGGCGCGAGCTTGAAATGCCGCACGACATCAAGCGGGCGGAGCACAGGCGCAAGATCGTGATTATCGGCGCGGGGCCGGCGGGACTCGAAGCTGCGCGCGTAGCGGGTGAGCGCGGACATGATGTTTCGGTCATCGAAGCAATGAATAATCCCGGGGGCCAGATTCGTCTCACTGCACAAAACGTGCGCCGCAAAGAGATGATGGGCATTATCGACTGGCGCATGGCGCAGTGTGAAAAGCTCAGCGTGCGCTTCGCGTTCAACACATGGGCGGATACGGAAACGGTGCTTTCGTATAGTCCCGACGTGGTGATCGTGGCAACGGGCGGCATGCCGCATACGGAAGTGTGCTCGGAAGGCAACGAGCACGTGGTGTCGTCATGGGACATTATTTCGGGCGATGTAAAGCCCGGCGCAAACGTCCTTATTTTCGACGATGCAGGCGATCACGCCGCGCTTCAGGCAGCGGAAACCATCGCGCAGGCAGGCGGGAAAGTGGAAGTGATGACGCCGGATCGCGCCTTCTCGCCCGAAGTCATGAGCATGAATCTGGTGCCGTATATGCGGTCTTTGCAGAAGTTCGCAACCACGTTCACGGTGACGTTCCGTCTGGAGTCGGTCAGACGCGAAGGCCGCGAACTGGTGGCGACCATCGGCAGCGACTACGGCGGCGTGAAGAAGGAACAACGCTACGATCAGATCGTGGTCAATCACGGCACCATTCCAATGGACGAGCTTTATTTCGAGCTTAAGCCGTCGTCAAAGAATCTCGGTGCGATCGATTACGCCGATCTGATCGATGGCAAACCGCAGGTGGTCGAACGTAATCCTGAGGGCCGCTTCCAGCTATTCCGCATCGGCGATGCCGTGTCCGCGCGCAATACGCACGCCGCTATTTACGATGCGCTCAGACTGGTGAAGGATCTTTGACGTCGATATCGAGCAGCGCTGCGCTGATCGACTTGCCATGCGCATCGAGCGCGAGCGAACGCGTGACGCCGCCGCCGAGCGCATGGCCGAGCACGAAGTTGAACGCATGCAGAAGCGGTAATTCGTGGCGCACTACATCGCCTTTCACGACATCGACGAGATGCGCTTTAACACGTTCAGGCGTTAAAGCATCGCGTAGATGTGCGTAATGTTTTGCGTCGTAGCAAATGACGGATACATTGAGCGTATTGCCTTTATCGCCCGTGCGGCCGTGTGCGAGCTCACGCAGTTTCATCGTCTGCCTCCACGATTTCAAAAGTAGGTGTTACACGCTCACGCGGCAACAATACGGACTGTACCGCCAGCACTTCGCGAACGGCTTTCGTCACGCCACCGCCGCCGAAAGGTCCATTGGTATAGAGCGTTTCCACTTCATTGCCAATGCGCGCCGCTTCCGCAGAATCAGCCGTGCGGCCGGTCACGCGCACGCGAACTTCGTACGGCTCATCATGCGTTGAACCAAGCGCGTCACCGTAAAGCGCATTGACGCCGATCAAATCAAAGCGCAACTCGCTCGTCTTTACGCCCGTGATTGCGAGCCGCTCGCGCACGATATCCAGCGCCAGCCGCGCCCGTGCAACCACGCCGGGCCCGCCATAAGAAATCTGCCCTTCGCCGATATAACCGTCGATATACGCAACCGAAACCTTTAGTGTTCCTGTGCGTTCGCTTCCGCGTCCGCCCGTTATGCGCACGCGATCCGGCGCTTCCTGCGCAACGCGAACCTGCGTGAAATCCGCCACCACGTCCGGCTGAAAATAGCGCGCGGGATCGTGGATTTCGTAAAGCAGTTGTTCCTTGCAGGTGGCCTCAGTCACACAACCGCCAGCATGCGCCACCTTGCCGATCACCACATTGCCGCGCGCATCGACTTCACCGATTGGAAAGCCGAGCCGCGCGAGATTCGGCACATCCTTGTAGCCGGGATCAGCGAAATAACCGCCCGTGACCTGTCCCGCGCATTCGAGCAAATGGCCCACTACGGTGGCTTGACCGAGCGTGTTCCAGTCGTCCATTCGCCAGCCGAATTCGTGAATGAGCGGGGCAGTAAAGAGCGAAGGGTCCGCCACACGTCCGGTCAGCACGATATCCGCGCCCGCTTCGAGCGCGGCCACGATCGGCGCTGCGCCCAGATAAGCATTCGCGGATACGACGCGGTCCGCATAGGCGCTCACGTCATCGCCGGATTCTTCGAAGCGAAACGATGTGCGCAGCACAACGTCGAGTACATCGTCGCCGCTTACGGCTGCGATTTTCAGATCATGCAAACCGAGTTCGCGCGCGATTTGCGCCGTCTTTTTTGCAGCCGCGACGGGATTCGCCGCGCCCATGTTCGAGATGATGCGCACGCGATTTTTCGCCGCGATCGGAAGCACTGCTCGCATGCGTGCTTCGAGCAAAGGATCGTAACCTTGCGAAGGATCGCGGCGACGCGCCTGTTGTGCAATGGCGATAGTTCGTTCTGCAAGACATTCGAACACGAGATAGTCGAGCGCGCCGTGTTCGACCAACTCCACAGCCGGTTCGATACGATCGCCCGAATAACCTGCGCCCGCGCCTATTCTGATGCTGTCTTTCATGACGAAATCCTCAAAGCGGAAACACGCCTAGCACGACGCATGCGATCGTCATCACGATCGATGCGCCGAACAGAATGGGAAACGTGAACTTCTGATGGTCCGCGAGATCGATGCCGCACAAGCCGACGACCAGAAATGTCGCGGGCGTGAGCGGGCTTACGGGAAAGCCGGTGGTCATCTGGCCGAGCAGCGCGGCCTGTCCGACATGCACCGCCGGGACGCCCAGTTGCGATGCCACTTCCGCAATGACAGGCAGGATGCCGAAATAAAACGAGTCGGGATCGAACAGCATGGAAAGCGGCATGGACAGCACGCCGAGCACGACAGGAATATGCCCGGCCATAGCGGGCGGCACGAAGCCGACCGCGGCTTGCGCCATGGCCTTGAGCATGCCGCTGCCCTGCATGATGCCGGTGAATACGCCTGCCGCGAGCAGAATGCCCGCCATCATCAAAGCGGCTCGTGCGTGCGCATCAATCCGCTTGCGCTGCATATCGACATTCGGATAGTTCACCATCAGCGCGACACACAGCCCGACCATGAACATAATTGCGGGTGGAATCTTCTCGCCCATCACCACCATCGTGCCGAGTACGACGATGGTCAGAACGATATTGAACCAGAAGTTTTTCGGGCGGCGCAGCGCAGCTTCTTCAGGCGTGAGCTTGCGTTCGGGCATGGGAATGGAGCCATTCGCGCGCGTCAGTCCAAGGCGCTTTTCCTCACGGCGGCCAAGCCACCATGCCATGCCGAACACAAAGATCAGGCCGATTGCCTGCACCGGAATCAGCGGATTGAACAGCGATGAAATAGGCAGATGCAATGATGCGGAGGCGCGAATCATCGGCCCGGTCCACGGCAAAAAGTTGATGCCCGCCGCCATCGATACAGCCGCAGCGAGCACGCGTTTGTCCATGTTCAAACGATCGTACAGCGGCAGCATCGCGGGAATGGTGACGAGGAAGCACACTGCACCCGAGCCGTCGAGATGGATCAGCAATGCGAGCAGCGTGGTGCCCATTACGATACGTGTCGGACGCGTGCCGACCGCGCGCAGAATCCGGTCGATGATCGGATCGAGCGTGCCTGCATCGGTAATCGTGCCGAAATAGAGGATCGCGAACACGAACATGCCGACGACCGGCGCGAGACTCTTCAATCCGTCGATCACAAACTTGCTGGTCTGCAAGCCGAATCCGCCAATCAGCGAGGCCGCAATCGGCACGATGATCAGCGCAACGAGTGGCGACATGCGCTTGGAAAGAATCGCTCCGAGCAGAACGACGATAGTGGCAAGGCCTAACAACGGCAGCATGAGCGTGTCTCCGAATCTTGTTTTTTGATGTGACCCAGAGTAAGTTCGAAGCGGCAATAACACAATTGAAATGATTTGATCGCAGTTATTACGAACCATAATGGATCTGAATTTACGCGATATTCGTGCGCTGGTGGCCGTTGCCGAAGCAGGCAGCTTTACGCGCGCAGCAGAGCGGCTGCATCTGTCGCAACCGGCGCTGACCGTGCAGATACGACGGCTCGAAGAAGCAATCGGCGCACGACTGTTCGATCGCAACAGCCGCAATGTTGCGCTGACGCCGACAGGCCGCGAATTGCTGCCGCTGCTGCGCAAATCGCTCGAAGATATGGAGAACGTACTGCGCGACGCACGTGCGATGGGCGAGGGCGAAAGCGGCACGATACGCATCGCGTGTCTGCCGACTTTTGCAGCGAGCGTGTTGCCGGAGTTGATCATCGCCATGAAACGTGATGTGCCGCGCGCAGTGTTTCAGGTGCGCGATGTGGTGGCGAGCACGGTGAACGCGCTGGTGCGCAATGAGGACGCGGATATCGGTCTGACCGGCGGCGAGGTGCTCGATCCGCTGCTGGAAGTGCTGCACAAAGGCGTTGATCGGCTGGTTGCCGTGTGTCCGCGCGAACATGCGTTGGCCCGCAAGAGGCGCATTACGCTGAGCGATCTGGCGTCGTTTCCGCTGGTGCTGACCGCGCCTGGCACGAGCGTGCGCGCCGTGGTGGATGCAGCGCTCAGCGAGTCGCGCACGCCGCTTGAAATCGCCTGTGAGCCGATGTACATGATGACCGCAGTGGCGATGGTGCGTGCAGGTCTCGGCGTGACCATCCTGCCTGAAACAGCGCGCGAAGTGCGCGCGGAACCGGGCCTCGTCGTCAAGCGGATCGATCATGCGGCGTTCGTGCGGCCTATCGCTATCGTCAGAAAACGCGGACGCACATTGCCTGCCATCACGAAACACTTCGTCGAACTGATGCAGCGAAGCGTGAAGCCTTAAGCGATATCGAACACCGCGACATCATGCGCAATGCAAGACGCATAGAATGAAAGCTGGTGTTGCACATGCGCTGTACATGAAAAAAATGCCGTCGGTATTGCACTCTGCTGGTGCAATCGACCGATATTGATCCGATTCGCGCGAGAGGACGCCGTATGCTCGACCCGTTTGCTTCGTCGGAACCGTTCACGATTGGTGTCGAACTCGAGGTTCAGATCGTCAATCGGCACGATTACACGCTGACCAAGGCAGCGACGGAATTATTGAACGAAGTGAAGAAGTACGACTTCGCCGGATCGATCAAGCCCGAAACGACCGAAGGCATGATCGAGCTGTCTACCGGCATATGCAGCGGTTTCGAGCAGGCGAGAGCCGAACTGCAAGTGCTTCGCGACACGCTGGTCCGCGCCGCCGATTTTCTCAACGTAGGCGTATGCGGCGGCGGGACGAATTTCTTCCAGAACTGGTATGAGCAAAGATCGGACGGCCGAGAGCGTTCGGAATACTTAATGAAATTGTATGGCGCGATCTATCAGCAATTCACCATCTTCGGCCAGCACGTTCACGTAGGCGCACCGGATGCCGATTCCGCGCTCGTGCTGCTGCATTCGCTGTCGCGTTACGTGCCGCACTTTATCGCGCTGGCGGCGTCGTCGCCCTATGTGCAGGGAAGCGATACGCAGTTTCAATGCGCGCGGCTGAATTCGGTCGCACCGTTTCCGCTGTCCGGGCATGCACCGTTCATGACGACATGGGCGGAATTCGAGCGCTATTTCGACCGCATGACGGGCACGGGTCTCGTGAAAAGCCTCAAGGATTTCTATTGGGATATTCGTCCAAGTCCGGGCTTTGGCACCATCGAAGTGCGGGTGATGGATACACCCTTGCGCGTGGAATGGGCCGCAGCCATTGCCGCTTATGTGCAGACGGTCGCGCGCTATCTGCTGATCGATCAACCGATACGTCTGAGCGAAAGCGACTATGAGGTGTATCGAACGAACCGGTTTATGGCTTGCCGTTATGGACTCGATGGAACCTGCGTGAATGCGGAAACCGGTCGTAGTGCGACCATACGCGACGACATACTCGCCACGCTGGACGCAATCGCCGGTCACGCTGCGCCGCTCGGTGCGCAGGAAGGACTCGATATCATCCGGCGCACCGTAAGCGCCGATATGAGCGATGCGACATGGTTGCGCCGCCTTCACGCCGAGCACAAGTCGCTGCATGAAGTGGCGCGACAGTCGTGTGAAGTCTGGCGCGGCCTAAGGATGCCGAATTAATTATCGAATCTGCGTGGCGCGGTCGATCCACGCACGACCAGCCGCGGTTCAGATGCAACGCGCATCCACGTTTGCTTGTCATGTTGAGGCTGACCGATCAACTCACGCAGCAGCGCGACGGCTATTTCTGCAGCTTCTACCGTAGGCACGGCGACCGTCGTCAGCGGCGGACGCCATTGTTGCGCCAGTTGAATATCAGTAATGCCAATGATCGACAGGTCATGCGGAACGGCGCGGCCGAGATCGGCGGCGGCATCGATCGCGCCGAGTGCGGGGAGATCGTTGGTCGCGAAGATGGCGGAAATATGCGGGTCGCGATCGAGCAGCTCGAGTGCGGCCGCATATCCACCTTGCACGGTGTCGGGCGCGTGTACCGCATTCGCTGCGACGAGTTCGACGCCTGCGTGACGCATCGCATCGGCGAAACCGTCATAGCGTGAAGCGTGAATACCCATCGCTTTGCTGCCGATGATCGCGCCGATCCGCGTGTGTCCCAGCTCGATCAGATGCTGCCCCGCAAGCCTTCCCGCCAGTTCGAAATCCACGGCGACGCAGGGCAGTCCGGGTGGATCGGCGGGACGTTCCCACATGCACAACACCACCGGCGTACCGCTCGCCTGCGTGCGGCGAAGATCATCGAAATCCAGATTGGCGTTCATCACCAGAACGCCTTCCGAAAGCGTGCCCGCAATCTGTTCGAGATACGCGCGGCCCGTATGCGGATTTTCGTTCGTATTGCAGATGATCACGAAATGGCCACTTTCGCGCGCTGCACGTTCTACCGCGAGCGCGAACTCCGGATAGAACGGATTCGCGATGCTGGAGACCATCAAAGCGAGCGTCGGCGCGCGTCCCTCGGCAAGCGCGCGTGCGGCCAGATGAGGGCGATAGTTCAGCGCCGCGACCGCGTCCATCACGCGCTGACGCGTTTCCTCGCCCACGCGTCCGCGATTGCGCAACACGTTGGACACGGTGGCGGCTGTCACGCCCGCGCGTTTGGCGACCTCACTTAGTGTTGACATGTCAATATGTGGGAGACCTGTTCAGCATTTGCATCAGTTTCAAAGCCGTTGCACTATGCACGAAACACCAAAACGAATGACGGAGACAAGCTTTGCATATGCTGCACCCGCAGCAATTTTTTTCGTATGCAAGCTTAAGCGCTTAATCTCCGTGCCGGACCGATTAAAACACGGAGTTCATGCAATGGCGAGCGTTTCGTTAAGAGGCGTGCAGAAGGCGTACGGCAACAATCCACCCGTAATTCGCGATGTCGATCTGGAGATTGGCGAGAGCGAATTCTGCGTGTTCCTCGGTCCCTCGGGCTGCGGTAAATCCACGTTGCTGCGCATGATTGCGGGTCTCGAAGACCTGAGTGACGGCGATCTGCTGATCGGCGGGCGCGTGGTGAATGATGTGCCTGCTGCGGAACGCGGCGTCGCGATGGTGTTCCAGAGCTACGCGCTGTTTCCGCATATGAGCGTCTACGAAAACATGGCGTTCGGCCTCAAGCTCGCAAAGAAATCCAAGAGTGAAATCGACGATCGCGTGCGTGAAGCCGCGCGCGTGTTGCAACTGGATACGCTGCTGCAACGCAAGCCGCGCGAGTTGTCGGGCGGGCAACGTCAGCGCGTGGCGATCGGGCGCGCGATCGTGCGTGAACCGGGCGTGTTTCTGTTCGACGAACCGCTTTCCAATCTCGATGCCACCTTGCGCGGGCAGACGCGCATCGAGATTGCGCGTCTGCATAAACAGTTCGCCAGCGCCAGCGTGGTTTATGTGACGCACGATCAGACCGAAGCCATGACGCTCGCCGACAAGATCGTGCTGCTGCATGCCGGCGCGGATACGGAGCGGCACGGCAGCATCGCGCAAGTGGGTGCGCCGCTGGAGCTGTATCACCGGCCCGCGAGCCGTTTCGTGGCGGGTTTCATCGGATCGCCGCGAATGAATTTTCTGCCCGCGAGTGTCAGTTCGATCGATGCGCAAGGCGTGATTGCCACGCTCGCGCAGACGGGCGAAGCCGTGCGTATCGCTGTCGATGGAAGCGGTCTCAAGGATAACGAAGCAGTTACAGTCGGCATTCGTCCCGAGCATCTCGAACTTGCCGAGGACGATGCATCGAACGCAGGCGCGATACTCACGCGCACGGTGTCGCTGACCGAGCATCTCGGCGAACATAGTTACGTGCATCTCGAACAGCCCGATCGTGAGGTATTGATCGCGAAGGTGCCGGGGAATGTGCACGTCGAACGCGGACAGCGCGTGAGTTTCGTGGCGCG
>NZ_JAQFVG010000096.1:0-2920 GCF_029439455.1 Caballeronia sp. BR00000012568055 | reverse complement strand
GCTTTTCGGTCAAGCCGCTCGCCACCGTCGATCACACGGTATAAGGAAAATTAATGCGCCTCGGAGTCTGCTATTACCCGGAACACTGGCCAGAAACGATGTGGCAAGACGATGCCCGTCGCATGAAGGCGCTTGGCATCGAACAAGTACGGATTGCGGAGTTTGCGTGGAGCCGTATCGAGCCATCGCCCGGTGAATACGATTGGGGCTGGCTGGATCGCGCAATCGATGTGCTCGGCGATGCGGGTCTCGAAGTGGTCATGTGCACGCCGACCGCGACGCCGCCGAAGTGGCTGATAGATCGTTATCCTGACATTCTTCCCGTGGGCGCAGATGGACGTCCGCGTGCGTTTGGCTCGCGACGTCATTACGATTTCTCGTCGCCATCGTATTTCGAGGCATCGCGCGTGATTTGCACGGCTGTAGCGCAGCGATACGGCAAGCATCCCGCCGTCGCGTACTGGCAGACTGATAACGAATACGGATGCCACAACACCGTGGTCAGCTATTCGCCCGCAGCGGTGCAGCGCTTTCGTCAATGGCTGAAAGCACGTTATGAAACCGTCGATGCGTTGAATCGCGCATGGGGCACGGTGTTCTGGAGCATGGAATATCGCAGCTTCGATGAGATCGATGCGCCCATCGGTACGGTGACGGAAGCGCATCCGTCGCATCGGCTCGATTACCGGCGTTTCGCATCGGATGAAGTCGCGCGCTATAACCGCATGCAAGTGGACATCATTCGTGCGCATTCGCCGGGGCGGCCGGTCGCGCATAACTTCATGCAGCTTTTCACCGAGTTCGATCATTACGATGTCGCGCGTGATCTGGATATCGCCACATGGGACAGCTATCCGCTCGGCGCGCTGGAAGAGCAGTGGTATGCGCCTGACGTGAAGGCGAAGTATTTGCGCACCGGTCATCCCGACTATGCTTCGTTCAATCACGATGTGTATCGCGGTATGTCGAAGCAGCCGTTCTGGGTGATGGAGCAGCAGCCCGGACCGGTGAACTGGGCGCACTGGAATCCGTCGCCATTACCGGGAATGGTTCGATTGTGGTCGTGGGAAGCCTTCGCGCACGGTGCGGGTTGCGTGTCGTATTTCAGATGGCGTCAGGCGCCGTTCGCACAGGAACAGATGCACGCGGGACTGAACACGCCTGATAATCGGCTCGACATGGGCGGAAGCGAAGCGGAGCAGGTTGCACAGGAGATCGCGCGTATCGAAGCAGAACATGTTAGTGCGAACGATGCGGTCCGCAGCAAGATCGCACTCGTTTGGGATTACGAAGCAAAGTGGTTATTCGAGATTCATCCACAGGGCGCTGATTTCTACTATCCGCGATTTGCGTTCGAGTATTACTCGGCGCTGCGCTCGCTGGGCTTCGATGTCGATATCGTTCCGGCATATGCGGCGCTGGACGGCTACGCGATGATCGTCGTGCCGCCGCTGCCGACCGTGCCGGACGACTTTGCCGCACGATTGAAGGCATCCGGCGCGCATGTGGTGATCGGGCCGCGCACGGGATCGAAAACGCAGAGCTTGCAGATTCCGGCCAACTTGCCGCCGGGCACGCTGACGTCCTTGCTGCCGGTGCGCGTGTGGCGCGTCGAATCGATGCGCCCGAATGTGACTGAGCCAGTCGATGGTGGTCACGCCCGCCATTGGCGCGATCTGATCGAAGCGGAAGGCTGCACGATTCACGCGCGATTCTCCGACGGGCATCCCGCCTACGTTCAGTCGAACAAGGCGCATTACTTCACCAGTCTTTTCGACGACGCGCTTACGCAGAAACTGCTTGCACGTATCGCAGAAGAAGCCGGTCTCGCGCCGACGCCGCTCGGTGACGATATCCGCATCAGCCGACGCGGTGGCCTCACTTACGTGTTCAACTATTCGCATATCAAGCACAAGATCGACGGTATCGCGGGCGAGCGCTTCATCATCGGTTCGCATGAAGTCGAGCCGCAAGGCGTGGCGGCGTATCAATCGTAATTACTCGAAGCGGTAAATAAAAGGAGACAAGCAATGACAGCAAGGAGCCTCAAGACACGCATGAGCATCGCTGCGGCGACGCTTGCGTTGAGCATGGGCATGACCTCGTTTGCGACGAGCGCGCATGCTGCGACCATGACCATCAACATCGCCTTCAAGGGTGCGAGCCAGCGCGCGGTCTGGCAGGAAGTGCTCGACGCGTTCAAGAAAGCGCATCCCGACGTGGATGTGAAGGCGTCGTTTATCGACGAGGAAGCCTATAAGGTGCAATTGCCCGGCTGGCTCTCGACGGTCGCGCCCGATGTCGTGAACTGGCACAACGGCGAGCGCATGGCGTATTACGCGCGACGCGGCCTGTTCGAAGATTTGAGCGGCGACTGGAAGAAGAACGGCTGGGACAGCATGTACGCATCGACCAAGGAATCGTCGACGTATAACGGCAAGCAATACGCCGCACCTACGGTGTATTACTCGTGGGGCTTGTTCTATCGCAAGGATCTGTTTCAGAAGGTCGGCATTACTGAAGAACCGAAGACGTGGGATCAGTTGATGGACGCGTGCAAGAAGCTGAAGGCTGCGGGCATTACGCCGTTTGCTGTCGGCGGGCGCGATGCGTGGACGCTGGCCGGCTGGTTCGATTATCTCGATCTGCGCCTGAACGGCAACGCGTTTCATCAGCAATTGATGGCGGGTAATGTGCCTTATACCGACCCGCGCGTGAAGAAAGTCTATACGACGTGGAAGCAATTGATCGACGATAAGGATTTTATCGATAATTCGCTATCCTATGATTTGGACGCGGCACAGCCTTTCCTGTTCCAGGGAAAAGCCGCGATGATGCTGATGGGCACGTTCATTACCGGTGGCTTCCCGGCGAACGTGAAGCAGGAAATGGGTTATTTCCAGTTCCCGATCATCGACTC
>NZ_JAQFVG010000095.1 GCF_029439455.1 Caballeronia sp. BR00000012568055 | reverse complement strand
GATTTCTTTTCGGTCTTCGGGGTAAACTAAACCCCTGTTTGGCTGATACGCATATAAGTGCTCAGATCATATTTTCAATGAGTAGATTACTGCTGGTTCAGTCTTGGGAAAGCGACCCACCCGTGGACCAAGCATCTTTAGAAGCTTTTCGCCAGCTTATAGAAAACAAAAGGCTAATCACAGAAAAAATAAAGGGACTCTTAAGGGACCTAGGCACCAAGGTTCCTGGGGACTATCCGGCGGAGTCGAAATCCTCTTTGTCTTCATCATACGAAGAAAGCTCCCTTCTGCTCTTTTCGAAGAGGTAGGTAAGGTCGGAACCGGCTTTTTTGGTTTTATTTCTTTGGCTAAGGTTGCCTTGACCAGATGGTGCCAAAGCGTTTAGAATGAACCGTATCCAAAAATCCATTTACCCAAACAACGGTGTGGCTTGGTTTCAGGAGGCAATTTATAGTCCTGAGAGGAGTAGATGGATGGAGGCCATGGTAGAAGAGGTAGAGTCATTGCACAAGAACAAGACTTGGGAGTTGGTGGAACTTCCCAAGGGAAAGAAGACCATAGCATTATGAGATCAAAAGAAAGAGCTCGGAAAGAGTAAATAATAAGCTCTACGTGAAGAGAATGGTGGAAAGCAGTGCGCAAACATCATTCTCTCCTAGGATGCATCATGGGAAAATCTCAAGACGATAGAGTGATGCCGCTTACCCTACTACTAAGATTAGGGTTAGTAGAGTAGGATTCTTCAAATCTCTACCATCGTGAGCTTTCGGAATATGAGACTTCCCCAACCCAATCGTGTCACTAGAGATAGGATTTCAAGGATCTTGCTCAGAAAGCTCTTCTGATTCATCTAGTGACTCATCCAATGACTCTTGTCCATGCTTAGAGGAGTCATCTAGTGATGATGAAATCGACTCTCGCTTCTCACCCGAGGGTTGCCCGTTCTCATTTTCCCTCTACTTTCTTAATTCAGCACAGTTGAATAATTTATTGACTCTGTTCCCTGTGGGAGTTCAGGTCGATCAGAAAGACAAAAAGGTGGAGCTCGTTTGCAATTTTCCTGATTTCTAGTAATTTAAGGACATTCCCCTCTGATAGCACGATGGACTCATCTGGTATTTAACAATTCCGCCTGCCCAATCTAGCAACCCACGGAGCGGTAGACAACCGAATAAGACTATGATTTTCCTTTTAATTGACAATATTACCCACCGCCCTTTCAGGGCTTTGGCTTAGCCACGCGTACCGGGTCGTGATCTGGACGAAAGAATTATTCACCCAGCAAAACTCTAGCTATTGACTTGGATGTGTCCTCATTCAAAAGAATGAAAAAAGTTCCATTTATACAGAAGTATGCCCAACAAACGAAAGTTTTCATGCTCTAGAGGAATTTAGTTTGACTATTCAGCAAGACTAGAGCCAGGAAGGTAGTACCAAAGGAGGATCATTTGGCATAGGAAGTGAGCCCCTATTAGGGATCGTGGTTGGATGGGAGTAACCCTTAGTTGGTTGTCAAAGATTCCTTCTGTACTTCTAATTATTATGCTTCGTCGGTATGACCACTGGACTCTAACGTAAGGTATTGTCTTGGTTCGTAACACTTGTTCCTTGCGGGGCAACAGTTCTTAAGGGATACTCCTGGTAGGTTAGATCTTCTCGAACCTTAAGTTCTTCCTCTTACTCTCTTGTTCTAACTAGCTAAAACTCCCTCTTACTGTCTTTTAAGTGAACTTAGGCCTGGGAGGCCTAAGGAACGAGACTATAGAGGAGTTATTTAGGAGTTGAGTTGGTCGGAGGGCAGGAGCTAGGATAACACTACAATCCAATTCAACTAGTTCGGGAGATGACACCCCATTCCATCGCCTTCGTTGCCCTCGGGCCAGGGCACTTCACCAACAACCAATTCATATAGAAAGTCGGTCAGGGTGGGCTACGATCTTGTGCCGAAGGCTTAACCGAAAGAGGATCTCCTTCCG
>NZ_JAQFVG010000094.1:2989-3535 GCF_029439455.1 Caballeronia sp. BR00000012568055 | reverse complement strand
GTCCGAGATCAGATAAAAAATATTCACTAATCGGATGATTATAATTTCCCGGATTACGTGGCAAAACTACATCCCGAAGACGATCGATGAAATCCATAATCTGCCGCTTTTCAAACATCTTCGATGTTATTGCATTCACAATTGAAGCGAGCGGAATGTTCTCGACAACTTTGTTGAACTTTTCAGCGGAACAATCGCGCCGTATCAGCTCTTTAAGCGCAGCCCCGGTAATCTTCGAGTTTTGAGTCAAAGTCGCATGCGTGTAGTACATCACTGCACTAGTGCCTGTGCCCTCAACTGACCAACCGCATTGCTCGAAGAGATCTACATAATCGTTCGGGTTGGTTGATTTAAAAAGCGCAACTTGCGTCGGAAACTCACCTTTTCCTTGTGGATTAATGGTTTTCTGCATAGCTCCTGCGGTCAGAATTTCACTATCATAGGATTGGACGGAATCCAATTTCCCTTCGTTTTCCGACATAGCAACCAAGATTTGCTTTTCTGACAGTGTAAGTTCGCCGCTAGCGACCATATCCTCGAGCACGG
>NZ_JAQFVG010000094.1:0-2969 GCF_029439455.1 Caballeronia sp. BR00000012568055 | reverse complement strand
ACGGACGCGCTACTCAACCGCCGACTTCCCCAATAAACAGGACCATACGTACTTCCCATACGCGTGACTTTGAAAGAACTCGAGTAACAGCATCCGCAGGCACACACACTACTCGTGACGAAATTCCCCACCAACCCAATCGGATGAATATGAAACACACTGGGCTCAGGAAATCCAGGCACCTTAGCCTTCACCTCATCCCACCACACCAACTTCTCAATACGCTCTTGCTCCTTCACATATTGAGGCTTCGGTCCCGCGACCTGCTCGATTTCCGTATAGAGCTGCTTCCATTTCTCCGGATTGGCCCATTCACTCTCGTGCTTAACAATCAGCCGTGATGCAGTCAGCATCATCCACGGATATCCGCCCGCGCTTCCCTCGAATGCCTGGCATAGCTGATCAGCAGCCAATTGACCATCGCCTTCCGGGTACAGCGCCCGATATACACTCTTCATCAGCGGACTCAACTTCGCCTCTGCCTTGATATCCGGTTCATTGGCAGTGCCGGCATAATCCACCCATGCCTTTGTCGTCGCGAACATCGTATGCGTCGGGTCGTGTGGGTCTTCGATCGGCGCCGGGAAATCCACCCACTTCTGTCCGAATTCCCGCGTAACGGTCCCCCCGGCAACTTGCTCTTCACGCACCCAACCCTCCACCGGCTGCAAGTGCGCGTCTGCGCTCTTCACTCGCCACCAGTTCATCTTGCGCCCGCTTTGATCAGCAGTGGTCTCGGCATGCCGACTGTTCGGATCGCGCGCAAGCTCCCCCAACGACCATCGCTGCACCACACCGGTCTTTGGCGCGTCTGCTCCTTCGTGCTCTGCCGCACGATACAGTTTTGCGTTTCTATCGACGCGCAAAAGCGTCGGCTCTGCAGACAGCCCAAGCGCCTTCCAGGCATTCGGGTCATGCGAATGTGCGCTCACCCACGCTCTATTTTGGTCAATGAACGATTTAATGCTGTCGTCGCAAAACACCTCGATATGCGCCATGCGCGTCGAGGGAACGCTTGGATTGGCGGACGACGGAAGGAGATTCAGCGAGGTATAGGTTCCGAAATGCCCAACCAAGTCTCCAGCTTTGATGGCGATACCTTGCGGGTTTGATTCCGTCAGCGTGACCACGACGTGATCAAATGCGTCGTCTGGCATGACTTCTTCCACCAGAGGCAAACCTTGCTCATTGCCTAAAAAAATCCAGCCGCCTACTACCGTGCCAGGTGGCGCAGCGCCCGCCTGAGGCGGATAGAGTTGAGCGCCGTGCGTGTCCGTTATCTTGCCCCAGTGGCCTTGCCGCTCGCCAATGCTCACGGTTGCGCCGTTCGGCAAGATCCCCGTGCTCTGATGGCTTGCATGTCCTCTGGTGACACTGGCGCGGACCCTCAAGCCCTTTTGGCTCGCATCTGCCGCTTGCCCACCATGACCGGTCGCAGGTACATCCTTAGCGTGATCGGTGACTTTGTATCGTGAGGATCCGGACCAGTATGCAGGCCTAGTCTTCGCCGCGTCCTGCTGGTAGTCCGAGAACGCTAGAAGGTGCATGTAAAGGCTATAGAACGTCAGAGTCGTCCCTTTCGGAAACTCCATCGTATGCCGCACCAACGCAAATCCCGTGCTGTATGGCGCTTGCACCGCAGGGTGTTCATTCGATGCAGCAATCTCGCTAACCAGATAAGTCCGATTAAGACGATACGCAATGACGTGACCATCAGCGATACACCGAACGCCCTGATTCATATCCAACTGTGAACCCACACCCGCTTCGGTGATGTGGATGCCGCCGTGCCACAGCCCCTTGCTACTCAATAGATAGCTGCCGGACGGCTCATGAGCTGCAAGCAACTGATAAATCTCATGTTCGTCATTGAACTTGACTGCGGCATTGGACCCTTGAGTCCCCTTCCTCATAAACGGGAACGCAAACGCCAACTGCTTAACCTTTGTAACCGGCCCAGCTTGCGATGGCGCGGGCGTGCCAGGCGCATGCGGAGTAGACGGTGCGTGACTGGTCCCTGACGCCCCTTGGGGCGCTGATGGTGACTGCGGGTGTGTTGGAGTTGCTGTTGCCATCTTCTGCCTTATTCTGAGAATCCAAACGAGATCGGGTTCTTGACGTCCTTGACCGGCGCGCTATTCCACGTCGGGAACGTGAAATTTCCCCCGTCTGCATCGTTAACAGTCAGGTTGCCCTTCAATTCGATTTCTCCAGCGGGACTACCGAGCGTCACCTTGCCGCCCGATAACTTGATGTACGCGCCGGAGCCATCGCCGATGGTTACCCCCTTGCGACCAGTAATCGTGACCTCACCATCGGACGAACTTACGATCATGTCCTTCATCGCAATCAACTCCATCGCGTCGTCCTGCGCCTGAACTTGCACCTTGCCCTTCGCGAATATGCGAATCCCAAGCTTTGCGGCAAAAAGAGAAAGGGCCTCTCCTGCTGCGATCGTGACGCGCCTGACCACACCGATATCGAGTCCTTCGCCAGCGTTGACGAACATCTGCTTGCGCGATGCGATCTGCATTTGCTGCCCACTGGCAATACCAAGCCCTTCCGGCGCGGTAGCGATCAGGGCCGAACGCTTAAGCTGACTCAGTTTGTCTTCGACCAGCACGCGCTGCTGATCGATTTCCGCGAGCCACGCCTTGGCTGCTCTCGCAGAATCGTTGAGCGATTTAAGAATGTCCCTGGCCTGCGTGAGTGTTGCATCCGCGTCCTGCATAGCGAGTTGCTCGCCAGACGCGTTCGGCTGTGCTTCTGCCGTAATTAAGACGCCTTTCGCTCCTCTAAGCGCCAAATGCTCATCGCTTCTCAGCTCCGCTCCGCGCCCCCTCTCCTTGCGATCCCCATCGACCATATGCCCCAGATTCAGCTCACTGGTCTGGAACGGCGTCGTCAGATGGATGTGCTCATATCCCCGCTTATCCTCCATGCGCAGCTCGTTTTGCGCAGCAGAGCGA
>NZ_JAQFVG010000093.1:9488-12589 GCF_029439455.1 Caballeronia sp. BR00000012568055 | reverse complement strand
ATATGGCGCGTCAGATGGTGGCCCTTATAGCCATAGCTGCGCGCAGCGTCGAGTGCATCCGTGGCGGAAATCAGATTGCCCCGGTCATCGTAAAGATAACTAACCAACTTGTGAGTCTGCCTCGTGACCGAATCGTAAAGCACGATTGAATCGATACGACCGTCGTGTGTCGGACGCACATCGAGCAAGCGCCCGGATTCTCCATCAACACTGCATTCGACGATGCGTCTCAGATACTGCCAATCCGCAGGCGGCGATAACGATAGCCCGGCGCAGGCGCGCTAAATCCTGCCTCGCACGGAAAAACGTAAAGCTGATTGCCTATCCGGACGCGCAACTCGCTGCCGCTGGGTTTATCCACACGGAACAAACGCGCGCCGTCACGCAATTCCTTCACCGCGTGCCCCACGCCGCACGCCGCGGGCAGGTTGGCAAAGAGAATCGAAATATGTGGGCCGATCAGCGTGACCGTGCCATCTCTTTCAACGTCGAGATGCAGGTCAGCGGGCGTGCGCCAGCCCTGGCCGCATTGGCCCGACTCGTCGCAGCGGTAGGACGCGTAATGACGCGGCCAAGACAAAGGCAGCCGACCGGAAATACTAAAGTCTTGTTGAGCAACGTCGACACTGCCATTTCGGATGTCAACCGGTTCGGCCTTCAGGATCTTGCATTTAAGCGTACCGGGTTCCATTTTCTGGAACGTCCATCGCTTAAGACTCTTAAATTTTTCGCCGAAAGCTTTCCCAAATTTACTTCCCTTCAGCTTTTTAAGCCCTTTTCCCGCGCCGTGCATCGCGCCTTTCATCATTAAGGCCATCATGTTGACGGTCGAAGGACCGCCAACCGTTACGCCGCTCGGCGTGCTCATATTGAGTGCGGTCGGCAAGACGGGCGATAGCTTGATCTTGACCTTCTTGATCCGAGGCGGAGCAGCAACACCCGCTGAATTGCAGTCGATCACGGGCATGGCCGTGCGAGAAAACGGCTCGCCATCGGCCAGCACGGTCTTGCTGCCCATAAAGATTTCGTTGTCGAACTGCGGCCCGGCCGGAACTTTGATGGGTGGCAGCCATGTGCCAAGCGGTATATGCACGACGACACCGCCGGTGCCTGCGTTTCCACGCTGCACGCCATTGACAAGCACCGTCCCACCCATGACCGGGATGTAGTCCATCAGATCGAACACCATGCCGATATGGGGCGTCGGCAACGGTCCGGGTAAAGGCGGTCCGTACGTGTGGATGTCCACTCCGAGTTGAACATCGAAATGTTTGGATGACGGCGTGCTGATAGACGGTCCCAACGCAGGCGCGGCGTCCTGCGCTGCCTGGGTGGCTTTTCCAACGCCTTCCATGGCAGCCATAAAGCCATTCGGTTTCTCTTCCGGCTTTTCGTTCTTTTTGATTTGCTTTTCCGAACTCATTTTTACCGCCTTATTTCATTGCCTTGTGGCGCGAGTCGCGCGCCCTGATTGCTCTGCTGCCGCGTTGCCTAGGGCGAAATCCC
The DNA here is from genome assembly GCF_029439455.1 of Caballeronia sp. BR00000012568055. Classification (GTDB taxonomy): domain Bacteria; phylum Pseudomonadota; class Gammaproteobacteria; order Burkholderiales; family Burkholderiaceae; genus Caballeronia. The sequence continues at coordinate 11,083 of NZ_JAQFVG010000093.1, read as the reverse complement.
GATCTGTTCGTCCGCCTCGGCCTGATTCAACGCGTCGGCATCCAACAGTTGTGCAAGCTCTGCTTCCGTCTTGTCGAGTGCGTGCTTTAACTCGGGTAAGCCGCTCCAACGTACGTGCAACAACGCTCGCCCGGCATCGATCGCATTTCGAAACTGGCGATCGGCTCCCGCAATCAGCCGTTCGCGCTTTCTATGGCACGCAACGAAGCTGTCTTCGAGTTGTTGAGCCATTGTTTCTTCGATTCGAGCCACATCTGACGCGGAGGGAAACGCGCCCAGGTAAGAATGCTGCTTTTCGGCTTTGCCAAAGGTCTCAGCCTTCGAGACTTCGTAGGCCTGTGCAGCCGCCTCGAGCGCTTCGACTCGACGTGCATCGAGAAGGCGCATCAAATCCTGAAGGGCCATTGGCAGCGTCGTCATGGGACGTTGAGCCGCCGGGATTTGCTCTGCCTCACGGATCGCCAGAACGTAGTGTTCCTTCGCAGCATCCGGCTGCCTCGCATGGGCGAAGCAGAAACCAGTCATGCGCAAGCCTTCGACGACGAACATCGGATCAGGCACGCGCCGCGCCTGTTCCGCGCCACTTCGATAAGCGCGAGCCGCTTCCTTCATCTTCCCGGCCGCAAGCCAGGCACCACCCTCGCCAAACCATGTTTGCATAACGAGCTGCGCTGCCCCTGGAACCTCGTTTCCTTCGGCCTTCAGCGCACATTCACGCGCCTTGCGATAGCTCGAGATCGCGCGCTCAAAGTCCGCGCCCTTGATCCACGCGCCTGCCATCATCGTGTGAAGCACGGCCTCCTGATCCAGCCACTGTTCCCGCTGAACGATATTCATCGCTTTCTTCGCACGCTCCGCGACTTGTTGCGCCGAGCCTCGCTCCAGCAAAGCCATGACATCAGCCATGATCTGGCGATACGCGCCTGTGGCCCCGCCGCCACCCGAGTGCATCGCGGTCTCGCGCATGATGTCGAACATATCGGTATGAGCCTCGATCACCTTTACGGCATCGGGAAATTGATCAGCCAGCTTTTGCCAGCGTCGATTCGTGTGGTTATCGACAACCACGAGTCGAATCGATTTGGGGATAGGACTCTTCAGAGCCGTTTCGAGCCAGCCCTCCCACGCGGCGCTTACGCTGACCGGATGCGGCTGAAATACCGCTGCGACATAGCGGAATTGCTCGCTGTGGTGTACTGCGAAGGAGTTCAATATTCGGAGAAAGCCCGCGGCGCTGTCGTGCCGAGGAACGTTATTGATCGGCCAGGTCGCGCCGCTCGCGTCGTCATCGAACGTATCTCGATATTGTTCGAGCAACGAATCGCACAGCGCACGGCTGTATCCGAAGCTCGTATCAAACGGCTGATCGAAGCGAATAAACAGGTCAGGCGTATCCCATTCCGTCGATTCAGCTTGCACCGCAAAAAAAGCGTCGAGCAAGCGATCTGCGTTATCCGGAATGCGCAGAACGATCACGCGCCTGATCGTTCAAGGTGCGCTCGATCCAAAGATCGCGCAATAGCCCGATGTTTTTTTCTACTGGGTTCATGGTGAGTGCAAGCCTTTCGAGTTGTTCGAGTCGTACGTTTTCGCGC
>NZ_JAQFVG010000093.1:3253-9468 GCF_029439455.1 Caballeronia sp. BR00000012568055 | reverse complement strand
GCTCACAACGAAGATAGCGAGTACAACGCTCACGACCATGACTGAAATTCGTTTCATGAGATATTTCTTGCGAAAAGGCTTAGCGGCCCGTCCACGGACGTCAGTTCAACGAAATCTTTGCACCGTTGACACTGACACCCGACTTATCGATGGTGATGATGGATCCTTCGACCGCAATTTCGATCTTGTTGGAGTCGATTGATATTCCCGGCCCTCCTTTTCCGACGCCAAGCGTTACCAAAGAGTCAGATCTGACATCGGCATTGGCCTTTCCGAACATGGACAAGCTTGTTTCGGCCGAATGAGCCATCTCGTTGGCGCTCACGTAGCGATGACCGGTTGCACCGTGCTCGACGTCGCCTTCGACGCCATGCGTGTCCATGCCCTTTACATTGACCGTTCGACCCGACAGGTGATTGTCCGTCGATGCCTGCGTGATGGTGCGCTCCCATTCGCCGTCACGAAAGCCGCTGTATTTGCCTTTGATCGCGGAATTCGTGTCCCCGGTAATATCTTCGTTGTACCCACCACTTGTGATGTTGCGCGTCTGGCCGGCTTCATAGGTTTGCGTCACCGCACCCGTGACCTGTTGCGTATGCGTGCCTGTGACGGCCGAATTCTCATTGCCGGTCACCGTCGAACTGCTATCGCCCGTCACCGACATCGAGTGGTTGCCACCCACGCTCATCGAGTTGTCATTCCCAACTGAAGTCGATCCGTTGTTCTTAACGGTCGTGTTCATATCCTTCTGGGCCTGCATCCACAACTCTTCCGCGCCCTGCCTGTCGTCCATGCGGATGCCGTTCGCGGTCTCCACGCCGCCCTTCATCGAACGGGACAGCATGCCGCTTTGCGTCGCGTTGCCCGGCAACTCCCACGGCGGCATCGACTCCGCGTTATACAAGCGTCCCACCACGATCGGCCGATCCGGATCGCCGTTCTCAAAATCCACAATGACTTCGCTGCCGACACGCGGAATATTCACGCCGCCGTACCCGCCGCCCGCCCACGGATACGAGACCCGCACCCAGCACGACGAGCTTTGATCCTTGACGCCCGATCGATCCCAGTGAAAACTCAGCTTCACTCGCCCGTATTGATCGGTCCAGATCTCCTGCCCCGCCGGTCCGGTCACGATGGCGGTCTGCGGACCACTCGTACGCGGTTTTGCATAACCGTCGCGCGGCGGCCGATAAATCGTCGTCGCTGGTTGCACGACAAACGAAGACGTGAACGAGTACTTGCCCGCACCGCTCGTCTGATCCGCTTCCGACGCGTGAATATACGATCCGATCACGAGGTATTCCTGATTGGCCGCGTCATGCGGATACCCTTCGAGCCTGAAGGTCGTTCCACACACGATGTCTCGTACATTGCCCGAGCCTTCCGCCAACTCGCCTTTCGCCCGCACCTCCTCCATCCGGACGCGCGCGAACTGTTCGCCATGCGACGGGTCCGTGTAATCACCCGGCCATTCGTAACGCTCGAAGTCGTTGTGCGCGGTTTCCAACGGCAAATCGTTCTGCACGATCAGCGCCGCGCCTGGCTTTTTGAAGTCGAAGTCATTCGTCACCCAGCGTCCGGATTGCAGACTTCCATCCAGACCAAAATTGTCGATATGCTCTTCGTCCGTCTTATGCCCCGGCGGATAAAAGCGAATGGTCTGATAGGCGGCGCTTTCGACCGGCTTATGCGCGCCCAGACCATCGACGAGGATCATTCGGTGAAAGCCGTCGCTATGCTCGTAAAACCAGTAGATGCCATGCTCGGCCATCAGGCGCTGAACGAAATGGAAATCGGTTTCTCCGTACTGAACCTGATAGTCCAGAACCGGATATTGCTCGCCGAGACGCATATCGTAGGAATACATGTACTTCGCGAACACTTGCTCGATGATCTCTACGACCGTCAGCCGCTGAAAAATCCGAAAGTCGGAGTTCTGCCTGGCGAGAGAAAACCAAGGCTCAAGCACGAGCCGATACTGACTTTGCCTGCTCGATTGCCCGATGTACTGCGCTTTCGTCACCACTCCGCTAATCTCGCGCGTACCCGAGCCGATATTGGATCCGCCCGCGCCTCCCGCCAGTCCGGACACGAAACTGCCCATGCCTTCCAATTGGATGGAAACGGTCAGTTCCTTACCGAGCATCGACTTCAAATCGAGATTGGCGGCCTCTTGCTTGGACATGATCGATTCGAGCGGCGTGCAACAATCGATCGTATATGCATAGACGCAGGAGAGCTGCTCCTCGCCGCGGATCGATCGCAATACCAGCGCTGATTCGCCTAAAGATGCCGCAGGCAAGGCAGCGCCGCTTATGCTCACCGTGCGGTTCGATCCATTGATCGACGCGGCGCTACTACCAGCGAAATTACCTGCGCCACTGAACGCGCCTTGGGCGCTTTGCGACGCATGCCCCGTACCAAACGACCCAGCCTTCGCAATCCCGCTTAGCTTGACTAATTTACCCACAATTCAAGCCCTCAAATTTGTCTTGATGAAACACGCTCGATATCGATTATTCGCAATCCGAAATTTTTGAGCACGGACTCAATTGACATGTCCAATTAGAATCCCTTGGCCATTTCCGGACACGCGTACGCTCACGCCTTCGATCATCAGCACAGCACGAGCGCTCGCTATCGCTTGCTCCGCAAGTCTGAAATTCGATGGCGACGAGAGGCCCATCATGAGTTGGGCCGCGTTGATGCCAAGTAGCAAGGCCGAACTATCCGACGAAGCGAAAATCCTGGGGCCGTTGCCTGCCTGCACATAAACTGCTGCTCCCTTGAAATCCCTTTGACTTAGCTCACCGCCCTGGAAGGCTTGAGTCATAAAGACAGAAGGACGCACAGGAAGACTCTGGCGCTGCGAGTCTGCGGCGGCTTTCTTCGCATCGTCGGAAGGAGCGGCATCGTTTTGCTTCTTGGGGTCTTTCGCTTCGGTCGGTTCAGCCGAAACGAAAGCGGGCAGCCGCATGGTCGGAAGCCTGATCTCCGGCATCGGCGCATTGGACGTTGGCAATTCCGCCCGCGCGAAATAAAAGCGATGCTCCTTCTGCTGCGGATCATTGAGAGCAAACGCGCCGCCCGACATCAACACGATATCGATACGTACACCATTTGATTCATCAGCTTTCCTTCCTATACCAGATGCAAAACTCCACTTGCTCGCTCTCAGTATTGACATGCAAATTCGTTCCGGTAGCCCGACCACGCAATCGACATCGATAACTTAGATTCAACACATAAATTTAGGAAGCCGACATTTCATAATCACCTGACTTTCATCACGCTTCCTTGTCCCATTCGAGCATCAGCTCAGCGGGAATCGCTTTCAATACTTCGGAATAGCGCTTTCCGACGAATTGCTCTGCACGCAGCAGCAAGACAGGGATGGGACTACTCGGTTCCCAGGTCTCGAACCACTGTCGTGCATCTCGAATGGATTGAAGCGCGGCATCTCGGTCCGTCAATTGCCTGGCGGGTGGCGAATCTAACGGCCTTTGCAAGTCGGCATCGTTATCGGTCGTTGTTATCGAATCGGCTTCTCGTGCGGGGGCGATCAGCTCTGATTGAGCGTCCGCATCGCTCGCGGGATCGATATGTGTGCCACGGTCTGTGCTCGAACTTCCGACAGCCGCCTTCGTCATTCGCCCGAGCAAGCGCAGCAATAGCGCAAGATCGGCAGCGAACATTCCCAAGTGAGTCTGGTTCCATGCGTCGATGGCGGCTAGGCTGTTTGCCGCGTCTTCGAAAGCCGCCATCAGCGCAGGCTGATGCACGCGCACATCGCCGAGTTGCCGCACCACCGACTCGACTGATAACGCATCGCTTGGGCGCGGCTGCGCATAGGCGCGCTCGACATCACGCACTCGCAAGCGTACAGCGGATGATCGTGCAAGCGCGATATCGCGAATGTCCCCGAGCAAACCGTCCGAATCGGTCAATGCCTGCAGCGCGTTCATGCGAATCTCGAGCGCAGCGTCTTTGTCTTCATCGACATTCGGCTGCGGATGGACCGACTCAGGATAATCTTCCAGCCATCTGGCCAGCAGGTTCAATCCTTCCGCCAGTCCCCTCGCTGAATCAAGCCGTGTGCGGCAGCGCGTGAACAGCACGCCCAACCGAATGTCTTTGCTGCGTATCATCAGCCGCCGGCAATCCCGATCCACTTCACTCCAGTTGACCGGCTCGGGTGTGCCGACAAAATCACCGTATTGAGCGTCGACTTTTGCCGCCACCTGGGCAAACAACACAACGAACTCCGGGTCATATTCAAGATCGGTACCGCATGGCGTTGCCGGATCGATCGGCGTCATCCAGTCGTGCGAGGGGGACGGTTCCAATGGTGCGTCGTTTTTCTTGTTCATCGTATTTCTTCAATTTGCTCTGTCATGCGCAGCGGATACCGTGCGCGAGGCATACGATTCAGGATCGAAACGCATGCCGGTAACGGGATTGCCGTCCGCTGAATGGCCCAGCCATCCGGACCATCCCAATTGCTGCTCACCGCCGATTTTTGCCGGCGCAGCGCTCTCCGCCTTGATACGTAACTCGAGTTCCCACTGAAACTCACGCCCGACGAAGCTGCGGACCCAATCCACGAGCTGCGGCAATGCCTCGCCACGCGGCGTGAAGCGCAGATATTCATCCAGCGCGAGCGGCCCGATCACGATTCGAAACCGGTGCTGCCGGTCCGGCACGCGTTCGCCCAGCATGGCGCCATCGCCCATGACGGAAGCCGCACTCAGTTCACCGAGATGCGTCTGATCCTCGCGACTGATCGTCACCCAATGAAACACGTATTCGTCGATGCTCACCGGCACGCCGAAGTAGTGTTCGAGCGTCATGCGCAAGCCTTCCGGATCGCGCGCTTCGCGCACCAGATGCGCCGATGCCGCCAGTTGCGCGTGCGCAGGCAACGCGCGTGTCGCAATTTCCCCGGGATCGCTTCCAACGAGATTCGCGATGTAGAAAGAGAAGCGCTCGTTGTCGCGCCGATCGAGGCCCGCGGCAGCCTGCCCCGACGCCCAGGCGCGGTAGAGCAAGGCAAGATACCGGTGATGAAAGATGTCGAGAAAGCGGACGAGCGTGGGATCGCGTCGGCTTTCTTCACGCTCCCGCGCGATCTCGGTGATATGGATGGGCAGCGGACCATTCGGACCCAGCATGCCCAGTCCGAACAGACGGATATGCAGCCGTCCGTTCAGTTCGCCGACGCTTGCAATCTCACGCGGCGCGAAAGCAAGGCTTGGCTGTTGCCCGAGTCTGAACGGTTCGGCGCGCGGGCGCGCGGCCGTGCCGATCGGATCGATACGCGAATCCGCACCGATACGCCGCATCAGCGAGAAGAATCCGTACTGCAAGGGTTCGGCCTCCAACTGCCCGATCAACTCCGGCGACAAGGCAGATTCTCGCAATAGCGCCGAATTTGCGATGCGCTTCATCAAGCCACCCCGCGCGTGCCCATCCGTACCGGCCAACGCATGACACGTCCACGCTGCATCGACTGCAGCGTGGTCTGAGTGAAGGAATTGATCGACACATGACGCGCGAGGAAATGCTCCAGAATCAAGCCGAAGAGATACGGACTCGTACCCGAAAAACCAGTCTCATCGACAGTCAATTCACATTCGATGCCTCTGCCGAATACGAGCGGCCCGCTTCCGGGCAGCTTGCGAGTGACCGGCTGCGTCTTCACGCCGACCAGACTTTCAACCTGCCGCGCATGCTGGGTGTCATCGCCGCTCAGAAAGAGGCGCAGCATATCGCGCAAGCCCTGACCGCCCGGCCGATGCTCGATGTCTTCCAGCGGCAAATAGTTGAAGTTCAGTTGCCGAATAAGACGCCATGCCGTTTCGCCATCGGCATAAGGCGGCCTTGGCGCGGACGGCGGCCTGATCAGACCGATGCTTTCGATCGGTTCGCCGCTTTCCGATTTCGCGAAATCGGACACGCCATTGCGCGGCACGAGCAACGGAAGGTCGCGATTGGTCACCCAGGCATCGGCTGACAAATAACGCATGCCCTCGCGATACGGCGCTTCGTGCTGATCGACCAGTGAAACAAACGTCTCGGTGCCGTTATAAGGCGTGCGCGTGCCGTATCGCCGCGCGCCGTCCGACAAAAGCCGTCGCTCGCGGCGCACCGAAAAATACCGGCCATGATTGCCTTCGTCGTTATTGACCGTCTGATAAAGCGGCCGAAATTCG
>NZ_JAQFVG010000093.1:0-3228 GCF_029439455.1 Caballeronia sp. BR00000012568055 | reverse complement strand
GGAAACAGGTTGATGATCGGCGTGCAAAACAACGCGAAGCGCGAAGCATCGATCAAGCTTGCAAGCTTGTCCGGCGCCCGTTCGAGCAGAACGATAATCTCGGCTTCTTCGCTCGTGACCTTCTTCAGACCTTCGGCGAGTCCGGTCAGCGTAAAAAAGTAGAACCGGCTCGGACAGGAAAAATACTCGTGCAGCAGATTGTGTCCGTGGAACTTGGACCAGATCAGCGGCAACATTCCCTGATCCGTGCCAAGCCCCTCGTGAACTACCGCGTTGGAAGTCACCGCCGCAAAACGCTGGTGAGGCATGCCGAACGCGCCAGGCTCGCCGACTATCGATGCAACCGACGCCGTATGCAGGAGTTCGAACAACGCAGATGCCACCTGTTCGTCGCCCGCAAGATACACCGGCAGTCGATCCAGATTCTCGAGCCTGTCGATCGCCGTTTTGTTCGTCATGCGAATGCGCAGGCGCAGCGCACCGCGTACCTGCGTGTATGCGGCGACATAACGGTCCAGCCCTTCGATGTCGGGCGGAATACCGGTCCAGCGAGCGTCCACAATCTCCAGCGGATAAAGCGTGACATCCTGCGTTGTGCGAAACGTGCAAGGCGTATCCTCGCCGCTGGGCTTAAGCGTTTTCAACGTCGTTGAACGCGGCACTTTGAAGCCTGCGTTCAGATTGCCTTTTTGATGCGCAGGAAAAAACCGTGCAACGGCCATCGACGGCGTCGGAGCAACGTAGTTCGGGTAAGTGACTTCGAGCAGGCGCTGCGTGAAGCGCGGAAACTCGGCATCGAGTTTGAGCCGCATGCGCGCGGCCATAAAACCGAATGATTCGATCAGACGTTCGACATAGGGATCGGTCAGTTCGCCTGCCTGCAGCCCGAGCCGCCTCGCGATCTTGGGATGCGCGTGAGCAAATTCACCTGCGCTTTCGCGCAGATAAATCAATTCCTGGTTGTAGTACTCGAGTAGTCGGGGATCCATGCAGGCTCTCGTTTCGCTTGATTCGATCAGCCGCGGCCGGAACCCGCTTGCAAGCGACTTGATTCGAGATCCAGCGAGCTTTGCACGATGAACTCGATCGGATACGGTTCCAGGCGAATCATTCCGTGAATCGAGAACGCTACTTCGTTATGTCGTCCCTGACGATCGCGCTCGCTGCGTGGCACGATTCGTAGCGTTTCTGGGATCAATCGCGGCTCGAATGCGACGATAGCCTCGCGAATAAGGACTTCGATTTTTGCCCAATCGCGTGATGCCATGAATGCGCCGGCAAGCGGCGGCACGCCAAAATTCACCGTGGACTGCGCGACCAGCGGATAGCGCTTCGCATCGATCAGATCGCCGAGGTTGGTCGCGTTCAACAGATAGGTCAGGTCGCGCTGAATGATGTCGCGCAACTGCGTGCGGGTGACGGCGTATTCACCCGGCGCCTCGCTCTGACGATGCGGCGCGTCATCACGCAAACGATCGATCAGCGTCGGTAGCAAATGGCTGTCGGCGCGGCGTGGTGAATTACCTGTGGCCCTTTCGGATGTCGAAACAAAGTCGTTCGATTCGGTGGAGTGCGTCATGCGTCCACTTCCTTTTCCGACTTTGATTCGGTTTCCTCACGAGTTTGATTGAAAACGCACTGCGCTAACTCGAAGATTCCGACGTCACCTGAGCTAGTCGTCCATGTCTTTGCGCCTGAAGCAATCACGCCGGTGCGCCCTGCTTCGCGCCAGACGGTTTTGCGTCCCAACAGCAAAGCATCACGCGCGTCCGCCGTGCACGTCAGTGCCGTGTGCTCCGGATAGCGGGCAGGCATGAAGCCACGCAGAACCGTGCCATCACGCAAATCGAGCGTGCAAGGTGCCCAGATCAGATCGGCGAGCGTCGCCGGAGACGCGACTTGCCAGCGAGCGATATCGTCGAACGCGAGCCATCGGTAGCGGCCTGCGGCGATGAATTCGCAAACTGGACCGAGTCGCGAATCGCTATCGCCGATCCAGCTGAACGCGTGCATCGGTGCGTGGCTGGCTCCCGGCGTCAAGGGCGCGAGGTTCAATGCCGTTTCGCGAGTGGCATCGGCTGCTTCGACTTCTCCGCGCCGTGCAAGCCCCAAGGCAGCGTGCAGGCCGCGCATCCACGATGGCACATCGGTGAAGACAAAATCAGGTTCCTGCAGGCCCGCCATGACTCGTTCCCGCGCACATTCGGCGCGCACCAGATCGCGATAAGCGTGAACGACCGGAGTCTGCGACGATTCGAGCTGGCCATAAATCTGAAGCTGCTGAAGCGCCCGCACCCACTGCCGCACGATGCATAAATATTGAAACAACGCCCAGCGATGCGCAGCGTGCGCGGGTTGGACGCGAATAGACGACTCGACCTCGGCAATTTGCTCGTCGATCGGCAAGTCGGTCATGGAACGGGCTGTCATCAAATCGAGACCTCATGGTTCGGCTGCGCGGCGGCATGGCCGAACGCGGGCAAGGGACTGTCGATCGCCAATGTGTGATGCTCGCGGCGCGCGAGAACCGGCGGCGCGGTATTGGCGCGCATGGCTGCATTCGCGTGGTACTCCGGCGGAGCGAAAAGCTGCAGGATTTCCGGCGGACGTGCCGCACTCAGCACGCCAAGATCCGGAATGGATTCCCGAGTAAGTGGCCCGATCGCATCTTCCAGCTTATGGACGTCCGAGAAAAGACCACTGATCGATTGACCGTCAACCTGCTTCGCTTCTTGTTCGGGAAGACGGGAGAAGGCCACGTGCGAAGCGGCAGTGAGCGTGCTTGCCCACAAGCCGTTATCCGGTGGCACCGATGAACCCAGCGCCTGACAGTAACGCTGATGAAGCGTGGCGAGAAGGCCATCTGCATCGACGTCCGGCGAAACCTTCGGCTGGCTCTGCCCGGTCACGCTTGCGCGTGAATCGAACAGTTCGTATATGTCGATGCTTGTTCCGACCAAGCCGACATCTGATTCGAAAACGGCGCCATTGTCTTTTCCCTGCGCCGGCACTTGAATACCTTGTGGTTCGACACGCGGCTGTAGCTTGTTTCGTTTAAAAATCGAGAAGAACCGCATTCGAATTAACACTCGGAAAGAGAAAGCCGCGACGCTCGCGCGGTTCAAGCCAAATCAATTGATTACGCCGAAGGATTAACTCACAACCGCCCACGATTGTCTATGATTAACATCATTGCCAATGAGCAACTAATCAGTCGAGTGAATTAAT
>NZ_JAQFVG010000092.1 GCF_029439455.1 Caballeronia sp. BR00000012568055 | reverse complement strand
ACCGTCCTCGTCAAACATGACATCCAGCGACTTATCGCTCTTGCAAAGGTCGCGTTCATATTGCGAAAACCTCTCCCGACCGAGCTCCGTGAGGAAATGCAAGCGCTGGTTATCGCTACCTCGCAGCGGTCGCGTATGTGGAGCATTGAGTTCAAATGGGTCGGTGATGAGCGCATCGATCAAACCGTCTGTCTGCGCAAGAATGCCTGCGAGCGACTCGATAGGATGACCGCTGTAGACGAGAATGTCGCCGGAAGACATCTCGCTCAGCGCCCGGACGAGCGCGACGAGGGCATCCGGCTGGTCAAAGGGCTCTCCACCCGAGATGGTAAAACCGTCCGCGTGAGGTAGCCATGCGCATACTTGCTCTAGGACGAGTTCGAGAGTAATTTCTCCGCCAGTGACGGCCCACGTATCTGCTGAGATACACCCCGGGCAGCGAATACTGCAGCCTTGAAACCATATGCCGATACGTTGCCCCGGCCCCAACGATCTGACGGGAAAGTGCAAGCGCGACAGACGGATGTTCATGGCCTAAAGCTTCTGCAACTGGAGCTCACCGCTTGAGATACCTGTAATCAGGAAGCGGTCGCCCGTCTTCGCGTCCTGGTCGAACAGGCCTCGCGCGAGCGGATTAATAAGGTGGGCCTCGATCTGGTTACGGATTCCACGACCGCCATTCGAGAGGTCGCCGAGGCACCGTTGCTGAAGCGCCACTCTAGAAGGTTGATCGAGTTCGACGGCCATACCTTGTGATGCAATGTCCTCAAGCACAACGCACACCATCTGGTCGAAAATCTCTTGCGCGACGTCGTCCCGAATAAAGTCGAAAACGATGATGTTCTCGCCAATCCGGTTCAGAATTTCCGGCCGGTTGAGCACCAACTTGAAGTGTCGCTCGATCTCGCCGAGCACCTTTTCCTCCATCTCCTCAAGGGAATCGCTGGCAAGCGCGTTAGGCACGCGTTGGCCCAATTCGTCTTCGCGGTAGATCCCGAGATTAGAGGTGAAGATGATCAATGCCTCGGAAAAGTAGACCCTGTCACCACGACCGGACGTGAGCACTCCATCATCGAGAATCTGCAGGAACTTGTCGAGAATCCGTGGATGTGCCTTCTCGATTTCGTCGAATAGCACGACGCTAAACGGCCGCTCTCGAATCGCGTTCGTCAATTCGCCGCCAACGTCATAACCGACATACCCGGGCGGCGCACCGATGAGGCGCTGGTCTGAATGCTCCGAGCTGAATTCGGACATGTCAAAGCGAATATAGGCGCTCTCGTCGCCAAACAGAAGACCGGTGAGTGTTTTCGCGAGCTCAGTCTTTCCAACACCAGTTGGCCCGGCGAGAAATGCGACGCCGCGTGGCCGATTGCCCTTGCGTTGCGAACCTACGCCGGTCATCGCGCGCTTGACAAGGTCCAGCATATGCGTTACCGCGTGAGCTTGTCCCTTTACGCGCTTGCGGATAATGGGTTCTGCGTTGCGTATCTTCTCGCGCCCAATCACCAGCCAGGGATCCTCAGTCACGCCGACCTTGTAACGCCTCACGGCATCAGAGATTTTCTCGATGGACACGTTTTCGACTCTGGCGAGCGTAGCGATCGCATTCATATCGGCTAGCAACAGGCCCTCGCTTCCGTCGACGAATGCCGACTCGGCTTCCTCGAGGGTCGTCGGCGACGCTCCCTGCGAGCCTGGTACGCCGCGCAGAAGTGCGCCCGAAAGCGCACGCCGGGCGGCGCTGTCGGGCTTGGATACCGGGATATGTCGGATTCGCGGGTTGCCAATCAGCAGCCAATCGGGCAAGTCGCCTTCCTTGTCGACGACCCAGATCACGGTGTTAAAGAAGGGACGTCGTTGCTCGCCTGCCGGACGAGCAACGACCGCGTGCGCGAGCACAAGCGCCCGCGTGAAGAGGTTGTGTTCCGCCGCGCTCAAAGACTCTGTCCGAACAGCGAGTCGCGAGGCGAAGTCAACGACTAGCGCGATTGGTGGCCCGGTCAGAGCAGTGAGGCGCTCAAGACAAGCAGCAAGCGCATCGACCCCGCCGGGCGCGGCACCCCCGACCGGCATCAGACCGAGACGTTTTAACGTCTCATCGCCGCGCTCAACAATAGGAACGCGCCCTTCGGGAACAGTAAAGCCGGACACCGGGTTCCAAACCACCAACTGGGCATAACCCGCCTCCCTGAGATTGTCAGCCAGAGCGTTCACGAGAGGCTGGGCCGTTACCACCCCGGGTGCCACCTCACAGGCCTGGAGGTCGCGAACGTTTCCGGACAGAACGAACTGGCTCTTCAATGGCAAAAAGCGCAGCAGATCCCTTAACCAGCGGGGCTTCACATAGGCGGACATGGCTTCGCGAAATGCTTGAAAATAGGCCAAAACGTTATCATAGCCGGTGCCCTGAGTGCCTTTACGGGCGCGGCTTTATCAAATCCACGCTGAATCGCCGCATAAAAAGGGTCGAGGCGTGGCCGAGCGTCCGTGGTCACTGTCAGAGGCAACTCTCAAGCCGGCTCTGGGCTCAATATATCGCTCCCATCCAGCTGATATTGCTCGATGATGCGTTGATTGTAGTCGTCGAGATAGGTCTGCAAATCGCGGCGGCCGACTAGTCGTACTGCGGCGGCGCCGGCGAGATCGATA
>NZ_JAQFVG010000091.1 GCF_029439455.1 Caballeronia sp. BR00000012568055 | reverse complement strand
CACGAAGCACACGGAATATCACGGTTCGTTGTTGGTTCGCACGATTTGAGATTTTGCTAACCAGGTTTTGCGACTGCTGGAGATTGATGGTCAACGGCTCAGCGACCGGACGAATAACCTGACAAGTTCTACAGCTCACAAGCAGCTGCCGACATTTTGAGGTTCGACCGGTGCGGTTTTCATCTCGGAACAACGGACGAGCGTCCGGCACGATTCCGGATAGATTTGCGCAAGCCACACACTGTCAAAACCAAAGGTTGCAAAATTCGGGCTGGCCATAGATTTGAACTTAGCGGCAACATCGAACGACCGTTCGAACACCGCATCACGCCTTTCAGCGCTACGCTAACGCCTTCCTCCGGCACGCCATCAAAAACCGTCCCATGTCCAATCACCGCACCGACCACTGGCTTATCGCGCGTCGTGACGCCGAAACCGGTATCGAATCGCTGCGCGCGCATTTCAACGGCCACGCCTACGATCCGCACGATCACGACGACATGCTGATCGGTTATACCGAGCAAGGTGTGCAGCGCTTTCAGTGTCATCGCGCCCAGCACACGAGCGTGCCTGGCCGCGCGATTCTGATCGAACCAGGCGCGATGCACGACGGCCACGCGCCGCAGCCCGGCGGCTTTACCTACGCGATGCTCTATCTGCCGCAAAACTGGGTCGCGGGCGCGGCGCGCAAGCTGAATCTTGATGGTCTGCGCAGCGTCGAGGCAGCCTTCAGCCACACGCTGGTGGACGACCGCTATCTGGTCGAAGCCATTCAAACGGCATTTCATGCACTTTATCGCGATGAAGGCCGTCTCGCGCGCGACGAAGCGCTCGATCATCTGCTTACGCAACTCAGCGGCCAATTGCGCGATACACCGACATCGGACCGTGTCGCCGCACCGCTCGCCGTCCTGCGCGTGCGCGATCTGCTGCACGAACAGATGGACGGCAATATCGGGCTCGATGAACTGGCTGCGGCTGCGGGTATCGATCGGTTTCGGCTGACGCGTTTGTTCACGCGTACTTTCGGCACGTCGCCGCACGCGTATCTGGTGCGGCTGCGTCTGCGTGCCGCGCGCCGATTGCTGGCCGCCGGCCAACGGCCCGCGCAAGTGGCTGCGATGGTCGGCTTCTCTGATCAGAGCCATCTGGGACGCTGGTTTCATCGCGCATACCGGATGACGCCTGCCGCGTATCGGCAGATGTGCACAAACATTCCAGACTGATCGCGGCGAAAGTTCGATCATGCGCGTTTCAAGGAGGAACGTTCATGTTCGATACCAAAGTAGCGCTGATCGTGCGCGACGATCTGCCCGTCTGGCAAAAGCTCAATGTCGTTGCCTTTCTCGCCACCGGCGTGGCCGCAGCGATTCCGCATGCGCTGGGCGAACCATACGAGGACGCGGCCGGGCATCGATACGGCCGTATGCTGGGCCAGCCGATGCTAGTGTTCGCCGCCGATCTCAGCGGCTTGCAAGCCGCGCATCGGCAGGCGCTCGCGCGTGAACTCGATATCGTGCCGTACGTGCACGCCATGTTCTCGACCGGCCACGATGCCGCCAATCGCGAAGCATTCCGCGCGCAGGATGCCACGAGTCTCGATCTTGTCGGCCTCGCGTTGCACGGCGCCAAAAAGGCCGTCGATAAAGCGGTGAAAGGACTCGCGCTGCACGGCTGATTCGATTCGATCCACATCGATCCACGCGGTTCTGTCGTTTTCTGGTAATGATTGGGTAACCGCCTCGTCGGAGCACGGCACATGCACCGCCATCCGACGCGCGATACTAGCAAAGCTTTGCGGCATTCGAAAGCACACAAGCACTTCTAATCGATGTAACACCGATGGCATAAGGCCATCGGCATAAATTCCTTAGCATTAATCTCCCCGGCCGTAACAGGGTCTTCGAAACGAGGACTCCGAAGAATTTCACGCGTTCTCATACAAGTACGCCATCAGCATCGAATGCCCTCGCACCCCGATGCCTTCTGACTTCGTACACCGTCCGACTCCCTTCGAAGCACACTGCGTAATAGTTCGGCATCCGTATGATTGTACGTTTTGCTCTTGCCATCATCCGCCATCTTTCCTATGATTTGCCAACGCGAATAAATCTCATTTACGAGGCAGTACCAACACACACGGATCGTGAAGACGATCCGCCGTGCGCCGGCGCTCGCCCTTCCCGTCTTCGTCATCGATGAGGTATTGAACATGGCCCTGTCAGGTCCAGCCAGCACACCCTTCATGTCCAACCCGAGCACGCACAGTACGCGCCGCGCGCCGCGCCCGCCCGTGCTCGACTTCGTTGCCATTGGCCTTGGGCCGTTCAATCTCAGTCTCGCGTGTCTGGCCGAGCCTATCCGCGATCTGCGCGGTTTGTTCCTCGAACGCAATGAGGATTTCGACTGGCATCCAGGCATGTTGATCGACGATACGACCTTGCAAAACCCGTTTCTCGCTGACCTCGTGAGTCTCGCCGATCCTAAAAGCAAGTTCAGCTTTCTCAACTATTGCAAGCAGGAAGGCAAGCTGTATGCGTACTACATTCGCGAGCGTTTCTATCTGAGTCGCGCCGAATACAACCGCTATTGCAAATGGGCGATACGACAGCTATCGAGCATTTCGTTTGATTCGGATGTCGAACTAATTGAGCATGACGAGGATGAAGGCCATTACGTCATCAGCGGGCGGCATGTGCGCACGGGGCAGGCTTTCGTGCATCGCGCGAAGCGTATTGTGATTGGCGTAGGCTCGGTGCCGCAGTTGCCCGCTTGCTGCGATGAGATACGCGAGCACTGCATCCACAGTTCGCATTACACCGCGCGAAAACAGGTTTTGCGGGCGAAGCGTTCGATCGCCGTGATTGGCAGCGGACAGAGCGCGGCAGAGATCTTTCACGATCTGCTCAAGGAAAGCGACGAATACGGTTATTCGCTGACGTGGATCACGCGCTCGCCGCGATTCTTCCAGATGGAGAACACCAAACTCACGCTGGAGATGATCTCGCCTGATTACATCGACTACTTCTATAACCTGCCGGAGCACGTGCGCGAAGGCATCATTGCGAAGCAGGACAGCTTGTACAAGGGCGTAAACGCATCGCTTATCAATCAGATTTACG
>NZ_JAQFVG010000090.1 GCF_029439455.1 Caballeronia sp. BR00000012568055 | reverse complement strand
CCGATTGCTAACCTGCCTCAGCACGTACTCTCATGACAATCGGTCATGGCGCTGATGCGCTGTGCCGATCAGTCATGTGCTGTGCGGTGTGATCCTTCATGCGACCCGCAGCGCCCGGTATCTTTTTCTGCAAGGTCATCGTGAAGCCAGTTCTTCTCACCGCCGCAGCGAGCGCTGCACTTTCTTTGTTCGTGTCCGCATGTGGCGGATCTTCGCCGTCCACCTCGGGCGGTGTCTACATGGGACCGGTTGCGAACGCATCGGTGTCCGCGTATGAGATCGCCGCCGATGGTACGGTTTCCGATAAATCTTCCGCCACCGCCACCACGGAAAGCGATGGCAGCTTCAAACTGCGCGGCAGCCTGAATTACCCGCTGCTGGTGCGCGTGACGGGCGGCAGCTTTACCGAAGAAGCAGATGGCAGCACCTCGAACCTTTCCGGCGAACTCGATGCGGTCTATCTGAACGCGCCGTCGCAGATGGTGGTCACGGCCTATTCCAACGCGATCGTGGCCGATGCGCGCAACGCGGGCGGACTCAACGCATCGAATATTGCAGCGGCGATTTCGCGCGTGAACGCCTTCGCCGGCGATATCGACGTGCAGCAGACCACGCCGACCTTCGTCGCGGCAGGCACGACCGCGACCGTTTCCGACGGCGCGAAAATGAGCCTCGCGCTCGGCGCGGAGTCGGAAAGCCGCGTGGCGAGCGGCAGCACCATCGACGCGAGCACGCAGAGTATCGTCGCGCAGGCGGCCAATGGCGACACGCTGAGTTCGTGCAATACCGGCGCGGGCGACATGGCCAGCGACGGCACGCTCAACGCGCCGAACAGCGGCAATTGTTCGATCACCACGGGCGCGGCCACGCATATGACCAACGCGCTCAATCGCTCGGGCATCACCTCGGTCGCGCAGATCGCGCCGGTCATGCCGGGCGCGGCGCAGACCGCGACGAGCAGCGCCAGCACGTGCGGCGATCGCAATACCTTGCTGAGCGATAACCTCGCGCTGTTCCAGGGCCGCCGCGATGACGTGCAGGCCACGCTTACCGGCGGTCTCACCAAGACGAACTGGACGACCTACAAGACCGTCAGCAGCTGGGGCCCGATTGCCGGCCAATACGGCGCAATCCAGGCGCCCGCAGGCTGCTCGGATATCGACGCGTTCCGGCGTGAACTGGTGATGGCGGTAGAAAACTTCTGGGTCGATCAGAACATCAACTACTGTCACCACCATATTCCCGGCTGGCTGCCGCCCGACGATTCCGCGCTCGCGGACCCGAAGTATCGCAATTCGTCGGCGGGGAGCACATCGGGCGGGAAGGGCAGTTCGACGCAGAAGTACGGCATGACGTGTACCGCGCAGCGCAGCGGCGTGGACGGCTCGCAGATCGTGCAGTATCAGGGACAAGGAACGCCCGCCGCATTGCCGCCCGCGCAGGTGCAATGGCATGGCGTGGACTGCTCCGACTTTACCGCCTGGGTCTACAACTTCGCGGGCCTGACCAAGGACCATACCGAAGTCGAAACCGGCATTAGCACGCAGGCCTGCATGACGCCCGCAGGCGCGAAGAGCACGCCGCTATGGGCTGGCCCGACGCAAACCGGCGTGTTGCTCGACATCAACCACGGCAATTTCGACACGACGTCGAAATTCCTGCTGCCGGGCGATCTGCTTTACATCACGCTGTCGCCGCCGAAGAAGGACGGCAAGGCGATTCCGGAAACGGCGACCTCGAGCATCGGCTTGTCGCACGTGATTACGTGGACGGGCAAGAAGTGGTCGGAACTGCGCAACGGGCCGGAAGGCTGGCGCTACGATCCGGCGCATATCGGCGAGCCGGGTTCGCGTCTGGGCGGCGATCTCGCCTACATTCTCGGCAATGACGATGTGCTCGCCGCGCTGACCGCGAACGATCCGTACATGATCATCGACAGCCACTATGCGGGTCCGGCGTATCGGCCGTTCTATGGCTGGTATCGCGGCAGCGTGTCGGACGTGCGGCGCATCGTCGGGGCGGACGCGGCGCGGGCGAATCCGGAACTCGCGGACTACATCATCGAGCAGCAGTCGTCGATGTATCGCAAGGCCACCAAGAGCACGCTCGGCCAGATCGTGCTGGCGTCGAAGCATGGACTTGCCAACGGCGGATATCGCCTGCAATACACGCAGGGCGCGAATGGCGCGGGCGCGGGTTGCGAGCGCGTGGGTATCGCGAAATAGCACGGCTGGATGTCAATTGCGTGGCGCGGCAAAGCATCGAATAGTCGCCTGTTTGGCGCTATCTTCGAGCCTTTGACCGCGCCGCGCGTCGCTACACTCTCCGACGTATCCAACACACAAAATTCGAGATTCACGGGGAACGGCGATGGCCGACGCGGGTGCAGCAGATCACTACTTCGTAGGTTTGACGCAGCAGGCGACCGCGGGCGGCCTCGCGCGTCTGCGCGGTCATGGTGCACCGACGATCCCGGCCTCGCGTGTTTATCCGGTTGGCGCACGTTTCAAAGACTTCGTTGATCCGCTGGTCACGCTGCTGAACAGCGACCCGCGCGTGCGCGAAATCATTTTGCGTCCGGTGCTCGGGCGCTATGGCGCCAGTCAGGAACTCTCGGTCGGTCTCGAAGTAAAAGCCGCAATCGGTTTCGATGCAGCCGCACTCGCCGCCAGCGTCTTCTCACTGGCCAACGCCGCCTCGCAAACGGATGCCTTCGTCGGCCGTGTATTGCCGCCCGGCGAATGGACCGATAACGCGCGTCCCGGCCTCACCGTCATGTTCAAAGCGCCCACGCGCATCGCCGATACGGTCGAACTCGTGCGGCAGATTGTCGGCTTTCCCGGCGAAGGCTGGGCCATCGACGGCTTCACCATGATTC
>NZ_JAQFVG010000089.1:2362-2992 GCF_029439455.1 Caballeronia sp. BR00000012568055 | reverse complement strand
GGGTCGCTGGCACGCGCAAGGTAACCACCGAGTTGCGCAAGCTTGATGAGGCTGCGTAGCAGCGGCGGTTGCTTGCCTCGAGCTCACGGATGTAGGGTAAGCGCGAATTTTCGCGCACATAGCATCTGGGTTGAGAGCAAGGCAAGCTGCGTCCACTGATATTCTGTGGACACAGCCCATGACTCAGACCGGTTCAGATACGGCGCTTCTCGCAGTTACTCTCGTCGGGCGCGACGGCAAGCGTCGCTACGACTCGCAATCCAAACGTAGGCTCATCGAGGCCTGCCTGCAACCCGGTGTTTCAGTGGCCGGGCTGGCGCTCAAAGCCGGCGTGAACGCGAATCTGCTGCGCCGATGGATCAAGCTGCATGAGCAACGCCGCCGCGCTGCGGGGACGCCGGATATTGTCGATGATGCGACGACACTCGCCGTGCCATCGGCATTTGTGACGGTCCGCGCGGTTTGTCGCGATGAGCTCGTTGAGCGGACCAGCATCTCGAAGCCCGCATCCGAGCCTGCGGGCACAAATCCGGCCTTGCGCTCGCAACTGACGGTGGAGATGCCCAACGGGGTGACGCTCCGGCTGGACTGCACCGCTGGTGATGCGTCGCTGGTATCGGCCATGATCGA
>NZ_JAQFVG010000089.1:0-2342 GCF_029439455.1 Caballeronia sp. BR00000012568055 | reverse complement strand
ATCGCGAAGCCGTCGATTTCAGGAAGTCGATCAACGGACTCGCCGCCCTGGTAGAACAGGCAGGGCTGGACCCGTTTGCGCCAGCGCTATTCGCGTTCAGCAACCAGCGCCACAATCGCATTAAATTGCTCGGCTGGGATGGCAACGGCTTCTGGCTGATGATGAAGCGTCTCGAAGAAGACCGCTTCGCCTGGCCGCGCCGGCAGCAGGCCGTGATGGAATTGACCGCTGAGCAACTGCACTGGCTGCTTGAGGGGATTGATATCGACGCAGTACGTCGTCATCCTGCGCGACAGTATCGACACACTGGTTGACGCATCCATGACGCTTGGATCAGGCCCGTCGTTACACCTTCCGTAAACCCACGGGCCCGGCGATTTCGCTATGGTGAGGGTCATGTCAGCCCCTGATTCCACCGCCGGTCTGCCGCCCGAAGTGCTCGCCTACATCCGTGAGCTCGAGGCAAGCGTCCGCCGAAGTAAAGATGTTCCGTTTTGCGAAGTAAAGTTGGAACTTTGCCAAGTTCGGGTGAATTTGCGCGATTCCGAAGAATTGCTTTCGTTAAAAATCAATCGGTTGCGAGATTCGCGAAGTAAAGATGAAGCTTTTTCGTGGTCCGGATCGATGGCCATGCAACCGCGGGGCGCTAGCGCTCTGGCACACCAAACGCCTGATCGAACTGCCTTGCCCGTTTGACCTCGTCGCCGTGCAGGTAAATTGACGTCGTTGAGATCGACGAATGCCTCAGATTGTCGCGCACCATGATCAGTTCGGTGCCGCGCGCGAGCGCGAGTGAAGCGTGCGTGTGTCGCAGCCAATGGGGGCTCGCGCGCCGGAGCTTCTCCGCCATCGCAGGCCGCTCATCACGGATCGTGTTAGCGACCACTGCGAAGAAACGGCGCAGCACGCGACCGAGCCGCGTGGTTTCGATCCCGATGCCATCTTCTGCGAGGTTGGCCACGATCACCGTTGCGGGATCCCAGCGTTCGCGCGTGACCGGCAAGCGGCGTTGCACCAGATACTGATCGAGTGCCATACGCGCCAGCGTCGGGAGCGCGACCTTGCCCGTCTTGCCACCCTTGCCGACGATGTACAGCCAGTGATCGCCCTGTTCGTCGACGCGGATGTCGCCGAGCGTGGTTCCTGTCAGTTCACTGGCTCGCAGGCCGGTCGCGTATCCAAAATCGAGCAGGAACCGAAGGCGCTGGGCGGCCGCCTCGCTCCAGCCGTAGGACCATTCGAGGCCATCGGCGATCGTGCGGAGCAGCAGCCATTCGCCTTCGGTAAAACCGCGGGTGACATCGAGGCCCGCCTTCGCACTTCCTCGCACCTTGACGCCCGCGAACGGGTTCGCGAGGACGTAGCGCTGCTCGACCAGCCAGCGGAACAGGGCCGCAAGTACGGTGAGTGCGTACGCGGCAGAGCGCGTCGATAGTGGTCCGCTGAACGGTCGCCATTCCACGCTTTGTCGCGACCGCGACGGCCCGATCCAGCGTTCGCGTGGCGTCGGCCGTCGCAGGAACGTGCGGTAGGCTATCGCGTCATCAGTGGTCAGCGACGACAACGCGCAGCCCCGTTCGACGATTGCCCACAGGATCAGGCGTTCCGCCTCTTTCCGGTAGGCGCGCTGGGTGGCGGCGGACTCGTGCAGGGACAGCCACGATTGCACCGCCTCGTAGTCGTTCGATGCCTTGAGCAAGCAGACGTGTCGTGGTGTGCGAAACTGTCCTTGCGAGCCGTCGACCTCGTGCGGCAGACGCAGTTGTTCCCATGGCACGACCGGTCCGGAAGGTGTTGCCGCAACCAGCGCACGGGCACGTTCAATCAGAGTCGGATGGACCGCGAAAAATGCTTCGACATGGCGTGCCCCTGCCGTGCCGAGTCCGGCGATCGCTGTCCACCAGCGCCGCCGGCGCGGAATCCGTACAGTCAGGTCTGCGAGCGTCCGGATCCCGTGCGCCTGCAAAGCGGCAACCACCCGAGGTGGCAACCACTGGTCGATGCCGTCGGCGATGTGCGGTTCCGGTGTCGGCAGGTTGCGCAATGTCTCGATCGTGTGCGCAACGGTATCTGCCGACGCTGCCGATCGCTCGTCGAATGTTTCTGCCAGGTCGGCCCGGTGACGACTCGTCGCGAATGCTACCAGTGCGCGCCGGATGCGTCCGAGCATGCCGCGGGCAGACATCCCTTGCGCCTTGCGATCACCCAGATATCGGGCGACAGCCGAGCGGGCGTCGAGTCCGGCATACCACGCGCGCAGTGCAGCGAGTTCAGCGTCGTCGGGGAACCGGACGGGTTCAGTCTCACGCGTTCTCATGACCACCAGTTTAGTCGAGATTTGA
>NZ_JAQFVG010000088.1 GCF_029439455.1 Caballeronia sp. BR00000012568055 | reverse complement strand
GGCGCGCAGTTCGTTCATCGACAGCGCTATATGGGTCCGAGGAACCTTGGCTCCGGGCCATGTGCTGCGGGTTCCAAACGTCAGGTCCCCGGGTTCGGCGAACGGTACATATTCAGCTCCGTGCAGCACGCCGTGTGAATCTCGCTTCGGAAGCGGGGCCAAAGGTGGCATCTCGAAAGGCAGAGGCAAATCGAACACATTGAACTTTTCCATACTTAGTCTTCAGATGGCAGGTGGTCTGAGGTCGACGACTTGTCGATCCGTCATTGATGCGGCGTGTCAACTCCCTTCGCTGCGCGTGCTCGAGCTTTCCAGGTGAACACCGGTACGCGAAAGGCAGTAGCGAGGTCTTGGAGCTTTTCGCGAGGTTGTGCGAAAACGTTCCCGGCAAATTGCCGCTTTCGGACCATGGGTGCGGACATTATCCGGTTGCGGTGCATTGACTTTTCAACCCTCCAGTTCCGGTACAGACATAACGGGGCGAAGTTTTTTAAAAGGCAACCAATCGCTGTATTTGATAAGTGAAGCGGGACTGGGCTTTTGTTGCGCCAAGATAGCTTTAATAGCATCGATGTCAGGCGTTTCCAATAGCAGAGCGAGCTTGCCGTACTTATTGAAAATTTTTTCGTTGAACACCTTCGCTTCAAGGGTAGCGAGATGCAGGGCGATGCCTCTGAGCGCGTTCGCTAATAGCCCTGGGAAACCCAGGGTCAGTAAGTAAGCGGCGTCCGGAAGCCAGTGCGGCATAGGACCGATCCCAAGAACTCCCAACGTCGCATCGAACTGCGCTCGACATATCGATACCCACCGCTCGTCGCGAGAGCTCTTTATTGAAACGAGTTCGACCGGCTCGGCGGCTGTTAAGTCACCGCGTGAACCTGGCAGCCAGCGAAGGCCAAGGGCTACTGCGCCTGGCGTCGCGAGGCAGAGGACTGGAATGCCCGTTGTCCGTGTGAATTGCGCGATCGCACTCCACGTTGCAGCCGCTCCCGTTTTCGTGGCGTCTTCGACGTTGATGCGCTCGACAATAACCAAGCCTAGATTTGCCGCGATGCCCAGAGTGCACATCGCAGGAAGAATGTCTCTCTCGCGGAAGCGCATAGAACGTATGCTGTCTGCCAGCACCGTATTGAACGCCGCGTCGAACGCCCCAAAGAATCCTTGAGCGAGTCCGCCCAGCTCTCCGTTGAGCGGCCAGTGCATCCGCAGGCAAGGAAGCTGGAGGTAGTCTGTAAAGCCGCTCGCTGCTGGAATTCGCACGGCGCGCGGTTTGCTTCCAATCTCAGACTGGATGATGTCAGCAAGTAGGCGTCGTCCCAAGCGCACCGGCGCCATCACAATCATGCCTCGCGGCTTCGCGTGGGGCGCAATGCCAAAGCGCAAAGGAACGAGGTGTCTACCTCTCTTTGGTTCGATCCGGAAGAAGGCGGCTGCATTTGTAGCGTACTCGCGGTACTCCGGATTTCGAAGGTCTCGGTCGTGATAAGAACTCCACATAAGGGAGGTGACGTTTACGAATGCTCGGCCGACGTCTGAGTTGCTCACAAACGTATCGGCGGCGCCTCCGATAATGAGCTCTTGCGGCGCCGAGTTTCCGGACTCCAGATTGGGAGAACGTGTAGTAAGCATCATCGCTTCTTGAAGCGTCGGAATGGGTCGTATGTTTTCCTGGAGAGGGTTTCCCTCAATCCGCGTTACGGGTGCGACTTCAGGGCTGCCCGATGACTTACCGTCCGTGCTCATTGCGTCCCCCAGCCTGACCAGCGACTTCGCGATTTGCCGGCTACGACGCGCCGGGCACATGAAAGTGGCGTTGTGCTTTTGTTACGCGCCTTGCTCGGCGGAGCGGATCGGACGCAAAGGACCACGCGCCCTACAAAGAGGGCGCTGTCGTTCGATGCTGGAACCACCATGTGTAGCTAGCTGGAAGGACTGAGAAATCGCTCGCTCCGCATCGGCTCCGTCTCCGCCAGGTTCTTCAGGATCGGCCGCTGCCGGAATTTTTGGGAGGGCGAGATGCCGGCTTCTCCTTCTCAGTCTTGCTAATCGGCGCAGTACCTCTCGGGGATGAGGGTGCTGTTGCTTCGCTCTCAGTCAGCTGCGTGCTTGATGCTGCGGCCGAGGCGGCTGGCGCATTCGCATCAGGGGGCGGCGACATTCGGTTTGAAGGGGGAAGTACCGGCGGAGGGAGTCCGGTCAGGTCGCGCGAAGTTGTGACGCGTACTTTTCGCACTGTCGTGCGACTCGGTTGCTGCTGTGTTTTCTTCGTCATGGAGCGTCCTTGTGCCTTTTGAATAGGCGTGTGTTGACAAGGCGCACCCTTGGTGAGATTCTACGCGTGTGTGATCGCGTGAACCCTGTCTAGGGTGCACCACCCAGACGGCGCATTAGGGGTCCAGCCCTGATGCGCCGTAGTTTTTTATGCGATGATTTAGTTCGTCGTTCTTGGCACTTGTCTAAGTCTCCCAAATTCACTTGCACGTTGCCCCGATCTCTCGCCCTCGTGCACTTGACAAAATAGCTATTTCGCAGTACGATGCAATTACGGCCATTTTATGCTACGCCTAGCCGTGCTTAGTTGCAAGTGGTTCCTGCTGTGCTCGTTGCGGCTTCGCTCAGTCCACCGTCTGAGGCCCGCGACAGCGTCCCGACGCTTCCATATGATTCAAATCCCACATCCACTTAGGGTCGGTCTGTAACTAGACGATCGAAAACTCGCTGTGGCAAGC
>NZ_JAQFVG010000087.1 GCF_029439455.1 Caballeronia sp. BR00000012568055 | reverse complement strand
GACACGCTCGACAGTCATGGGTACGTCGTGGACATCAAACCAGCCGAGCGTTTGATTGCCCGGCAGCCGATGGCAGGCGAGGTGCGAGGAGCGCTCGTGAAAAGGGGAAGCTGGCAGATCGATGGATACAAGTGGCAAAGCGCGCTGCTCGCGCGCCTGCCCGACAACATGGCGCTGGATACCCTCGACGTGGAGTTGAAGGAAGACGGCACCGGGGTGCATTTCACTGCGAAGGGTAAATACTATGTTCTCAACTAAGCGGCTGACCACAACGAGCTGGCCGCGCCGGGCGGTGTGCTTCGGCGCGTTGGTTCTTGTCACCGGCCTGTCCCAGGCGCAGGAAAGCCACCTGTCGCTCGACGATATTGACAAGCTTGCGCGCCAGAAGCTGGTCGATTCGATGCGCAAGAGCGACGGCGCTGCATTAGGTGGCGGCGGTGGTGGCGTGGGCCTCGGCTCGCCCCTTGGCTCGGCCGCACCAGCGCCGGTGACGGCGTCGGCACCAGCTGCGGTAACGGCCGAACGCAAGCCCGCACCCGCACCCAGACGCGTGACCCCAGTCTCCTTCGTTGGTGCTTATTCCGACATGTCGGGAGCCTACGTGCTCTACGACTATCAGGGCACGACCTATACCGCGCGACAAGGCGCTCGACTGCTCAACGGCTGGACCGTCGCATCGGTGAACGGGTTCGAAGTGAACCTCGCCGACGGCAAGCGCAAATGGACCGAAACCATCTCGGCACCCGTCGATACACCGGTCGCGTTTTCCGATAGCCCGTCGGTTCGCGCGATTACCGATCTTGGTTCGCCCCTCCCTCCCGGCGGTCTGGCATCGACCGCTCCTACTCTCGTTCCCTTCGCGAAATAAATCATGAGCCTTTTTGGACAAGAAGAGCAGGATGCGCCGGAAGCGCGCGGCGGATTTTTGAAACGCTTTCGCGCGCCGCGCTCGAGCTTCGTCGAACCGAGCGCTGGTGCGGAGCCGGTGTTGAAGCGTTTGTCGCGTCAACGCGCGCGTGCAGAAGACCAGGTTGCGCCTGAACAGCGAGACGATGCGGCGCGGACTCGCGCGATCAATCCACAGGTCTCGTTCCTTGGGCGCGCGCTGTCGGGCGGCAACATCGAGGATGTCGAAATCACCGAGGTCGAAAAAGGTGCAAGCATCGGCTCCGACAGTCACGCATTTGCAGGCGCTCAGGATGATCGCCGCTCCGTCGTTGAAGACGGCGTCCAGACACCAGCAGGCATTGCGACAGACGAGTTGAATCGCGAGGCGGGATTTCGTCCTTTCGTGCCGCCGACATTTGCCCGTCCGAGCTACGCAAGCATGGCGGCCGGCATGGCGGCTGCCGAAAGGCATGTCGAGCATGTTGAGCACGCCGAGCGCGTCGATCCGCAGCCTCTCGTCGAACAAGCGGCGCATTCTGCCCATTCAGATGCAGCGACCGCTGGAGCGGTGAGTGACGCGCCCAACGTCTCGCGCGAGCCCGCTGATCGGACAGCGTCACGGTCGCCCGAGGCCATGGCTCCCCAGCAGCGTCCGGGGTCGGTGACTCCTTCCATCGACGAAGCGAATCACGATGACGACGCCTTGAATGTGCCGATGACGGGACGCCCGGAACTGGTCTCGGTCGATTCGTTGCCCGAATTCAAGCGTATTCTGACTGTTGAGGACGCTGATGCCGCGTTGCGGATTCCCGCCAGCGCGCGCAAGGAATTTGTTGCTGTCGAATTGCAGCCGGGTGTCGCGATTACGGTCGCGACGTCGCGCTTCGCCGAGAAAGCGCAGTACGCGACTTTCATCAAGGATCTCGCCTCGAATGACATTCTCGTGCGCGAGGAGATGATCGCAACCGACAAAGTGATCGCGGCGATCTATTCGGGCAAGTCGGTTTCGTCCTCCAACTCGGTGGTCCGTGAGGCGAGCCGCGCGATCGGCAACTTCCGTGACATCGTCGAAGCGGCTCATTCCTTTGGCGCGAGCGACATTCACTTCGAGCCGCGCGAGTTCCACAACGAAGTGGGGGTCCGCTTCCGGGTGAACGGCGACATGTACACGTTCAGTCGCATGCCCAAGGGCATCGTGCGGCGCGCGCTGTTCGCTGCTTACAGCGATCTCGTTCAACGCAACACGAACTCGGGCAACAGCTTCCAGCCGAGCGCCCCGCAGTCCGCGATGATTCCGCTGGTCGTCAAGACCGATACGGTCAATCTGCGCTGGCAGTCTTCGCCCCTCGTTGGCGGCTACGACGTCACGCTGCGTCTGCTCGACGGTAACTTCAAGAACTACAACGTCTTGCTGCCCAAAGACATGGGTTTCGAGCAAAGCCAGCTTGATCTGATCGACACCCTGAACTACGTGAGCGGCGGCATCACGGCGCTTACCGGTGAAACGGGTTCAGGTAAAACCACGACGCTGCGCGCGCTGTCGTACATGTTGCCGGATCGCGAGTTGAAGAAGCAATTTGCGGTGAACGAGCCGTCCGAATATCCGATGCCGTGGCTATCCGACTACTCGATCATCCGCCGCCCCGATGAGACCGACGATGAGGCGAACCGTAAGTACGCCGAGGTGATCCGAACGCTCATGCGGCAGGACCCGGACGATCTGACCATCGGTGAAGTGCGTGATCGCGTGGTGATGGGTCTCGTCGCCGAACTCGCGCTGACCGGCCACCCAGTGCGATTCTCCTTGCATGCCGGGGACATCATCGCAGCCGTAATGCGCATGGCAGGCGGCCGTCTGCAATTGCCGATCGATGAACTTGCCTCGGAAGGGTTCATCAATGCGGTGGGCAATCAGAAGCTGATCCCGACGCTCTGCGAGCACTGCAAGCTACCTGCCGAAGAAGTGATGCCGAAAGCCGATCTCGAACTTCTGCGATCGAAGTTCGGACTCGACACGTCGCGCATGGCATGCCGCAACTACGACGGCTGTGAGCACTGCCGTCTGAATGGACTCTTCACGCGGCTCGGAAAAGTCGCCGGCGGCACGAAACGCCCGTCGCTCGCGGCCGAACTGTATCGTCCTACCCCCGAGTTTCTCGAGCGCGTGGCCAGGCGTGACTGGGCTGGCGCACGTCAAGTGTGGCGTGGAGAACGTCGAACCGGGTTCGATCATGCGGATATGACTGGAAAGACCCTCTATGAACATGCTCTTTTCAAAGCTTCTCGCGGTTTGATTGACCCACAATTCATTAATCGGTCGATGCAGTCGTTCGCGCAATACCGCGTGATTCCTGGCGTCGATGGCTTGATGGTCTAACTCGGGTCGATCATGTTCAACACGTTCGTCAAAATGCTGCCGCTTCGACAGCAACTCGCGGTTGCGCGCATTCGCTTCCAGAAGGTCCGGGAG
>NZ_JAQFVG010000086.1 GCF_029439455.1 Caballeronia sp. BR00000012568055 | reverse complement strand
CGCCATACGAAGCGCTATCCTCACGTGCGATGCGTTCAACACCAATCACCGAGCTATGGTAATGATCGAATACTTCGACGAGTTGTTTCATCACGGGCGGCTCGCCGTGCAGCAAATCATCCGCGAGAATGACTGCAAAGGGCTGTCCGCCGACGAGCCGCTCCGCACATAGCACGGCATGTCCAAGGCCTAAAGCCGCCGGCTGCCGCACGTAAAAGCAATCAACATTTGCAGGCTTGATGCCGCGCACCGCTTCGAGCAACACCGCCTTGTTGCGCGCTTCGAGTTCGGCTTCGAGTTCATAGGATTTGTCGAAGTGATCTTCGATGGCGCGTTTGCCTCGCCCCGTCACAAATATCATTTCGGTCATGCCTGCGGCGATGGCCTCTTCCACCGCGTATTGAATGAGAGGCTTATCGACCACTGGCAGCATTTCCTTAGGACTGGCCTTGGTCGCCGGTAAAAAACGGGTGCCGAGACCTGCGACAGGAAATACCGCCTTGGTCACCTTGAGCATTTCTGCTTCCTCCAGATCGAAACCGGTTTTTGGTAGTTCCCCGGGTTGTCACTATCCACGCGCGGAGTTTCGCCACTCGTGCGCGCAGATATCCGGCTCTGCTGGCCGGTGTACATCATCGAGCGATACGTCAGTCCGCTTCGTCGTTATGCGATGCAGGCGAGCGATGCGCGCCGCGCTTGCGGAACGGATTCAGAGGGTCGTTACGCAATGCGTCGCGATAAGCGGACGCCGCGACCAGCACCAGCAGCACAGCGACGCCGGCAATTGCATGCATATCCATGATCGATATCCATTCGCCTTGATTTGAAGGCTCAGCGTAACGGAAAAAAATCGATAAATAATTGGACGAATTGAGCGCTAAAGCATGCACAGTCTTAGCGCACCTTTAGGCGATTTATTTGCTTAGGCGTGCTTTTACGTGTGCTCTAAGATGGGCCACCGTCTTAGCATTCTTAAGGTTCCAGATGAGCGATTCTTCCGTCTACGAGCCGCGCGCGGCTGCCTCTTCACCTACGCTTCCTCTAAACGCCGCCGACAACAAAGACGTCGCGATCAACGCATGGCGCGGCATCGCGGCGCTGCTGGTGGCATTTTTCCATTGCCGGCAGGTGACATGGGTCGGCATGCAGCAATTTCATCGCGCAGCGCCCGCGTGGGATGCGAATACCGTTATCAGCTATCTGACTTTTCCGATCGCATGGGGATCGGCGGGCGTGCCGATATTCTTTGTCATCAGCGGCTATTGCATTCATCGCGCGATGGCCCGACGTCTGATCGCCGATCCTTTGACGCCCTTAAACAGCGGCAATTTTTTGATGCGGCGCTTTGCGCGGATTTGCCCGGTATTGATTGCTGCTCTCGTGCTGACTTTTGCACTGGATTCGCTTAGTTCCACCTTCGAGCCGGTCAGTCACAAGATCAATCCGTTCGACTTGCAGGCGTTTCTCGTCAATCTTTTTTCCTTGCAAGGGATTGCGGGAAAGACGTTTGGATCGAACGGCGCGTTATGGACGCTTTCCATCGAAGTGCAGTTTTATCTCGTGTATCCGCTGTTGCTGGCTTTGCGGCGGCGTGTCGGCATGCGCGGCGTGCTGGTGTTTGTCGGTCTTGTGAATATCCTCTCGGCGCTTGTGTTTGAGCGGCATTTGATCGTCATTTTCACGTCGTATTGGTTTTCATGGACGCTCGGCGCGTGGATCGCCGAAGCCAAAGTGCAAGGCATTCGCGCGCCTGTTCGCTCTGGCATGATCGCGCTTTTGATCGCGTTGGCGGGATGCGGCGCGTTCAGCATCGCGCAATATGCGGCGTTTCAGCTTTGGGCGCTGGCCTTTGCCGTTTATCTCTTCGGCGCACTCGATAAACCCATGCGCGAATCTGCGTCTGTGCGCGCGTTTTCATGGCTAGGCGAGTTCAGCTTTTCGCTCTATGTCGTGCATCTGCCGATTTTCGTGCTGCTTGCTTCGGTGCTGTTTCGCTCGGCTTTGCAGATGGAGATTTGGGCTTGTTTTGGATTTACGGCTTGTGCGGTTGTGGTCGCTTATGGGTTTTATTTCCTGGTCGAGCGGCCCGCTATGGGATGGTCTGCGAGGTTGAAGCTTAAGCGATAGTCAAAAAAAAGCCGCCCTTGAAGGCGGCTAATTTCTTAAAGCCAGAATCAACTGCCCCGCTTCTTATTCCGCTCCGCCACATCCTCCAGAATCTTCTCGACGCTCTCCACATACTGTTTAGTTCCAAACCGGCTGGTGGCGTTTTCGAAGCCACGTTCAACCAGCCGGTCCACAAGCGGCGCATTTCCTTTAAGCTTTTCCAGCACGCGTGCGAGTTCTGCTGCATCTCCGGGAGCGCAGAGAATGCCGTTTTCGCCATCATTGACGATATCGGTCACGCCGCCTGCGCGCGTCGCCACCACGGGCCGTTTGGACAGCATGCCTTCGATAATCACGCGCCCGAACGGCTCAGGCATGATCGATGTATGCGTGACGACATCGACCGCTTTCATACAGGCAGCGATATCGTCCTGGAAGCCCAGAAAATGCACGCGATCCGCGAGACTATGTTCGAGCACGAACGCGCGTAGCTCCTTCTCGTAGTCGTCTTCGCCAAAGAGCGGCGCGCCGACCAATACCGCGTGCATCGTCGGCGCTTCGAGCAGTGCTTCGAGCAATACGTGTTGACCTTTCCAGCGTGCAAGACGGCTAAAGCAACCGACTAAGAACGCATCTTGCGGCAAGCCGAATCGCGCGCGCAGTTCGTGTTGCGCGACCATTTCGAGGTTCATGAACGGCTCGGCAGAAATGCCGTTGAACACGACATCCAACCGTTCCTCACGCAAGCGTGTCAACGCAGTCACCGCCGCTGCCGATGCGGTCGAATTCGCAATCACATGTTCGAGCATCAGTTTCGTGCACCACTTGATGATGGCGAGTTGCGTGCGGCCGAAGTGGTCTTCACTGACGATATCGCGCAGATGCCACACTACGGGCCGACGCGTAATCAATCCGGCGATCGCGCCGATCACCATTGCGCGTTGCGTATTCACGTAGATCACATCGGCGTTGCGCGATTTTTCCAGCGTGCCGCGCAAGAGTTTGAGCACGCCGCCGACCATGCCCGCGCCGGGCATCTTCATGCCGTCTTTCTGCACACCGCTCAGACTTTTGCCGTCGAGCACATCGACCTTGATGCCCACCGCTTCCAGCGCTATGCGGAAAGGGCCGTCATCGAACAATACGGTTTGTACATCGCCACGCATGCCCTTTACGAATTCGAGCATGGAAAGTTCTGCGCCGCCCAACGCGCCGCTTTGATCCATCGCCAGCACGCGCAAATCGCTCTTTTCTTCGGACTTCGTACTTTCGATTTGCAACGGCGGCAGCGTAAATTGCGGTGCTACGCGTGAAATATGCCGATGCAGCTCTTCTCTGAAGCGCTCATTCGAAAAGCGTTCGGCGTTATCGCGGCAATCTATCGCGCGAAATTCCAGGCCACCTGTCTCGAACATATCGACTGCATCGACAATAGCGTCTGCGGTCTGCATCGGAAAGAACATGCCCGTGGGCTGCGCATGCGATAGATCGCGCACGGTTTCGAGCGCGCCACCTTTGCCGTAGGCAATCACCGGTGTACCACACGCCTGCGCTTCCACGACCGAAATGCCGAAGTCCTCTTCCGCCGCGAACACGAACGCCTTCGCGCGGCGCATTTTCTCGTGCAGCACCGAAAACGGCTGATACCCCATGATCTCGACGTTGGCCCCTGCTTTAGCGCGTATTTTCGCCATATCGGGACCATCGCCGATCACGACCAGCTTGCGCCCAGGCATATGCACGAACGCTTCAACGATCAAATCGATTTTCTTATACGGCACCATGCGCGAAGCGGTCAGATAGAAATCTTCCTTCTCCTCGCACATATGAAAAGAAGCCACATCGACCGGCGGAAAAATCACGCGCGATGATCTTCGGTATACCTTATGAATTCTCCGTGAGATAAATTCCGAG
>NZ_JAQFVG010000085.1 GCF_029439455.1 Caballeronia sp. BR00000012568055 | reverse complement strand
AAATCACGCCATTGCGATCCATATTGCGCACGATCGACAGCAATTCCGATGTTTCGATTGCAGCCTGCCGCAGCCGCAAGGCCATATAGATCTCAGTCGCGGTTTGCACGGCGACATAACTCGCGTGAACGACCATCATCCAGAGACTGGGTTTTGTCGTACAAAAGACGTTGAAGGTGAGTGCCTGCAAGCGGTCGAACGCGAAATGATGCGCAACGAAGAGACCCGCGCACAGCAGCAGCACGCGATAATCGCGATAGACGAGCAAGAGTCCCAGCAGCACGAATACGCCGAAGTGAAATTCGACCGTGCCTCGCCCGAGCTGAATATGCAGCGCAATCAGGCAGACATTACAGATAGTTAGTACAACGCGCGATGCGAGCGTTCCGCGTGCGAAGAAAAACGCCAGCGCCGCGACGACCAGCGCCACGCCCGCCACCGGCAGCGCAAGGCCCAGCGAGTCGTAATAATTGCCGATAGCGAGCGCCGCTGCACACGAGGCGATCGTGGTAATGAACATCACGAGATCGCCTGTTCTGGCGATGCCGTGGAGCACCGGATCGTCCCGATGCGCGGAGGAAGCGGCCATCATGTTTCTTGTTCTTGATGCCCGCTTTGGTGTCGAGCGGGCTATTGAGTTGAAGATGCGTTCATGGACTGTTTACGGCATAAAAAAAGATGTTCTTGAGGGATAGGTTTGCCGGACAGTCGATAAAAATGATCGCTGTCCGGCACCAGTGCGCTCTTAGAAGCCCGGCAACACTTCCGTTCCTTCCGCCGCCACCGAATTCAGACGCTTCGGATTCACGCCCAGCAGCTTGAGCATGGTCGGCGCAACCTGCGTCGTCAGCGTACGGTCGTTCACGATGCCGCCCGCATGCTTCATCCCCGGCGCGTAGACAATCAGACCAAGGTGATTGTCGTCAGGTGCATTGCCGCCGTGCTCCTCATCCTTCGACGTGCTCGATGTATAGATCACGCCTGGATTCGGCTGCACGATGATGTCCGGCGTGCGTCCTTCCTTAGGATCACCAAATGCAGCCTTGATACGCTGACCATAGAGCAGATACGCATACGGTCCGTCCGCGCAGATGCCCGGCGCATTGCAACTCAGATTGTCCTTCAGCGTTTTCACCACTTGCGCCAGTTGATGCTGATCGCGCAGCCAGATGAGGCCGACGTCGTCGGTCTGTGCGAAGCCGGTGCCGACCAGTCCGCTGCCATCGTTGAGATTGCCGGTCTTGGTGGCGTTCTGACCGTAGTTGCCGTTTGGATCGAGATAGCTGTTGGTCTGAAGCAGTTTGCTGAGCGTATCGCCGTTCTTGACGAGCTTGCTGTGATCGGTTGGCGACTGGCCGTGCTTCGCCGTGACGATGATCGCGGTCGATTGATACAGGCCACGCTGCTTCAGTTCCGCCACGATACGCCCAAGCGAAGCATCGATATAAGCGATCGCTGCGCTGACTTGCGGACCGGGCGTGAAGCTCGCATCGAGATAACCGCCGTCTTTCGCGACCACGGCTTTCTGCGCGACGCTCAGCGTCTGAAAGTTCGCGCCGAAGATCGTCGGCACGCCGGGCGAAGCGTTGCCTGCCGAGTTCTTTCCATCGATCTGATTGATCAGCGCTTGCATGTGGAGATCGTCGAATACTTCGGTATGCGTATAAAGGTCTGTGTAGTTCGTGTTGGTCTTTGGGTCGATGGAGTTGATCTCGGTGCGCATCAGATCGTCCACGCCGCTGCCCGAGGGTCCGTTGAGCCAGTCATAACCCCATGCATGCTTATCGGCCCATGCGGTGCGGGCATGCGGCAAGCCTGCTTTCACTACTTCGAAGATGGTATTGGTTTTTACGTAGTTGTGCGGATAAACCGGTTTGCACACGCCGTCGATCTTCGCATTCGGGATGGCCTGCGGATTGAATGCGCCGCCACCGTCGAGATGAACCAGCGCGCCACCGTTCTGCGCGTCGATGCCAGTGGTTTCATCGAAGACTACGTTCCAGCCTTGCGTGCCGCTACAGCTCGTGTCGGACGGCGCGTAAAGCGTACGGTCGTACGAGACGTCGTAGAAGAGGCCGGCGGTCTTCGGCGATCCGCCCGTCACCAGCGCAGCCAGTCCGGGAAAAGAATCCGACAGGCCTGGCGTGTGCGCGTTGGTGTACGTGGTGCCGTCCTTTGCCAGCAAGGCCATGTTGGGGCAGGCATTGGACGCCACGCAGCGCGCGACGTCCTGCTCATGCAAACCGTCGAAGCTGATCAGCAATACATGCTTCACGCTGGTGCGGTCCTCGTGATCGTGCCTGCCGTGATCGTCGTCACGCGCGGCGGCGTGCAGCGCGGTCAGCGCAAGCAGCACGGCGGCAAGTCCCTTTGTCTTCTTCATGTCTCGTCCCTGTTCGTGATGGAATGAACGTGTTTGCAGCGTCCATCAATGTGCAAGGCGATTGCGGCGAGTGCATGAATAAGGGCTTTCGTTTAACTGTCTTTTAGCCGATATATTTTTTCCGCGCGAGGCAATCCTTAAGGATGTCATAAGGATTCACTGACGCGTGCATCGATCCGATTGGCTCGTCGCGCAGCAAGCCAAAGCGAGAGCCGATCGAACCAGAGGTGCACAACCGGTGTCGTGAATAGCGTCAGCATCTGCGAGACGATCAATCCTCCGACAATGGAAATGCCCAGCGGCACGCGCAATTCCGCGCCTGCGCCGTGACCCAGTGCGAGCGGCAACGCGCCGAACAGAGCGGCGAGCGTGGTCATCATGATTGGTCTGAAACGCAGGATGCAGGCTTGCCGGATGGCTTCGAGCGGTGACAAGCCGTGTTCACGTTCGGCGACCAATGCGAAGTCGATCATCATAATGGCGTTCTTCTTCACGATGCCTATCAACAGAATGACGCCGATCATCCCCATGATCGACAAGTCCTGTCCGCACAGCATCAACGCAAGCAATGCGCCGACACCCGCCGATGGCAGCGTTGAAATAATGGTGAGCGGATGAATGGCGCTCTCGTACAGAATGCCGAGCACGAGATAGACCGCGATCAACGCCGCGCCGATCAGATAAGGCTCGGATTTGAGCGATGCCTGAAATGCCTGCGCCGTGCCCTGAAAACTCGTGGTGATGGCATCGGGCTTGTGGATGGCGTTTTCAGCCTGATGGATCGCGGTGACGGCGTTGCCGAGCGATTGGCCTTGCGCGAGGTTGAACGAGATCGTCAC
>NZ_JAQFVG010000084.1 GCF_029439455.1 Caballeronia sp. BR00000012568055 | reverse complement strand
CGACTTTTTTTCACCCGCAGCTCAGCGGCGAGCAGGCATTTCTAGCTGGATATATCGTTCGCACCAACGTACTGGCCCGACGTTGGCCGCTCGGAGCTGTCGAGAAGCGTTTTCGTTTCGAGCATCGAGCGCTGCGTGCGCCCAGGAATGTTGACCGACGCGGCAAGACTACGACTGCTGTGCCAGAGGAGGCGTGGCCGAACACAAGCAGTCGTTCAACCGCTCAAGTAGAAATGCGAGTGCCGTACAGCCTCGCTCCTCGATCAGCGCTCGGCGGATCGAGAGTGCGGCGCTCACCAAAAACACTGTAAAACGCGGTCATCTTCAGGGCCGGCGACAGCGTTTTCACACCATATCTGAGCCTCGATAGCCTTTCCGTAATCTACGGTCTCACCGAATTCGTAAGTTTCGACCAATGAAACGCGTTCCTTTTGCGTTGACACTGCGGTACCTTCGACGTACAGTCGATTCTGACGCTGCCGAGATTGCACGGCACCGATACCCTCCAGCTAATTCGCAGAGATGTGGGAACGCTAACCATCAATGAGTGAATATCTCTCTCTCCGTTACGCCAGCTTCATAACGGAATCGAATATTGAGCACATGCCGCCAGACGCGGTCGACTACGGGAAGATGCTTCTGGCAAGTACGCTCGCCAGCGCGGCGTTGGGATCAACTCTCGATTCGAGCAAGCTCATCAGGTCGCTGGAGCTGAGCAGAGGAGGAGCGTCTGAGAGTTCGGCGTGGTTCGGCGAGTGGGAGCATTTGCCAGTGGTGGCGAGTGCTAGGTTGAACGCGCTAATGAGCGACGCTGCTGCGTCTGACGATAGCGACCTTCGTAACATCGTGCATAGCGGAACCCAAGCATGCGCAGCGGCGATGGCAATGGGAGAAGCGCGCGGAGCATCGGGCGCCGAAATCGTTGAGGCGATCATTGTTGGGTATGAGATCGCGGGCAACATCAACACAGCGATGATTGGCGGGTTGCAGCGCAAGGGTTTCCACGGGTGCGTTGTTGCGACTTTTGCGGCGGCGGCGGCCGCGCGTTTGCTCAACCTGAGCCGAGACGCTGCGGCGCATGCGTTATCGTTGGCCGCCACTTCCATGGGCGGCCTGCACGCAGCGGCAGCGACAAGTCTTGCTCGTGAATACCACGCTGGCAATGCTGCAATGATGGGCGTCTACAGCGCTCAGGCGGCCGGGCTGGGTTACGAGGCAGAGCTCGGAACATTCGAAATGAAGCGTGGTTTCTTCGAGACTCTGGGTGGGGAACACGATGCCAGGGCCGTGATCGACCAGTTGGGAAGTAAGTGGAGCATTTTGACTGAACTCGGAATCAAGATGGTCCCGGGCGGCTCTCCGTTTCATGCGGTGGCAGAAGCGGCGGCCCTCGCCGCAAGAGAAGGAGAGTTGGATGTGACTGACATCCATCACATCTCGTTCACGTTGCCCGACTACCCGTTTCCCGGACCAAAGAATCCAACCGATCTAATTGGCATCGCACATAGTCCTTTCTACTTTGCTGCGGCCGGCGCAGCTGACCAAGATTACAGTTGGCCGCATGCATTCCCCGAAAAGATTTCTGACCCCCGCATTAGATCTCTGTTCAATCGCGTGACGCGGGTCGACTACGACGTCCCAGATAAGAACCTGTACAAAAGCGGCGCTATCGTCAAGATTGAGACGAATGATGGACGTGTTATTGAGCGGTCGATCCGCTTTCCGAAAGGCGCTGCCGTGCGCGGCATCGAATGGGATCAGATCGAATCTAAATATAGGGCGCTCATGCCATACGGAGGCGCCGATGTGGACGCGATTGACAGAAGCTTTCAATTGATACGAGGGCTGACCGCACTTGATGACATTAAGGTTTTGGTCAACACGCTAAAAAGCGAGTAAGAAGATTCTAAGATCCGTTGGTCGTCGCCTGCATCGAATCGAGCGAGCCTTCGGGAAGAGATGCAGGCGGAAGAGGTCCAGTAAGCGAGACACAAAACAAGATTAGGAGACAGTTAATGACTAGGTTGACGAGACTTATCGCTGGAATGATCCTTTCGGCTACTGTGGCCGCGCCCCTCGGCGCTTGGGCCGCCGACGACTTCCCGACACGCTCGATCCGCGTTATTGTGCCAGTCGCTGCCGGCGGCTGGGGAGACGTGACGACTCGTGTGATTTGCCAGCGGCTCGGAGAAATCTTGGGGCAATCGATTATCGTTGATAATCGTACTGGGGCTGGGGGCTTGGTGGGAATCCGTTACACCAAGGAGCAACCGGCAGATGGATATACTTTGATGTCGACAGGTAGCACGCTTGCAATCCAGCAGTCCCTCAATAAAGAACCCGGCTACGACGCACTGAAAGATTTCATCGATGTAGGGACGATGGTTCGGTCACCGGCGCTGATCGTGACGAGCAGCAAGTCAACCTACAAGTCTCTCTCAGACTTGCTTAAAGACGCGAAGGAAAAGCCAGGCACTATCAGCTATGGCTCTGCCGGCGTCGGCACTACGACACACATCGCTGCCGCAATGCTGCTGAAGAAGGCGGGCGTACAGATGCAACACGTTCCCTATAAGGGGAATGGTGCAGCGATGCCTGACGTAAT
>NZ_JAQFVG010000083.1 GCF_029439455.1 Caballeronia sp. BR00000012568055 | reverse complement strand
TTTTCATCTCGGAACAACGGACGAGCGTCCGGCACGATTCCGGATAGATTTGCGCAAGCCACACACTGTCAAAACCAAAGGTTGCAAAATTCGGGCTGGCCATAGATTTGAACTTGGGACCTACAAGTTAAAATTTGCTAATTTATCTTATGTCAAATAATCGAGTCGTGCCCGTGCACCGGGCAATGACCGATCGTAGCCGACCGCACTCGTTTGAATCTCGCGGACATCGCGCGCTGCCGCTTCTTCCCTCACATAGTCGGAATCGCGAAAGTCGCCTGACCAACGAATGCCGGTCGTGAGTCAAAACTCCGGCTCCCATCAATAAAAGCGAACTCCGAGACCAAAAACACCATGCCAGCATGCGCTCTGCATTTGGTGAATGCGAGGCGCATGAACACCTTCTGACCATCGAGCGTACGCTTGAACTGCATCCCGACAGACGTGATGAACGTCCGAGTCAGAACGTTATCCTTGAAGCTCTGAATACAAGTTGTTTTGATGGCTTTATGAAATTCATGAGCTTCATCACTGACAACAAAGTCAGCAATACTGACAAAGGCGAGTTGATTAAGACAAAGCAGCGATTCGACTGCGTTGAAGTGGCCCGTTTGAGATCCGTAAAAAGTCTGGGGAACGCAAACCTCGGCGACCGCGACCAACTCCTTCTCGAAGCTTGTATCGCGGTACGCGGCCTTGATGTACACGCACTCTTGTTTGTACGGCTCAAGAATATCGTCCTTGAGGTGGGCAGGAATGGGTCGAAAACAATCGGATTGGGCCAACTGAGCTTCAATCGGCTTTTGCGGAGCGAACATGATGGTCTCCCTGTACAAGCATATGGATATCTACGAATGACGCGTCGATCGGGCTGAACAACGCTGATCGATGCCGCCCGATACCGACAGGCATAATGTAGGCAGAAAGAGTTAGCTGAGAATGATCGCTTCGATGCTCGCTTGTCAAACACCTGACGGAATTCGCCGCGCTGCGCCTGAAGGCGACTGTTACGAGCACTACTTCCACTGATGCCTGAAACAAACGGGAGAAAGATCGCGGCGATCGAATAAGCGCAATCCGGCGACTCGTTTCAGGCACATCACTACATGCCGTGCGTCTGAAGCATCGGATAAGTAAAGAGCAGAAAGTGCGCCGCATTCAGCCCGAAATGCGCGAGGATTGCGGCGCCCAAACCACCATAGCGATACGCCAGCCCATAGCCGAATCCAGCGACGGTCGCCAGCACGATCCATTGCCAGCCGCCGGAAAAATGCGCTAGCCCGAACACGACCGACGCTACGCATAGCGCTATGACGTCCGCGTGTGCGAAGCGCTTGAGCAAACGCGACAAACCGCCCTGAAGATAGCCGCGAAAAAGCGCCTCTTCGGTCACCGTAACGAGCAGCAGGTTATTCAGCATAAAGATCCACGTGGACGCAGGCCATTTCGGCTCCCATCTCACGAGTCCGAGCACAAGCGCAAGCAGCAGACAGACGACGGTCGTTCCCACAAGGCCCGCAATCCCCGCTTTCATCGATGCCGCCGTTTCATGGCGCGGCCGCGTCCACGGACAAGCCAGCAGAAGCCAAAAGCCGACGAGCGGCTTGTCGAGATTCAGATACATCGTGAATGGCACGGCATCCGCCGTAAAGCGCTCGGGTCCGATGACGCGCAGATTATTGAAACCCGGCAGCCAGTGCATGCTCAAAGCCACGGCCAATACGATGAACATCGCATGTCCTGCATACCGCATCCACATCCGACGATGCGGCGCGACCGCGAACGCCGCGACCAGCAGCAAGCCGAGCCATATGAAGGCGAGCGGAGTGATCTGGCCGCTTGATAGCGCCGCGCCATAGCCCACGACGAGCAGACCCGGA
Organism: Caballeronia sp. BR00000012568055; assembly: GCF_029439455.1. GTDB lineage: Bacteria > Pseudomonadota > Gammaproteobacteria > Burkholderiales > Burkholderiaceae > Caballeronia. Next base: position 1,022 of record NZ_JAQFVG010000083.1, on the reverse strand, counting down.
ACGAGCCATCGCGCAACGGGCGACCACATCGCCGGCACAGCAAGAAAGAGCGCGATAAAGGGCGCGGCGACCATGAACGTGTTCCTGAAGCGTGTCGATTGAAACGTGAATGATGATGGATTCGACTTAGCTGCGCGTTAAGCCGAATGGGTAGATTTGAACGCGCCGCGGTTCAATGAAGCAGAACGAATGCACCGGACAGGATATGCAGCCCGAGTCCGAACAGCACCATCGGCACCAGCACGTGTCCAAAGCGTTCGATGACGGACCGCACGCCCGGATGCGTGACCAGCGCGCGCCCGATCCAGCACCACAAGATTGTCATTGCGGCGAACACTGCTGCGTACTGCGGGATCGCTGCAGCGGAACTCGAAAAAAGCGGGATATACACAGCGAGATTGTCGCCGCCGTTGATCACCGTCAATCCGGCAACCGCGACGGTCTCCGAGCGGCCGAGCGCATTGAACGGCGCCCAGTCGTCAACGGGTATATCGGTCTGATCGCGGCGAAACCAGCTCATCGCGCCGCGTATGCCTAAAGCAAGCGGAACGATACCGAGCAGATTCGTCCAGCCGGGAGGAATGGAAAGCGCGGCCATCGCCGCGATACTGCTGACGAGAACTAGCGCGCCGATGCCCACCAGTTGCCCGATCACGATGCTGCGCGACTTCAGCTTTCCGCTACCGAACAGCGCCGCCAGCAAGACGAAGTCATCGATATCCGTGGCAGCGAATGCGCTGACGGCGACTGATAATTCCGCGATGTTCATCTACTCCCTTCCCTCTGTTACGGCCGGTGAACGGGCATCACTGTGCCGGTCGAAACGCTTTCCCGCAAGTGGCGTTACGCCAAAGCACCAAGCATAACTAATAAGCTTTCTCTATCTTTACGAAAGCTTGCGAGAGACTTAATTGCTGCTGCGTTGATTGCAAGTCTTTAGTCACGAGGACACAATAGGCGCGCACAAAAGCGTTTGAATCAGAAGGGAGAACGAATGCTTAAGAAAGTCGCCACTAAGAAAA
>NZ_JAQFVG010000082.1 GCF_029439455.1 Caballeronia sp. BR00000012568055 | reverse complement strand
TCGATCGTGCCATTCGCACGTTCTGGCTGCGCCGCCAACGCCTTGAGAACACGTCCAGGTACCGCGGCCGTCATCACCGATGACCCAGCCAAAACGCCGGCCTGACGAAGAAAGTCCCGACGCCGAGCTTTCAGAACCGTCTCGGATCGCCGCTCGGTGCAAGGCTGCGCTAACCCTTTCCGTATTAATGACGAATTCATGTTAGCCCTTCGCCAGTTCGTTGGACTGGTAGGACGCTGACACGGATTGGCTTATGGCAACCTTAATGCACTTGACTGATTGTGCGGCCATCATAGCTCTCATGAGTTGCCGCAGCGGCTTGCCTCCAGATCATATTTCGAATATATTGGAAATATGGAAGATAAAGACGTTATCCGCGCCCTCGCGGCACTTGCCCACGAACTGCGACTGCGGGTGTTCCGCATGCTGGTGGTCACTGGTCCTGTCGGCTTGACGCCGGGCATCATGGCAGAACAACTCGATGTCCCCAACGCGACGCTCTCCTTTCATCTAAAAGAACTGATGCACGCGGAGCTCGTTACGCAGGAGCGCGACGGGCGCAGCCTGATCTATCGGGCGGCCTATGACCAGATGAGCGCGGTGCTTGGTTTTCTGACCGAAAACTGCTGTCAGGGGCAGCCGTGCCTTGAACCCGGCGCGGTTTCATGCAAATGCTGACGGAGAACCGCCATAAGCGATTTCACATCCACGTCCACGTTGACGACCTCGCAGCGAATGTCGCGTTCTGTTCGAAGCTGTTCGCCGCCGAACCGGCGCGCGTCGAGGCGAACTACGCCAAGTGGATGCCGGACGGTCCCGCCTTTCAGGTTGATGACGCAGCCGAGCTTGCCGAACTCGCAAAGCGGGCTGAACGACATCCTTCAGAGCTGAACCGTTTTCATCGAGTCACCCCATGAATACCTCCAATGTTGCCGCCTTAAAGAAGTCGGCCGCGAAACCGGCCATCAGCTTCTTTGAGCGGTACCTGACCGTCTGGGTCGCGCTGTGCATCGTCGCGGGCATTCTGCTTGGACAGGTCCTGCGTGGTGTCTTCCAGGCGATCGGCCGGATGGAATACGCGCACGTCAATCTGCCGGTCGGCCTGCTGATCTGGGTGATGATCATCCCGATGCTCGTCAAGGTCGATTTCGGCTCGCTGCACGAGGTGCGCCAGCACGTTAAGGGCATCGGCGTCACGCTCGTCGTGAACTGGCTGGTGAAACCGTTTTCGATGGCGTTGCTCGCATGGCTTTTCATCAAGCACCTGTTCGCGCCGATGCTGCCAGCCGAGCAGCTCGACAGTTACGTCGCGGGCCTGATCCTGCTTGCCGCCGCGCCCTGCACAGCGATGGTCTTTGTCTGGAGCCGACTGACCGGCGGTGATCCGTTGTTCACGCTCTCTCAGGTCGCGCTCAACGACAGCATCATGGTGGTCGCCTTTGCACCGCTCGTCGGTCTGCTGCTCGGCATTTCCGCGATCACGGTGCCGTGGACGACGCTGCTCACGTCCGTCGTGCTCTACATCGTGATCCCTGTGATCCTCGCGCAGATCCTGCGCAAGGTGCTGCTCGGCAGGGGCGAAGCGGCATTCGATGCGGCGATGGCGAAAATCGGCCCTTGGTCCATCACCGCGTTGCTGGCGACGCTGGTGCTGCTGTTCGCGTTCCAGGGCGAGGCTATCCTGAAGCAGCCACTCGTGATCGTGCTGCTCGCCGTGCCGATCCTGATACAGGTGTTTTTCAATTCGGCGCTCGCCTACGGGCTCAATCGCGCGGTTGGCGAAAAGCACAACATCGCCTGTCCATCGGCGCTGATTGGCGCGTCGAACTTCTTCGAACTGGCTGTCGCCACGGCAATCGGCCTGTTCGGCTTCGACTCAGGGGCCGCGCTCGCGACGGTCGTGGGCGTGCTGATCGAGGTGCCCGTCATGCTGCTCGTGGTGCGCATTGTGAACCGCTCGAAGGACTGGTACGAGTGCGCCTGACGAATATGGAAACGATCACAGAAGACAAACGTGTCCGATCTCACTACTGATCTCCCGCAGGTTGACCCCGCGCTGTTTCGCGTGCCCGATATCACTCGCCTGCAGCCTGCGAAGGCGTCGCCCCATCCGCCGCGCATCCTATTGCTCTATGGTTCGCTGCGCGAGCGCTCGTTCAGCCGCCTGCTGAGCGAAGAAGCCGCACGCCTGCTCACGGCGATGGGTGCCGAAGTGCGCACATTCAATCCAAGCGGCCTGCCGCTGCCGGACGATGCGCCGGACAGCCATCCAAAGGTGGCCGAGTTGCGCGAGCAGGTGCTGTGGTCGGAAGGCATGGTCTGGTGCTCGCCGGAGCGGCACGGTGCGATGACCGGCATCATGAAGGCGCAGATCGACTGGATTCCGCTTTCGGTCGGGGCGGTGCGGCCGACCCAGGGCAAGACGCTCGCCGTGATGCAGGTCAGCGGCGGCTCGCAGTCGTTCAACGCCGTCAACCAGATGCGCGTGCTCGGACGCTGGATGCGCATGCTGACCATCCCCAACCAGTCGTCGGTGGCCAGGGCCTTCGTGGAGTTCGACGAAGCCGGCCGCATGAAGCCTTCAGCGTATTTCGACCGCGTTGTTGACGTGATGGAAGAGCTGGTCAAGTTCACGCTGCTGACGCGCGACATCGGTCCGTATCTTGTAGATAGGTACAGCGAACGCAAGGAGAGCGCAGAGGAACTGATGAAGCGCGTCAATCAGGCCAGTATCTAAAGCTTGGCGGCCTTTTTCACTTCGATCCTCT
>NZ_JAQFVG010000081.1 GCF_029439455.1 Caballeronia sp. BR00000012568055 | reverse complement strand
TCTGCGTCACTGAGGCTGACGTGACTGAGCGAGTTGGGGTGCGAGTGAACAACTTTGACGTCCCGTAACGGGTCGCGTCCGGCGGACACTGCATCCCTGGGCAAAAAGACTCCGTCGATCGTTCCAAGAGCGCGACCAAGCGGGTTGCCGGTTTTTAGGTCGTAACAGAAGATGGCTTCGGGCGTTCCCGCCGTACTTTGTGACTCTTTTACGCAGAATAAGTGCGCGATTTCGTCGAGTTGAGTAAGCATTTGTAGCAAAAGAGGTCGAAACGACGAATTTGATTGGACTTCCTTTCGCAGCGCTTTTTGATTGTACCCGACAAGACTGTACATTCAATCATGCCTGATAATCGGTATTATCAGGCATGAGTTTAATGGGTAAAATCAGGGGGTAGGGCATCTACGTCCCGTCCAGACGGGCCTCCCGGCGAACCACGGAAAAGCGGCATATGGCGAATCAAGCGCGACCCGTCACGAAAAGTCGAGCGTCATACACCAGGAATCACTTCGCGGCGCTGCGGGCGTTCGTCCAGCGCGTGCCGGCCGCGACGATCGCGCGCCTGTATTTCTCCGAAGACGAGAACGGCAACGAAGCAACGCCAGGCTGGGTCGAGTCATACTTGCGGCGCATGCAAGCCGAACTGGTGGATCTCGCGCTCGAGCACGGTTCGTCGGTGCTGGCCGATCACCTCAAGGCATCGGCCAAAGCCCATGGCAGCGCAAGGCTCACGGCCGTGACGCTCAAGATGGTCGAGCAGGCCGCCCTATTGGCAGTGGCCAAGCCCGAGGCATCGCACGGGGTCGGCCTCTGGTTCAGACCATTAGTTGCGCGGCGTTTGAACGATGCAGGGATCCGCACGCTGGCCGAACTCGTGGATTTCTGTAATCGGCGCGGCGGAAGTTGGTGGCGCGCCGTGCCACGCATCGGCCCCGGTCGTGCGCGGCACATCGTGTCCTGGCTACGCCAGAACGAGGCGCTGATCGGGCTGCATATCGCCACAGACATCTCGCTAGACGATCCTTTCTCGGCACCCGATAGCGCACTCATCACGATTGATACGGATTCGAGTGTCCTGGCACCGCTAGAACGCGTCCGACTACCTGGTGAACTATCGGGCGAATCCGGCCTCAACCGCCACGCCAGCTTTCCATACATCACGGCGCACAACGACCTCGAGGCGGTTCGAGCTTATCTACATCGCTATCGCGAGCAGCCGAAGACCTTGCGCGCCTATACCAAGGAACTCGAGCGGTTCCTGCTCTGGGCCGTGACCGTGAGGCGCAAGCCGTTGAGTTCTCTCCTCGCTGACGATTGCGAGGCGTATCGCGACTTCCTCAAGGCGCCCTCGCCCGCTTTCGTTGGTTCGCGACAGTCACGTGCAAGCGGTCGCTGGCGGCCATTTTCGGAGAGCGGGTTGAGTTCAGAAAGTCAGCGATATGCGGTGCGCGCGCTTCGTGCGGCATTTGCGTGGCTGGTGGACGTCCGCTATTTGGCAGGAAATCCTTGGACCGTCGTCTCGGATCCCATCCGCATCGTGCGTGAAAGCGAGCTTCATGTCGAGCGCGCCCTCCCCGCCATCTTGTGGGAGCGCATGCGCGGCTTCATCGACGACCAATGTCTGCGCGAGGATGCGCGCTATTGGCGGTCGGTACGCGTGGCGTTGCTGTTGGGGGCCGATTCAGGGCTTCGACGCGAGGAGCTTGCGTCGGCTCGAAGAGAACGCCTGGCACCCACCCCACACGGAGACGGCGTGGAGGTCGTGTGGCAATTGCTGGTGATCGGGAAACGAAAGAAGGAGCGAACGGTTCCAGTGAGTCCGGCCACCATCGCCGCGCTGACTGCGCACTGGCGGGATCGTGGCGAGGACTTCCACAGTGGAACCGCCGGCCCTCTGCTCGCGCCGATTTTTATTCCGCCGGGGAAGGAAGCGCAAAAAAAGCACGCGGATGGCGCGCCCCTCGCCTATCACGCGGATACGATCAACTTCATGGTCGAATGGGCGATGAAGCGGCTCATCGCCGGCATGGCGAGCACCCTCTCGGTCGAGGAGATCAAGCTTCTCAGTGGCACCTCGCCGCACGCTTTCAGGCACACCTTCGGCACGCTGGCGGCGGCCGAAGAGGTGCCGCTCGACGTGGTGCAGAAGATCCTCGGTCACGCATCACTACAAACGACCTCTATCTACGTTCAGGCGGAAAAACAGCGGATGTTGCGTGAGGCGGCCTCTTTCTATCGCCGGCCCAAATCCGACAAAGCTGGCGAAGAGGGCTAAGGCGCCATTTGCTTATAACCATGCCGCTTGGAGGCATCCATTCGCGATAGACACTTACATCTTTAGTGTCCACGGACCCAAGGCGCGAAGCGTTGATAGTCCAGATCCACAGGAGCTGTCATGGTCCGCTACACCGACTTCAAGCGTCTCGGCGTTGGTATCAAACGAGTGTCAACTTTGTTGAGCGTGCTGCTTGGCATGGGTTTGTCCGGTGCGTACATCGATGCGTCCGCTCACGTGACTGTCGGAATCGGTTTTGGTTATGCCCCGCCCGTCTACGTTGCACCTCCGCCGGTCTACTATGCACCGCCCCCTCCCCCACCGCCGGTCTATTACGCGCCCCCTCCGCCCGCTGTTATCTATGAGCCGCCTCCCGCGCCGGTTATTTATGGCGAAGACTGGCGAGAGCGTGAGTGGCGCGAACGACAAGAATGGCATCAATACAGGGCGTATGAACGTTGGCGTGCTTACTACGGGTACTAGCGGCAAGGTAACGACGGTTGTGTTCGTGTCAGTAGTTATCATGCGTGCGCTTGCTTCTAAACGTTGCGGAGTGAAGCGATGTCGCCGACAAGTCACGGGAATGGCCACAACCCTTCGGCCAAAAAAGTATGCTATGAGTAACGTGCTCGCCTATCACGTCGACGGCATCAACAAAATGTTTGAATGAGCAATGAACCGCCTCATTACAGGGATGCACAATCTCTCAGTCGTGGAGATAAAGCCTCTGATGGATAGCTCTCCGCATGCTTTTCAGCACCTTCGGCATCATGCCGCTGCCGAGAAAGTACCGTTGGACGTCGTTTTTAAGATTCGGGCATGCGTCGCTGCAGACGACATTGATCTACGTTCAGGCGGAGAAACAGCGGGATGCTTCGAGAGGCAACATTGTTCGATAGTCGCCCAAAGCCGAACAAGGCTTCTTGATTTGGCAAGGTGCGCCGAACATGCGTTTA
>NZ_JAQFVG010000080.1 GCF_029439455.1 Caballeronia sp. BR00000012568055 | reverse complement strand
CGGGTAACCACAGGCTGAGCGCATTGCCTGAAGTCCCGAGTCTCGCGGAATCCCACAACGCCTCGTTGCACGGTATCGAAAACTATACGTTCTACGGAGTCATCGGACCAAAAGGCGTTCCTTCCTCCGTGATTGAGCGTATCAGCGCGGCTGTGAATAAGGTATCGAGTTCTCCGGAAGTAGCCAGCCGGATGCGTAATTCGCTCTATTGCGAGCCAGTTTCGGGTGAAACCGCGTACTTTTCCGACTACATGTCAAAAGAAGTCCCGAAATGGCGGAGGCTGGGCCGGTCCGTCACTGTCGGTGACGGAGGGTAGGGTCTGCGAAGAGAGCGGGCGCATTCCCGACATCTTGAGCGCGAGGGCACTCAACCAAGCGGGGTGCTCTACGGGGTGCCTTGTGCGGACAGGAAACTTTCGGTCATCGCTAAACGATAGGTGCAGCGGTCTTCAGCCGCGTGACTATGACAAACATTGCAAACGAGCCATCTACAGCGAACAGAAACATGATGCGGTCTGTTCAGCGCATTCTTGCTGTGTTCGAAAGCTTCAGTTCGGATCGAACCAGCCTGACCTTACAGGAGGTCGCGGAGCGCATCGAACTGCCGAAGTCGACCGCCTTTCGGATAGTGCAAAGCCTTGAGAAGGCAGGATACCTGATCCGTCTCGAAGATCAAGAGTATTGCCTCTCCTTTAGGTTCACTCGCCTGGCGGGCATGGTCAGGAGCACCTTGGACGTTCGAGCAATCGCTCGACCAATATTGGTTGAACTAGCTCAACAGACGAAGGAAACGGTTTCACTGCATACCTTGTCGGGACGAAGCCGTGTTTGCATTGATGCCTTATCCACTGTGTCTGCGCCGTTGCGAGCGGTTACCCAACCGGGCGAGGAAACGCCATTGCTCGGCGGTTCGGGCTCGAAGGTACTTTTAGCTCACATGCAGCCGCTCGAGTTGACGTCGATCTTGCCGTCGGTGGCCCGCGTTTTGAACGTAACAGATGAGGCGCTCATCGCGGAACTTGAGCTGATACGCGCACTTGGCTATGCAGTGTCTCATGGCGAACGACTACTCGGCATTTCGGCGGCATCGGCTCCAATTCGAGATGCAAATCAGGAGGTTCGTTACTGCCTGTCGGTTGCTGCGCCCACTGTAAGGTTGCGTGTCAACGAGGACGAAGCCATAAGGCTGGTCGTGAGTGCGGCCGAAAAGATCTCGCGTCGGTTTGGCGCGCTTTACCAGTAATCAAACTGTCGTTACCGATCTATTGCAGGTTTGGCGTTCCGTCAAAGTTTGCGACCGCATTTCGGCGTTGCCGTTGAAATGAGGCCGAGAAAATCCACGAGCGGAGCGTTTAGCCAGCTTTCGCGAATCGCGAATCCAAGAATCCAAGCCGCGATCCCACATCCCCTTTCCGGCTCTTCGTTGCGGTGCAATCCCGAGCTGTTCCGTAGCTCGTCCTCCTGCCCACCGCTCTCAGTTCGTGCGGACCAGTCATAACCCGTGATGCAAGCGCCCACCGCGTTCAGCGACTCGTAAATTCGTGTCGCGTTGTCAACCTTCGTGCCGGTCTCTCGAATCATGACATCGCGACGAAGTTCCGATCAATGGAATTAATGCTGGCCATCGGAACGCATGTTACGATGCACTGAAGTTTTTTTCCAAACGGCCAGTGACGGTTCGGAGCTTGAAATATCGACTCCTGGGGACGCATCTGCGGCTCGACTCGCCTTCCTCGGGCAAGGGATTCACGGGATCAGCCGACTCACCGCCAGCGCTTTTGATATTAAGAGAGACACCTGATGAGCGATACACGTAATGTCAGTTATCACGTCGAGAGCGGCGTGGCAGTAATTACCGTCGACAACCCGCCGGTCAATGCGTTGGCACCCGGTATGCGGGAGGGCATCATCGACGGCCTAGAACGAGCTGGCGCTGACCCTGCAGTGAAAGCGGTTGTGCTCATCGGGTCAGGCAAGAATTTTATCGCCGGAGCCGATATCCGACAGTTTGGGAAGGCGCGCCAAATCAATACCAGCGTCAGCACTGCAGCCTTGGACGCATGTGAGAAGCCCGTGATAGCCGCGATGCAAGGCTACGTTCTTGGTGCGGGCCTCGAGCATGCTCTCGCATGTCATTATCGGATCGCCACGCCTGACGCCAAGCTGGGGCTGCCTGAGGTAAGCATCGGGGTAATTCCAGCTGGGGGTGGGACCCAACGGCTGACGAGGTTGATCGGACCGAAGGTGGCTGTTGAGATGATCAGCAGTGGTCGTCATGTTTCGGCATTCGAAGCGTTAAAGTCAGGAATCATTACGCAGATTGTGAGTCAGGAAAATCTTCTGGCTAGCGCAATTTCTTACGCGAAGGACGTAGCGCCCGCGCGCCCATTGCCACGGGTTCGGGACATGACTGATCAAATTGCGTATGCGGATCAGCACCCTGAAGCCTGGGAAGCGGCGAAGAAGGCCGCTCTTAGCAAGGCTCGTAACGTGAAGGCACCGCATTGCGCTGTCGCTTGCGTGGAAGCGGCACTAACCGGTAGCTTCGAGGATGGACTGGCTCTTGAGCAGCGACTGTTTTCGGAGCTCGAGGGCTCGGATGAAGCGAGGGCATTGCGATATGCCTTCTTTGCCGAGCGTGAGGCGAAAAAGATTCCAGGCGCGCCCGCGTCCTATAAGCCTGAAGGCGCGCGATCCGCTGCAATCGTGGGCGCTGGGACAATGGGGGCTGGAATTGCAATCTGTTTTGCGGACGTTCGCGTTCCGGTGAAAGTGCTCGAAGTGACGCAAGAAGCACTTGATCGAGGCATGAAGCGGATTCACGACACATATGCGGTAAGAGTGCGGCGCGGAAGCCTCACACAAGAAGAAATGAACGAGCGACTGACGTACGTACAACCTGTCTTGCGATATGAGGACATCGGGGACGCCGATGTTGTCGTGGAAGCAGTGTTCGAGCGTATCGATCTGAAAGAAGATGTCTTCACGAAGCTGGACGCGGTGATGAAGGAAGGGGCGCTCCTGCTTACCAACTCTTCGGCGATCGACATCAGCACGATGGCGGCCGTTACACGACGTCCGCATGATGTCGCAGGGGCACACTTCTT
>NZ_JAQFVG010000079.1 GCF_029439455.1 Caballeronia sp. BR00000012568055 | reverse complement strand
CGCTCTTCGCACCGGCGGGCACACCTCCCGACAGAGTAAAGAAGCTGTCCGACGCGTTAGCGAAGACGTTGAACGATCCGAAAATCAAGTCCAGACTTCAGTCCGAGGGAACTGAGCCTTTCTACGCATCGCCCATGGAATCCGAGGCCTTCTTGCGAAAAGATCTGGAAACCACTAGTCAAGTCATCAAGGATACGGGCATTCCGAAGCAATAGATTTCGAATCCGCCAAGGCGTAAGTCAGGAGCAGACGATGATTTCGGTAGCATACATTGGACCGAGTGGCGATTGGGCGAACCGCCTGGAGTGCCTTCCAGAGTTGACGAGATGTAATCCAAGTGAGGCCGGGACGGCACCGGGAGGAGGTGGTCACCGCCGAGCGCTTGTGGCTATTGAACAAGCCCTCGTTTCCAACATCGTGTTCTTACGTCTAGGCGAAGCAGATAACGCAGAGCCTGCGAAGTTCGATAGGGAAGAATGCCTTAGCCGGCTTTCGCCAGGGACAGTACTTGTCGACCTGGACGGTGAGGCGAATTGGTGGAGTGAGGAAGCCGAACTTCGACTTAAGCGGCACGACGTACTTTTTCTATCGGCGACCACCATTCGCGACCTTGGATCAGAGGTGAGTACGGTACTCATTTCGGGGCACCAAGATGCCTATGCGAAGGCCTTACCTATTCTTCAAGCAATCGACTCGGTCGTATACTGCGGACCGCGATTGGTGCATGCGCACGCAGTGGCGTTGATGAACCAGACGATGTACCTCACGGGTCGGCTTTTGAACTTGGAATCGGTGGCGATGGGGTTCCGAGCGGGACTCGCGTTGGACGACATGGTCGAGGCGATAAACCTGAGCAGCGGACGAAGTCGAATCTCCGAAAAACTGCTTCCCGTCTTGTATAAGGATGGTCGCACGAGTGAGCAATCTTTAACCTCCGCGATTGGCGATTTGAATCGGATGATCGACCTCGGCACGGCACTGGGTGTTCCCATGCCTCTGGCGACGCACACACGTTCGTTGCTTACAATGGGTGCAAATATGGTCGGGGCTGGCGCAGACCTGAACGACATGCACACCGTCATTGGATCCATGGCGGGGGTTTTGGTCGGCAAACAGCCGGTCGAAGTTGTTCCCAGCCATCGCTCAGAACTTTTCGATAGAGACGTTTCCTCCACTACGCAAGCGCCGATAATTGGCTACGTGGGCCTAGGAGCGATGGGAGCGGCTTTGGCGCGGCAAGCGTTGAGCGTGGCAAGAGAGCTCTATGTCTTTGATGTGAGTCAGTCGCGTGTCAGACAACTGGTCGAGATGGGGGCTTTTGCTGCGAGCGACATTCTCACGCTCGCGCGAAAGTGTGACGTCATCATGCTTTGCGTGCCGACTTCGGAGGACGTTCAGAATATCCTTTTTGGTGAGCGAGGAATAGCTGACGAATTAAGGACGGGAAAGATTGTCGTTGACCAAACGACAGGAAGCCCGTTCGATACGCGGATGATGGCTGAGAAGCTCCGAGAGCGGGGCGTTGCGCTAATTGATGCGCCTGTAACTGGCGGTCCAAAAGGAGCAGCCGAAGGTACGTTGGTCACTCTGTGTGGAGGGGACCCTACGGCGTATGCGGTCGTAGAGCCGCTATTGCAGAGGATGGGTGGGAAAGTTTCATATTTTGGCCCGAGCGGTAGTGGGCAAGCTGCCAAGCTGGTTAAGAACGCCCTAGGCGCGAGCAATCGAATCATTGTTTATGAATCGCTTGCATTGGCATCAAAGATTGGCCTGCGTTTAGATCTACTGGATCACGTCATCGAACGAAGTTCGGGCTGGACTGCAGGCTTCCGCCGTGTCATTGCCGCAATTCGAACAGGTAAACCCACGGCCGACGTCAAGCTAGCATGGTATGTCAAAGACCTGGTACTGGTTTCGCAGATGGCGTCCGCCTTCTGTGTTCCGATGTCGCTGGCAAATACGGTTCGCGCCCGTGTTGAGGCAGCGCAGAACGTGCTTGGGGCAAATGTAAACGTCGATGCGCTAGCCGCTCTGTTTAAGATTCCACTCACGTATAGCGAAGAGAAAAATGAAACAATTTGATAAGTTCTATATTGACGGACGCTGGTGCGAGCCGGTTGGCAAGGAGAGCTTCGAGCTAATTGACCCCGCAACTGAGCTTCCATACGGACGCGTAGTTCTTGGCGCTCGGGAGGACGTTGATCGTGCAGTCGCGGCGGCGCGCAAGGCGTTCGAGTCCTTTAGCCAGACGCAGAAGGAACAGCGCATCGAACTGCTACAGAACGTCGTTGAGGCGTTCATACGTCGGCAGGATGACCTTATGTCGGCAGTCACGCAGGAGATGGGCGCGCCTGCTGCACTAACCGCACAAACGGGTACCGCATTGCAAGCCTTTCGGCAGGCTATTATCACACTCGGCGACTATTCGTTTGAACGGATGATGGCCGACAACATCGTTCGGAGAGAACCGATTGGTGTCTGCGGACTGATCTCGGCATGGAACTGGCCCCTGCAATTGCTTTGCACCAAGCTTGGATCCGCTCTGGCCGCAGGCTGTACGGTGGTGGTAAAGCCGAGTGAATACACGCCGGTCAGTGCATTGGTATTGGCCGAGGTCTTTGATGCTGCGGGCGTACCACCCGGAGTTTTCAACCTTGTCAATGGTGATGGTCCGACGGTCGGAGACGCCATATCGAGACACCGCGGGATCGACATGGTTTCGTTCACTGGGTCCACTCGAGCAGGTGTGCTCGTAGCCCAGGCTGCAGCCGATACGGTCAAGCGGGTGTGCCAGGAACTCGGCGGAAAGTCCGCGAATATCATTCTTCCAGACGCCGACCTGGAGGCCGCCGCGCGCTTTAACGTGACGAGAGGCTTCTCCAATACGGGACAATCGTGTCATTCTCCGACCCGTATTCTCGTTAAAGATGATCAACTTGAAACTTTTCTCAACTTCGTTCGCCGTGAAGCCGAGAAAGTGCGAGTCGGAAATCCACAGGACGCCAACACCACGATGGGGCCGGTTGTCAACCGGGCTCAATTCGATCGGGTCCAAAGCTATATCGAAAAGGGAGTACAAGAAGGGGCGAGGTTGATTTTCGGCGGACCCGGGAGGCCTGAAAGGCTCGATCGAGGTTACTTCATTCGTCCGACAGTATTTGCTGACGTCACGCCCGACATGACAATCGCTCAAGAGGAAATTTTTGGGCCCGTCCTGTCTGTAATCACCTATCGCGACATTGAAGAAGCGATTCAGATTGCAAACGGAACGTGCTATGGCCTTGGTGGTTATATCTTTGCCGGAGATCCTCAGGCGGCGCGAAAGGTGGGTGAACGCATGCAGGCTGGCCGCATATTCTTGAACGGCGCACCGTCCAATAATGTAGCTCCGATGGGCGGATACAAGCAGTCGGGAAATGGTCGTGAAATGGGCGTTTTCGGTCTCGAGGAGTACCTCGAAGTCAAAGCAATGATTGGCTTTGCCAGTTCGTGAGAGGCCAAATCGGG
>NZ_JAQFVG010000078.1 GCF_029439455.1 Caballeronia sp. BR00000012568055 | reverse complement strand
GTCGGATCGATAGTCAGCAGCGTCTTCATGCCACCCACGCGAATGGCACGCGCGAAGAGCTGCGACTTCACCGCATTGATCATCGGACGACGCGGCGCACGCACACCAACGAGGTGATGGTGGAAATTCGAGCGCATCGTAATGCCAACCCAAGGCGTCGCACCAAACGGCGAGCGCAGGAACGGCAAAGCAAGCAGAAAGTAATCGACGTAAGGAACGACAACGAGCGCAACAGAACGGTCACGACACGCTGCGTCGAAATACTCCTTGAACTGCCGATGAAACCGCACATAACTCGGCTTACCGCCCGAGTGCGCCTCGACGAACTGAATGTCGAGATTCTTTCCATCCGACTCCTGAATTTTCTTCACGAGCGAATGCTGCGCGTTGCACGGTTCCGTCACGATCACGCAACGATAACCCGCTTCCATATACGCATTCGCGGCCCACTCGGCATAGCGCCAGCGGTGCCCGCTGAAATTCGGTTCGATGATGAGGACGGTATCGTTCGCCATGTTGTAGAGAGGTTTCGATTGCGCACGTATCGCACGCGAACGGAGTATCCGCGGTCATTGTGCCGACGAATGAACAGTAGCATCGGCATTACGTATTCGACGGCCATATTTGAGCGTTTTTCCGCGCAACGGCGCGTGCGAGAACGCACGTAAAGCATGCCGTCAACCCGCATCGATACTCATTTAGGGCCGATTTAGACTACGCGTTGGCGTCCGACACGGGCGTTCGCACGTTACTTTTGCCACTGTCGGCTCGCGCTATGCGAGCACGTGCATTCGTCGTGTGAATGTCGGGCATATAAGCGGCTGCGCACGGTGAGGCGCGCGCTTAATCCATAAATTGAATCCGGTCGCAGCGTGACGAATTCCAATGAACAACAGCAGCGCGGGGAAATTTGAGTGAGATCTGTCCGGTTACCTTTCATTCCGGCGCGCGCTCGCTTCGAGCAGGACGCGGCCTTCTGGGTGCTCCTGCAACAAGTCGTCGTGCGCGGCTTCGTTGCGGTCAAATTTCTCGCCATCGGGCGGATTCTCGGTCCTGAAGCGATCGGCGCGGTGAGTATCGCGCTGCTCGCGGTGGCGATCGCCGAATCTTTGTCCGATACGGGTCTCGCGCAAGCCGTCGTGCAGCACAAGGACGCGCCCACACACAGTGAACTCGGCGCCGTCTGGTCCACGCTCGCCATGCGCGGCGTGCTGATCGGCATTCTGATCGCCGCGCTTGCGCCGTTCATGACGAGCCAGTTCCATATGACCGGCTCCATCGGCCTGATTCTGCTCGCCGCCGTGCTGCCGATTCTGCGCGGCATTGCGTCTCCGGCTTACTTCATCGTGACGCGGCAACGCGGCTTTCAGAAGCTTGCGGGCGTGGAGACATCGGCGTCGTTCACGGATTGCGCGGTCGGGCTGATCTGCGCGCTGTCCGGTGCGGGCGCATATTCGGTGCTGATCGGTCTCGTTGCCGGTGAAATGCTCAAGACCACGTTGACGTGGGCCACCATGTCGCCGCGTCCGCCGATCCGGTTCTCGTTTCACGGCATCTCGCATTACGTGAACTTCAGCCGCTGGATCTGGGCAGGCAGCGTCGTCAATCTTTTGCTCAATCAGTTCGATAAAGTCGTGGTCGCCAAGCTGCTCGGGCCGCTGCAACTCGGCGCCTATCAGATGTCGTCGAAGCTCGCGCAGATGTTGCTCGCGGATGCGGCCATCGCCATGTCGCAGTATCTGTTTCCGACCTTCGCCGATCATCACCGGCGCGATACGCAGGCCGCACAGAAGATGTTCCGCCGCTGGATGATGATTGCGGTGGTCGGCCTCACGGTCGTGGTGATCGCGCTGCGGTTGCTGGCCGAGCCGCTCTTCAATATCGTGCTTGGGCCCGCGTGGTTGTCGGCGGTGCCGCTGTTCAAGATCTTCGTCATCAACATGGCGATCGGCGCGATCATCGCGGTGCTGGTGTCGTGGCTGCGAGCGGTCGGTCTGCCTAAGGTGGCGACGCATGCATCGATCATTCAGGCGATCGTGCTGTGTATCACGGTGCCGTTCGCGACGCATTACTGGGGCGTGACGGGCATCGCCTGGGCGATGACGGCGGGGCTCGCCTCGGCGGCTGGCTGGATGCTGTTCCGTATCGTGAGGGAGGCCTAATGCGTATCGTCCACCTCGTGCTTGCGCCGCGTCTGTCGGGCGCGGAAGTGCTGGCGAAGGACCTGGCGATCCATCAGCAAAAGAGTGGCGAAACCGTTGCGGTGGCCTCGCTGACGCCGGCTCACGACGACTTCACCGCGCTTCAGGCGGAACTCCTGGCGAACGGTGTCGAGTGTTTGTTTCCCGAGCGTCCGTACGGCCGTGTCGGCAAGCTGCTCAAGCTCTATTCCACGATCCGCCGATACAACGCCGACGTGCTGTTCGCGCACGCCACTATTCCGGCATTCTA
>NZ_JAQFVG010000077.1 GCF_029439455.1 Caballeronia sp. BR00000012568055 | reverse complement strand
GTCGCGTTGGAGAGGGTGAAGCGCTCTGCTCGATTGAAGGTAACGACGCCCGTCGCGTCATCCCATATCGGCCGCAAGGATTTGCCGTTCGCGTCGACGATCTTCAGTTCGCTTGAGGGCTTGGCCGAAAACTTGATCTGAATATGGCTATCGTCACCATCCCGGATCGCAAGCGCGCCGAACTTCTCGGCGAGAACCGAACCACTTTCCGCTTTGGTGTCAACCGCCTTTGTCTCAACCAGCTTTGCATCAGCCGACTTCGCGATTGCCGCGATGGCGTCATCGGCCTGCGGGGAGGACGTGATCGACTGAGACGGTGAGACTGCCGGTGCCGCCGACGCCACATAGTCCACCGCTACCGACTGCGGCGCGCTGCGACGCAGGCTCACGTGGCGGGTGTTGAAGTCGACATCCGCATAGAGGTCCGAGGCGGCAACGAGCCGGTCGAGCGACTGCATCCAGTTTTCACCATCGCGCGTCGCAAAGCCCATTGAGGACGTGAGATCGATATCTTTCTGCGCTGAACCTGTCCATCCTTGCGGCACCAGCGCCTTCACCAGTTGCGAAAGCGGCAGCATCGCGTTGAGCGCGCGCGTGCTCTCGAGACTGCTGCGCTCGCCGATGATGGCGAGGCGCCCTGAGAACCCTGCAAAACCGGACGGTGTCTCGCTGCGGGCCTTCTCGCCGATAAAGCGGTTCGCCTTCTTCCAGTAAGCGGTCGCGCTCAAGCCGCCAGACGTGTAGTGAATCACTTCCGGCGTTCCGGCGATGACGATGTAAGGGCCCTGACTGTGGCCGCCATCGACCTTGATCGACTGTCCCGCGCGTGGCTGAAAATATGTATCGCTGCCATCGTTGAAAACCAGCGCGGGACGTTCGAGCACGTTACCCGCGATCTCGTAATCGAAATCGAGCGGGTCGGTTCCAGCGGCGGACGCATCGAGCGTCATCGCAGCAAAGGCCAAAGTGAGAAAAGAGAGCGTTTGCTTCATAGCCCGCGTTCGATTTGAGAAAGGTGCTTGACGAAGCGCGCGAGGTATTCGCGCCCGGGTGCGGGATTGGCGCTGTGGTAGTACGCGACCGCCTTCACAGCGGAGTGGGTCTGGCGGTAGTTCTCGTTGAGAATGTCTTCGGCCACGCGGATATTCGTGGCCGGGGCAAGTGCGTCCCAAGCAGACTTGAATCGTTTTCCGTGCCAGCAGTAATTGACCTGCATCAAGCCCACATCGAAGTCGCAGCGGCCGTCGCTGAGGAGATGGCGAATCGCTTTGTAGGCATCTTCCCGCGTACGGAAGAAAAAGCCTCGGCCCGCAACGTTGAGCGTCCACGGCCATGCGCGACCGTCGTAGGCCGATTCGTTCAAGGCGATCCCGGCCAGGATCTTCGGATCGACCGACGTGTGCATCGCATCGAACGGCGCTTGTGCGGACGCGCATGCCCAGCCGCCACGGTGCTCGGTCATGCTGGCTTGCGCGTCATCGCTCAACACAGCGGGGCGGAGCCACCCCGCGCGTACGAACAACGAGGAAAGGCTGATCGTCGATCCGTCCATCGCGATCGCAACGGATCCATCAGCGGCGGTTTGGACAGCCTGGCCTTCGAGCCGACTCGCCCATGAGAGGAACGGCTTCAGCCCGCAGTCATACACAGGTTCGCCGGGCAGCTCGACGATCGCGCGCTTCGCACCGTCGTCGATCACAATCCGCGTGGGGCTGATGATCGAACCGATCGTGGCGGCGTGAACGCCAGGCGCGCACATCGCGATGCTGGCAGTGATAGCCGTAGCGATGAGCACCTTATTCATGGTAAGGCTCCATGACGATATCCTGCGTGACCTGAACCAGAAACTTCTGGCCCGGATCGACCGTGATGGTCGGCGGGATGTTCTGGTTGCGTTGCAGGACCGTTTGCGCAGTGGTCGCCGCCACCTGCCCTGCCGTGCTGCCATAGGTCGTCACGCCGGTGGGACTCGCAGTCGTCGCCGTCTGTGCGCCGTTGTCGAACGCCTTCAGCAGAATCGCCGTGATGAAGCCCGCTCCGAAGATCTTGAGGAAGTGATTGTTGACGTCGCCCGAGAAGCCGGCGTAACCGTTCTGATCCGCGCCTTGCATGCCGTTCATCGGCACGTTCTTGCCATTGGGCAGACGCAGGCTGGTGGAGGCCACCAGCAATCGCTCCTGACCCACCTTGACATCGGCGCTGTACATCCCGTTGATGAACGAGCCTTTCGGGATCATCAGGCAGTCGCCGCGCAGGCTATCCCACACGTCCTCATCGACCATGAGCGCAACGCGACCGGGCTTATCGGAATTCAGCCCCTCGATCGTCTTCACGTGAATCACGTGAGGCGGCGTCAGCGTGCAACCGGTCGAACGGCCATTGAATGTCGTGCGCTCGATGCCACCACGTGCGGCCGCCTCGTTGAGGAAAGCGCGATCGCGATCTTCGGGCGCTTGTCCCTGTTTGGCGAGCGCGAGCGCCAACGCATCGGCACCGCTGTTGTCAACCGCCGCACGCCTGGCACGAACGTCTTCCGGTGTGGGAACACCCGGCGGCAGCGTGCCCGTGCCTTGCGAGGTCTGGCGCGAGGCGCCGGAGCGCTTGAACACCGACGACGTGTAGATCGCGTCCTGAGCGGCCTGACGCGACAGTTCACGCGAGTCGCCACCCTTGCCTACCTCGTCCTGAAAGTCCGCGCCGGTGAGCATCGGCTTGACCGCTGGCTTTTGTGCCGCAGTAGCAGCCGCAGCATCGGACGCCGCGCGCGCGGCCGCGTCGGCCGCCGCCGCTTCGCGCTGCTGACGGATCATCTGGTCGATGTCGTTGTTGTTAGCGGCCGGCACTTCCGTGCTGGACTTGAGTGCGCTCGCCTTTCTGAGACGTGCTTCCTCCTCGGCTTTGTTCGTCGCCTGCAGCTCGTAGTAGAAGCCCAGGCCGCCAATCACGACAGCGGCCAGAATGCCAATGCTCATGATCGCGTTGCGCGGCGTCTTGCCTTTGACGAGCGTCGCTTGTTCGGCGCTCGGCGTGCTCTGATCCGGTTTCTTCGCCATGGTCAGAACACTCCGAACAGCCGCCGGCGACCACGCGTAACGGTCACTTCATCTTTACCGGAACGCAGCACAATCTCGTCGGCCAGGCGTTGCAGAACGAGAAAGTCGCCACGGCGGATGAAATTCGCGACCACCCGATCGCCATGATCGAGAATGAATGGCACGGGCCACTCCTGAGCCTTCGCGGGCATGCGCATCCAAACCGACTGACCATCGTCGAAAACCGTTTCGGGCGTGAATTCCGTGCGACCGTCCACGCTGTAATCCCAATTGAGCTTGTCGGGCGCCACGCTGATCGTGCCGGAGTCGGCTCCGCCGCGGCTGCCCGAGCCGTTCGCGCTGCCATTCCCTTCGTCGCGTGCGTTCGTTCGCATCATCGGCGCACGTGGGTACTGAAAGCGCACGGCCTGATAGAACATGCCGCCTGCCGGCGAGGCGATGAGCGTGAAATCGTATTCACGTCGATTGGTGGTCAAGTGCAGCGTATTGACGAGGTCTGCCTTGTGCGGCTTGATGAACACGTGGTTCATCTTGTCGTCATCGATCTCCCACTGGATGCTGTCGCCCATCGCGGGATCCGCCACCAGCATCTCGCCCTTCTCGAGCTCGATCGTCGTGATCTTGAGCGGCGCGGTGAGCACGCGATAAATCTGATCGCGGCTGTACGGAAACACGCCGATCCTCGCGTCACCCGGCATGGTCATCGGGTCCGTTCCGCCGTTGAACGGATTGACGGGACTCATCGGGTCGCCCGCGATCATGGCCGCGTTCATCGCGCCCGTCTCAGGGGCCGCCCGCTTGGCTTGGGCCATCGGCACAGCAAACGCCATCGCCGCTGCAACAACGAACATGCCGACGACCGGCCGTTTGATGAATGGGGTGTCGGTCATGCTATGCGGTCCGCTCGAGGCGGAAGAATGGAATATAGATGCCGAAGGGATTCGCCGTCAGCGCCTGGTCGGCACTCGGCGCCACGATCTGATAACGCAGCGTCAGTGCGAACTGCTTCACCTCGGGTTTTCCG
>NZ_JAQFVG010000076.1 GCF_029439455.1 Caballeronia sp. BR00000012568055 | reverse complement strand
AGCGGAACTTTGCGGAACACGTTCATGCGCGGGATTCGTGAATGGCGTTCATGAGCTGTTGCAATCTTTTCTTTTGTCAGGCCCTATTCCACAAGGATACATTAAGTCAACCTCGTTTCTACACCGGTCCGATTGCTGAACAGGAGACAACTGCGGCGATCGGAGGTTGTCGAGGCGTCCACTTTGTATCTTTTGCCTTTCCGCAGGAAAAGCCATGACAATGATTACGGAGGCCGAGCCGAAAGCCGGCTCGACGTCAGCCCAAGCCGCCACACTTTCCAAGCTCGCCGATCACGCCTATCGCATTCGCCGCTTTGCGCTGCGCATGGGTGAAGTCCAGGGTCAGGGTTATATCGGCCAGGCACTCGGACTCGCCGATGCACTTGCGGTCACGTGGTGCCACGCGATGAACATTCGCCCCGAAGATCCCGAATGGGAAGGCCGCGATCGCTTTCTGCTGTCGCACGGCCACTATGCCATCGCGCTGTATGCCGCGCTGATCGAAGCAGGCATGATCCCCGAAGCGGAACTGGAAACCTACGGCTCGGACGACAGCCGCCTGCCGATGTCCGGCATGGCAACGTACACGCCCGGCATGGAAATCTCGGGCGGCTCGCTGGGTCAAGGCTTGACGATCGCGGTCGGCATGGCTTTGGGCTTGCGCCTCAAGGGTAATCCCGCCTTCGTCTATAACTCGATGTCCGATGGCGAACTCGATGAAGGCGCGACGTGGGAAGCCGCGTTATCGGCGGCACATCATGGCCTCGGCAATCTCATCACGATGGTCGATATCAACCGTCAGCAAGCGGACGGGGCATCGCATGAAGTGCTTGGTTTCGAACCGCTCGCAGACAAGTTCTTGTCCTTCGGCTGGCACGTCGAACGCGTGAACGGCAACGATATGCCCGCGTTGCTTGCAGCATTTGAACGCTGTCGTTCGCTATCCGAAGCAAAACCGCGCGTCGTGCTGCTCGACACGTTGATGGGCAAAGGTGTGCCTTTCCTCGAAACGCGCGAAAAGAATCACTTTATCCGGGTCGATCCGGAAGAATGGCAGCAGGCGATCGCCGTGCTCGACGAACAACACCAGCAAGGAGACAAGGCATGAGCGCCGTCGCTGACAAGAAACCCCGTTTGACGACTTCGGCGATGATCGCATCGATCGCGTCCGAAGGTCAGAAGACGCGTCCCGCACCGTTCGGTCATGCGCTGGTCGCGGAAGCGGAGAAGCGTCCGAATATCGTCGGCATGACGGCGGATTTGTCGAAGTACACGGACCTGCACATCTTCAATCAGGCGTTCCCGGAACGTCACTTTCAGATGGGCATGGCCGAACAATTGTTGATGGGCGCAGCAGGCGGCCTCGCAAAAGAAGGCTTTATTCCGTTCGCGACGACCTACGCCGTGTTCGCCACGCGCCGCGCGTATGACTTCATTCACCAGATCATCGCGGAAGAAAATCTCAACGTGAAGATCTGCGCGGCGTTGCCGGGTCTCACCACGGGTTACGGCCCGAGCCATCAGGCCACCGAAGACCTCGCATTGATGCGCGCGATTCCCGGCATGACCGTGATCGATCCATGCGATGCCCTCGACACGGAACAAGCAGTCGCCGCGATTGCCGAGCACAATGGCCCCGTCTATATGCGTCTGTTGCGCGGCAAAGTGCCCGCCGTGCTCGACGATTACGACTACACGTTCGAACTCGGCAAAGCCAAGATGCTGCGCGATGGTCAAGATGTGCTCATCATCTCGTCGGGCATCATGACCATGCGTGCGCTCGAATGCGCGCAAGCACTCGACGATGGTTCGGCGAGCGTCGGCGTGCTGCACGTGCCGACCATCAAGCCGCTGGACGAAGCCACCATCATCGAGCAATGCAGGCGTGAAGGCCGCCTCGTAATGGTGGCGGAGAACCATAGCGTGATCGGCGGATTGGGCGAAGCGGTGATGAGCGCGCTGGTGCGCAATCGCGTGATGCCGGAGTTCCGTCACGTCGGCCTGCCCGATCAGTTTCTCGATGCAGGTGCGCTGCCGACGCTGCATGATCGCTACGGCATCTCGACGGAAACGATGGTCAACAACATCAAGAACTGGCTCAGCTAAGGCGCAACTCATGAATGTGACATTTATCGGCATCGGCGCAATTGGTTTGCCGATGGCTCTGAGAATCAAAGGCGCGGGGCACGAAGTGACGGGCGTGGACCTGTCGCCGCGTGCGCGTGAAATGGCGCAGGAAAGCGGTTTAAAGGCCGCTGACGGCTTCGCTTCCGCACCCGCGGCCGATGTAGTGGTCGCGATGGTCGCAACGCCACAGCAGCTTGCATCGCTCGTTGAAAGCGTGGGCGCTGCGGTGAAGGGACAAACGTGGGTCGTCATGTCCACCGTGGGTCCGGACAGCGTGCGTGCCGAAGGCGAGCGTCTGATCGCAGCCGGCGCGCGCGTGGTCGATGCCCCCGTCACGGGCGGCACCGCGCGCGCCAAAACGGGCGAACTCGTGATCTTCGCCTCGGGCGCGCAAGCGGATATCGACACCGTGCGTCCCGTGCTCGATGCAATGGGCAAGGTGCGCATCACCGGTCCCAAACTCGGCGATGGTCAGGCAATCAAGGTCGTGAATCAACACTTGTGCTCGGTGCATATCGTGGCCGCAGCGGAAGCGCTGAATCTCGCCAGCTCGCTCGGACTCGATGCGGCTGCCGTGCTCGAACTCATCGAGAACGGCGCGGCGGGTTCGTGGATGCTGTCGGATCGCGGTCCGCGCATGCTTCAGGGCACCGACGTCAACGTCACGAGTTCGATCAACATCTTTGTTAAGGATAGCGATCTTGTCGCCTCCGCCGCACAATCGTGCGATGCGGATGTGCCCTTGCTCAAGCTCGCGAATGCGCGCTATCACGAAGCAGCCGATGCAGGCCTTGGCTTGCGTGACGACAGCCGTGTGATCGAAACCTTCCGCAAGGAATAAATATTCAACGCGTTGCAAGCGCCCGCAGAGGCGCAACGCGCAGACTTGAAGCAGGGAGACTATATAAACATGAGCAGCAACACAGAAGACCGCGCGGTCAAAGTCGCAGTCGCATCGATGATCGGATCGGCGGTCGAGAGCTACGACTTCTTTATTTACGGCACCGCCGCAGCCGCTTATTTCGGCAAGATCTTCTTTCATACCACCGAGCCGCTCGTCGGCATTCTCGCGTCCTTCGCCACGCTGGCCATCGGCTTTCTGATGCGACCGTTCGGCGGTTATCTCGCAGGACATTACGGCGATCGTCTGGGCCGCAAGGCGGTGCTGTTCTGGTCGCTTGCAGGGATGGGCGCGGCCACCGTTTTGATCGGATTCCTACCGACTTATGCGCAGGCCGGCGTGCTCGCACCAATTCTCTTGATTCTATTGCGGATGGTGCAAGGCATCGGCTTCGGTGCGGAATGGGGCGGCGCGGTGCTGATGGCGTGCGAACATGCGCCAGAAAATCGGCGCGGCTTTTTCGGCGCGGTGCCGCAGTTGGGCATTCCGCT